>CAZMFD010000032.1:0-32933 GCA_964565445.1 uncultured Geobacteraceae bacterium
AACCAAATGGATGGTGCTTGCGCACCACGCGCCCTGCCGGGCGCACGAAAAAAAAGTGCCAGCCGTTAACGGCTGGCACTTTTGAGTTATTGGAGGCCCCGAGCAGATTCGAACTGCTGATAAAGGTGTTGCAGACCTCTGCCTTACCACTTGGCGACGGGGCCGATATACGCCGATCCGGCGTGCAGATTGAAGTACCAAATAGACCGTAGAGTGTCAAGGAGAAAATCCTTCCGGATAAAACAAGGCGGTTGTAAACAATGGCATCAACGTGTTTGCAACTCCCCCTGATTTGCTGTCTCGGGCCAACGCACTCGATAGATTGCCTGAGTTTTTTCATCACTGATATATAAATCGCCCTGCTGCGATACGGCCAGAGCTATCGGCGTCCCCCACGCAGGATCCCAACCACGTAAAAAATCCGTCACCTTCCCGCCGATTTCACCCTGGTCATATGTCATGCGGATAATTTTCGGGCCGCGAGGATAACCGCTACCAAGACAAACAATGTAGATACTGTTCTGATAGTCCTCAGGTGCCTCTAAGCGAGAACCGAAAACAAGCCCGAGGGGCAGACACAGGGGGGGGAGATTAACGGCAGCAGGCACAGTATCGCGACATAACTGCTCCGAGCCTAATTGCGGATCAGGAGCCTGTTGACCATAACAATATGGCCAGCCGTAGTGCTTTTCTGCAGTGATACGATTCAACTCATCCGGTGGGGGAGTCCGTCCCTGCAGTTCACGGCTGATATCGGTCCCCCATAGCTGGCCGGTATCCGGCGCTATCGCTAATCCTAAGCTGTTGCGCAAACCACGGGCAAATTCACGCGCTTCACCAGTATCGGGATCAATCCTGATCATGGTCGCTCGCCGTTGATCCTCCTCTTCACAAGTATTACAACGAGAACCAATGGACAAATAAAGGAATCCTTCATGGCCACTGATCAGAGCCCGCATCCAGTGACCACCATCATCGGGCAAACCATCGAGCAGAACTTTTTCTGTATCAACCAGGTGATCAAGATTACTATCGATCAGCTCAAGCACCTGATAGGGTTCAGCAACAAACAATCGCCCTTTACTAATGGCCAAACCAAAAGGACGATCCAGCCCGGAATGATAGAGAATCGGGTGATCCTCGGGTTGGGCTCTGCTGATTGGTTCGATCAGATAGATTGCACCAAGATCAGACAAGGTCACGTACATCCGGTCTTCAACGATCAGCATCTGGCGAGCCGGGGCCGGCAGTCGGGCAATCAACTGGATAGTGAGAGGGGATGAACTTTCAAGAACACGTTCGCTCATGAATTCGGACAATTCATCAGCAACCGGCACCTCAATACTGACCCGAAAGAGATCAGGAGGTGTTGTCTTAAAGGCAGACAGACGCGGTGTGTGCTGAGGAAAAAACTGGTTGAGCAGCGCCAGGGCGGCAATAGCCGTAACTGCCAGGGTGAGTACGGTAGCCCGAATATGGGTCAGCTTAAGCATTAACCCCATCCCGCTGCCAAGCAGAAAAACCGGCACCAGCAGATAAAGTGAAGCACGGCCAAACTGTCCCGTCACCAGAAAGGCACTCAGCCAGCCGGATAACAGCAGCAGAAACACCATCAGCCGTTGTAGCTGTTTTTTCATAAACGTTACCTATGGGTTCAGGTGATCAACTAAAGATTATCACAAAGATGGGGGTTATAAAGAGTTATCTGGTCAGCACATCATGATACCGGACGATCCGTGCCACATGATGATCTACAGCAACGGCGGCAACATAGCCTTTTGCCGGCACAAAAAAATGTTCGTATGCCGGCATAACAACCTTATTCATGTTGCCAAGACCCACTCCGAGCATTTTCAATCTGGCCTCTTTGGCTGTCCACAGGCGGTAAAAACCGCGCTGTTTGCGGGTAGGAGAAAAAGCTGCAAACAGTCTCTTTTCGGCCTTATCAAAAGCATAGTCACCAAGCTGCTGCAAATTATCTTTGTCCTTAACTTCTTCGACATCAACACCGATGTCAGGCCCCGCTGAAACAGCTATAATGGCCCAGTCGCCAGAGTGGGACAAATTAAAATTGAAATCTGAACGATGTTGCTTTACGAGAGAGGGTTTTCCCTGCGGACCGTAGTCAAATCCAACTGACTCAGACAAGCATTCTAGATACCTGGCGAGAATTCGGCGCAAGCCGTAACGAGCGGCTATAAATTTTATCTGATGGAAAGGTCGAATAAAGCGATCAGCGCGGACACATTCATCAGCTGACAGTGATTGGCGCAGGATATCGGCTTTTTGAGCAGAAATATCGGTGCGAAAGCGCCACAGATGAAGCTCTTCAGTCTCAATCGTCAGCGCTGTTGGTGGCGATTGCCAGAGTGAAATATCAATGGGCACCAAACTCCTCCTGCTGTCAACGTACGAAGGCAGCTAGATATGTTAAGTTACTTTTTGAATCTCTTTTGATTCGTATTCAGGAAACATAATGATGGCAGGATGAACATCAAATGCAGTGGCAAGCTGTAATGCTCTTTTTTTTCCGATTTCGATTCTATCATTTTCAAGCATACTGATATTTTTCGCATTGATTGAGCAATACTTAGCTAACTCCTCCTGCGTCCATCCTTTTAATTCACGCAGCATCTTAATTACTTCGCCAGTCGTTAAAACAGCATGCTGCTTTGCTGTTTTAAAATTGGATTTATTGATTGTCATAATTTTAACCTCCTAATATTTATGAGGTGTTATATCAATCACATAGACCGAAACAACCTCTCTTTCGACTGTGTAAATAATACGATATTGAATATTGAGTCGTGATGATCGTTGCCCTGCGCGGTCTCCTTTTAACTTTTCGTCATGAAAACCGGGAAATTCCTTCAATTTATCCGGACCATGCCGGAAAACTATACTTTTCCAAAGTTCGTATTTTTTTACGACCTGCAATGGTAATTTTTCAACCACTTTATTTAATTTGTGATGTTCCCGTATATGCCACATTATCAACATTGATACCTTATTAGATTTGATAAGTCAAGATGAGATCAGAGATGTTTAAAGGCCTATAGCGGATGGACGGTGCTACTTTTTTCCTGTAGGGGCAGGATTTTCCTGCTGCAACCAAACACGCAGCCGCTCCATCCCCTCTTTAATACTGACCTGCGGCAGGTAGCCGAAATCACGCCGGGCGGCACTCAAGTCAAACCAGTGGGCGGTAGCAAGCTCACGGGCGACAAAACGGGTCATGCGGGGTTCTCCGGTCAGGCGCAGGTTTTTATAGATTGTTTCCAGCAAAGCACCGACCAGATAGGCAAGCTGCGGGGAGATGGTTCTAGTGACCGGCGGCAGATTCCCGGCAGCGAGGATCTGATTAACCAGATCCCACAGCGGAATCGGCTCGTTGTTGGCAATAAAATACACTTTGCCGGCAACCGGGGAACCGATCGCCAGCTGCTGTGCTGCCTGCAGATGAGCCATAGCGGCGTTATCGATATAGACCGCGTCGATCAGATTGTCACCCTTGCCGATGCGCCGCAATTGCCCTTTTCTGCCGCGCTCTAAAATACGCGGGACCAGATGATTATCCCCCGGTCCCCAGATCAGATGCGGCCGTAATGCCACTGTAGCAAGCTGATCACCATTGGCCGCCAGAACCAACTGTTCCGCCTGCGCTTTGGTTTGCGGATATACGGCGTGGAAGTGCTGCGGATAAGGAGCCGACTCATCAACCCCTTCCATATCGGTGCCATCAAAGACGACACTGGGCGAACTGGTATAAACCAGCCGCGTCACCTCTTGGTTGCGACAGGCGTTGATGACATTTTCAGTGCCTATGACATTGGCGGTGTAAAAATCCTGATATTTCCCCCAGACCCCGGCGATGGCGGCGACATGATAAACCAGGTCACACCCTTTAATCGCCTTTTCAACCAGTAGCGGAGCGCTCAAGTCGCCGATAATCTGCTCAACTCCGGCAGCCTCCAATTGTGGACAATGATGACGCGCCAGCGAACGAACCGGCTTGCCCTGTTCGAGCAACATCCTGACGATGGCACCACCAAGAAATCCACGGCCACCGGTTACCAGAATCATCGGGTTACCTGCTGCTGAGCCCAGGTTGCCAGTTTTTCCCGAAAAATTTTGGCGTTGTGGCGAATATCCACAGGGAAAGACGGATGAATCAGGAAACGTTCTATTGTTGCGGTATGGGGAAACTTACCGGCGATCTGACCAAGATCAGCTATGATGTGCGCATGCCGCGCGGGGCTGGTTCCCGGTTCTAGTTCGACACAGAGTAACGGCACCTTTTTTCCACTAATGTCGACCCCGACCAGAGCCGTGCGAAAAACCTCGGAGTGGACATTGAAAACCCCTTCACAGGGGATGGTGAACAGGGTTTCTTCTGCGGTTATGACCCGGTGAGCTTTGCGCCCGCAGAACCAGATCCGCCCCACGTCATCACGGTAACCTAGATCTCCCATGCGATGGAAAAAGCGGTTGTTGACGGGATCATCGATTTTAGCCAACCGGGTAGACTCTGCCCGGTTGAAATAGGAACGGGTCACCTGTTCACCGGCGACGATGATTTCGCCAATCTGCCCCACCCCAAGCAAGGACTCAGGGTCAAACCGAGCCAGGGGCTCATCAGTAATAGGAATAACGCCAACAGTAACCCCCGGCACCGGCAGACCAACGCAAACCCCCTGCCCCTGGTCGGTCCGCTGACGGGTTCCACCAAGAATAGTGACACTATCGATCGAACAGACTGGCAGGGCTTCAGTGGCGCCATAGGGGGTGAAAATACGGGCATCCTCAGGCAGTAGATGACTGAATTGTTCCAGTGTTGTTGCCGCCACCGGGGCACCGGCAGAGATCGCTCGTTTGAGGGTCGGCAATTTGACCCCGTACTGGTTACCATACACAGCGACACGGCGAATCAAGGCGGGTGAACCAAACATGGTTGTCACCTTAAACCGCTCGATCGCCGCAATGATTTTTTCCGGGTCAACCTCTCCCGGGCGGGTAAAATCCATCTGTGGAATAACCGCGGTCATGCCAAGAGCCGGCGCAAAGAGGGCAAACAGAGGAAAGGTCGGCAGGTCGATTTCACCAGGCTCAATCTGATAGATATTCTTTAACGCTTCAACCTGGGAAATAAAGTTCTGATGGCTATAGACCACCCCTTTAGGAACACCGGTGCTGCCACTGGTGAAAAGAATAGCAGCAGTTTCATTCGGCTCAGGCTCGATAGGCGTGAAGACTACCTGATGACTAGCTTTTGCGAGCATGCGTGGCAGGGAATGTTCGTCGAACCATAGACGCAGGCCGGTGGTCAATCGTACGGTCAACGTACTGCGCGCCCAACCCAGTAGCCGGCGGGCCAGATGTGCTTTAGGAATACCGATAAAAGCTGTCGGTTGCGCTTCTTCGAGGCAGATTTTGAGATTTTCTGTTCCCATCCCGGGATCGACCAGAACCGGCACAGCTCCCACCTTGAACAGGGCGAAAGTTAAGGCAAAAAACTCGAGCCCAGGAGATACCATCAGTACCGTTCGCACACCACGGCTAATACCGAGGTGACCCAGAATTGTCGCGATGCGATTGCTCTCTAACTCAAGCTCGGCGTAGGTATAAACTGAATACTGTTGCTGCGGCGAGAAACGCCCGAGCGGACAATGTACCGCAACCGTATCCGGCTGACGTCTGGCTATGGCCGGGAGATAAGCGGCAATATTACCGAAGGATTCGGTGCTCATGATGTTGTGTGGTTTTTTTCCGGCGGATATTTCCGCAGAAAGTCACGGATGATCGGAATGATCTCTTCGGTTGCATCTTCAAGGAGATAATGGCCACAGTCGGGAAAACGATGCACTTCAGCTTGAGGGAAATGTTTTTCCCACTCACGCAAAAATTGTTGATCAAAAACAAAGTCCTTCTCGCCCCAGAGAATACAGACCGGGATCTGGGAAAACTGGGCCAGGCCCTTCTCAACTTCGCCCACCAGAGTATAACTGGGATCCTCAGGCTGTAGTGGGATGTCCTGAACAAAACGCAAGGTCGCGATACGATGTTGCCAGTTGTCGTAAGGACTACAATAAAGTTGACGCAGTTCGGCCGGCATGGGATTGCGCTGACACCCGATCTTGGCAGCGGCGCGGGCAAAAAGATTAAACCCTTGAACCAGAAAAGCACCAAACTGGGTGTCGCGACAGATTTTCAAGGCCGGCGGTAGTTTTTTGCCGGCGGGCAGATGAAACGCAGCGGTATTCATCAACACCAACCGCGCCAGACGCTGCGGGTGACGAATCGCCCAGGCCATGCCGATCATGCCACCCCAATCATGAACAACCAGGGTAATTTTTTCCGGCAACTGGAGGTGATCAATCAGCCGCTCGAGATCATCGACCCGCTGCTTGAGGTGATATTGATAGAGAGAATCAGCCGGCTTCATCGACAGACCACAACCGATATGATCCGGCACAATCACACGATGACGCTTGCTGAGCTGGCGCGCCAGGTTGCGATAGTAGAACGACCAGCTGGGGTTGCCATGGAGCATGACAACCGGCGCGCCCTTGCCCTCATCAATATAATGATAAGCCAGACCGTTCAGGTCGAGAAAATTACTTTTAAAAGGATATTCGGATTTAAACAGTGGAGAATCAATTACCATTGAATAGCCATCATCAGACAGTTCAGGCCACTGCCGATACCAAGAAAGCCGACCAGGTCGCCCGGACGCAGCAGATCGCGTTCTTTGGCGATTGCTGCGGTGATCGGCAGGGACACAGTACCCATGTTACCGAGAAACTCAAAGGTTTGAAAATCTTTTGCCGGATCAATACCAAGGTTCTGCAGAATCAGGCGCTGATGCGCTTCCCCGACCTGATGGCAGATAACCTTGTCGATTTTATCAGCGGTAATGCCGAGCTTGCTACTGAAAAGCTCCCAGGTGCGTTTGCCCAATTCAACTCCGTGTTTCATCACCGCTACCGCATCGGTCTGCATGAATGGCTGCTGACAAGCGGCTGACTCCTGGGTCAGTCCCCAGCGACACAGTTCATGATACTGGGGTTCAGCGACGGTCACCCCACCGAGCAGCTTTGGTCTCCGTGAGGGTGAAAAGGAACCATCGGTCAAAAGTACCGCAGCGGCACCGGAACCACCGGTCAGGGTCGCCAGGGATTGGGTAAACAGTGGCATGGTCGGATTATCGAGCATTTTTTGAATCATGATCTCGTTAATTTCCCGTGAGCTTTCGCATGCAACCACCAGTCCGGCGCGAATCTGCCCCAGTTCAATGCGGTTGGCAATATCAAGCACTCCATTAAGAACACCTAGGCAAGCATTTGATAAATCATAGATCGCTACGTCTCCACGGATACCAAGTGCCGAAGCAACCAGGCAGGCGGTAGCAGGTTCAAAATGTTCACGGCAGACCCCGGCGTAAACCACCGCACCAATATCTTCAGCCGCAATATTGCGTTCCTGCAGCGACTTTTTCGCCGCCGCAATAGCGCCATAAGAGATAGGTGTCCCGGGCTTCCACCAGCGCCGCTCACGGATACCGGTCAGGGCTTCTAACTGCCCCGGCGCGATGTGCAGCGCTTTATACACCGGTGCTATCCGGTTTTCCAACTCGGTCGAGGTAACAACAATGGGAGCCAGCTCGTAACCGACCGATTCAATATGGACACGGGTATATTTCATTGATGGATTAAGTTCATAGTTTCAATGGACTACCCCATTGCAAGCTAAGGGATAGTGGAATTTAGAATTTAGGATACAGAATATAGTCTGGGCACCTTGTAACATAATTTATCCGGCAGGTGAAGCACCAGCCGTGCTGCAATAATCAATCGTGAAGACGCAGGGCAAAATCTTTCATCTGGTAGATAATCTTACCGTCCACCGACAACAATCCATCCGCTTTGAGTATTCGTATCTGGTCATCAACCGCGGTAATAACCGCTTCAATCTCGACGCGGTGATTAGTGGGGATAATCTGGCCGCGGTAATTCCAGCGATGCTCTTCGCCACGCGCCATGGTTTCAAAACGACTGTCTGCAGTAACACCCCAACGCTCGGCGGCCACAACCTTGAGCAGTTGCAGAAAGGATTCAAGCCCTAACGAACCTGGACAAACCGGATCCTGATAAAAATGGGCCTTAAAAAACCACTCATCAGGATCAACCACTTTACTGCCACGAATAAAGCCGAGTTGTTGTGGCCCGCCGTCAGCAATGAACAGGTCGATGGAGTCAACCATGCGTAGCAGGGTATCAGGGAAAGGGGCGGTGACAGGATAGTCAAAGATTTTGGCCCCGCTGATCTGCTCCGGCGCTGGTTGCCAGCGTGTGGCCCCACGAACCCCAACCTGTTGGGCCAGTGCAGTCGCTGCAAAGAATCCAAACACCGTGGTGCCGGTATAAACCGGGCCCGCATTATCCCGCACAGCAAAATCGTAGCCTTGGATAATCATGCCACCGCTACTGGCAACGCGGGTGATCTCTACCTCGATAGTGAGAATTCCGCTAGTCGGTGTCACCGCTTTGTGCTGAATTGCCTGACCGTCCAGATTGCGGAATGACAGATCGGTAGCGCTGGTCAACGCTGAACCCAGATAGGCCGCGAGCCAGCCACAGGGCTGCAGGCCGATCTCAAGCAGGACGCTAAAGGGCATTTCCGACTGTCGTCCGGCGGAAAAGTACCAAGCCTCCGGCGGCACATCATATTCCGCCACCACAGTTGCTCCCTCAACCAGCTTCCAGGGTTCCCCTTTGACATCAATAATCCGGTCGAGAAACTGGAACGGCGGTCCGGGCAAACGGGCAATTTTTCGCTCTTTATCAAAAACCCGATAGGGTTCGCCAAATGCCTCAGAGGGATTGCCAATCGCAAAAGCGGTGATGCGCTCACGATCATAAAGAACGCGCTTATCTTCCGGTACCCTTACCTGTGTCTGACGCTGCCACAAGGCCTCAACCTTGTGACGATCAAGGCCACTCAAACGGACGGACATGTCGGGGATCTCGACGATCGGGTGGTCATCGGCAAACATCAGGGCATCGACAATGGCGAACGGCTCCGGAGCGTATCCCAGCTCCTTGATGCTCACCTGATAAGTGACCTTCTTCGTTGTTTCAATGACCTGACCACGACACTTCAAACCACTGTGCACTCCGGGAACAGGCTCGCACCAGGTAGTATCACTCTCACCGATCCACCCCATACGCAGCAGGTAAATCCGCAAGGTGTGCATACAGCATTCGTACATCAAGGTCCCCGGCATGACCCGATCATCAACAAAATGGCAGGTTAAAAACCAGGCATCAGGCTGAATATCCATCTCCGCCCGGATCTGTCCCAGGCCGTAGCGTCCCCCTTGAGGATCAAGCAGAATCACCCGGTCAACCAGTTTCAATTTGTCACCAGGCAGCGTGTAGGGCTTGTTCAGGGGTAGATCAGCAAAGACAGGGCCAAAACAGCTAGCCGGATCACCGGCATAAAGGGCCGCAACCTGGGCGTCACTGTAGGATTCAACCGCCAGCGGCACCAGTTCCCGCCAATCAGCGGGCAAGCGCCCTGGCTGCGGTAACAGATCAAGACGGGTATGAACAATCCCCTTGCCTGCCGCAAGTTCCGCGGCGCTGAAAAAACCGGCGCAGCCATCACGCATACTCAATAACGGTTCGCCATTAACCGTCGCTTCAAAATGAAAACGGAACAGGTAGGTCTGATCCTGACGGAAAAACTTGTCGATATGGATATCGTAACGGATCGTTTCACCGACCGTCGGTAAGCCGCGATGAAAGGTAACGACAGCATCGAGCAGGCGATAGACCGCCAGCCCTCTGGTGATAAAATCGATCCCGAGATAGCCTGACAGAAACAGGTCAGCCTGACCAGCTTCTACCGCGACACAGGTGGGGATGCGGCCGCCATCCAGATACCAGCGATCTGCTGTGACATCATGCTCGGTGACCACCTGCCCGCAGGTCATGGAGCGGGGCTCTCCTTCGAGGGCAACAATCCGGTCAACCAGCATCAGCGGTTCATCAGGCAGACGCACCCGGGTAGGAAATGTATCCACCTCGGCGAACTCGTTGCCGAGTAGCCGGGCTACCGATCCGACCGCAAACTCCAGACACTGATGGCGATCAAAAACCGGGGCAACCCCGGCACTTTTCTGCTCTACCGGTGACCCTTGAATGACCGGCGCAGATAGTTGATCAGTATAGTGGTCATCCTGCCCGCCGTGGGGGGTTAACTGATCCAGATCTAGGGACCCTGTTTCCCCCTGCTGCAGCAGTTGCTGTTGATAGGCAATCTGCTCGACAAGAGAACGTTCAAGATCAGCGGACAGTTCCAGAAAGGCCGCATGAGCCGTCGCACCAGCGGCATTTGCATCGCGAAATCCGCTGGTCAACTGGGCCAGCACAGTATCCTCATGGTTGATTGGTTGCGGGGTTACGGGGTGCTGCTGTTGTGCCGCTGAGAAACAGGAAACTGCGCTGACCGCGTCCGGCGGTGGCAGATCAACCCGGGGAGCCGGATCCTTTCTGACCGGTAGCGTTGGGTTAAAAACCGCCCCCCCGGTAGTGGTAACAATCTTCGGACGTCGGCCGGTCTCGACGGTCAATTCAACCTTGTCGACCTGGTAAAGTGGAGACAGATCCAGCTTGACACCTTCAGCCAGACAGTGACCCAGCAGGCGCAGCAGCTGCAGCGACGCATCCTGTCCAGCCACACAGAAAGAACGGGCCAGATGGGGACGTTCACCGAGAATACTGGAAATCATTCGTGTACAGGATGAACCCGGACCAACCTCAAGGAAAATTCTGGCACCGTCAGCATACAGCCGTTCAATCACCCGTGGATAGTCAATGGTATCGAGAGCCTGGGCCAGGATAGCGTCGGCGGCATTGGTGGTGGTCAGAGGATATTTGCCGCCGAACGCGCAGCTGTAAAAATCAATACCTCGCGGCGCCCTGACATCGAACAGGTGAAGATTACGGTAGGCGTCTGCCACTGCTCTGGTCACCTCGCAATGGACTGTTGTAACGCCCTGTAACGGAATAAAATGGCAGCCTAATTCCTTAACTGCCATATCAACCTGGCGGCGCTGGCCACCAATCACACATTCTTTGTAGGTATTAATAATTAGCAGGTAAACTTGTTTTTTCCCGGCAAGGATCTTTTTAACCCGCTCGGCTGAAACATTAACAATCCCCAGGTGCCAGTCAACCTGTCGTCCAGGGGGCAATCCCCAGGTGCGGCGTGCAGCACGACACTCACCAGCCAGCTCATTGGTAAACAGGGGGGAATCCTTGAGGCGCTGCAGCATGGCATCGCGCTCGCGCCAGGCACCGGTTGAAAACAAACCGGAGGATTCACCGAGACTGTAGCCACTGACCATCTGCGGGTGCAGGGCGAAGCTGCTGAGCAGATCATGCAGGGCGGTGCACACAGCCACATGGGAAATAACCAGGGCGTTATGATCTTCCAGCAGCGCGTCGCTCAAAGGTCCATTCCAGAACCGTTGAGGCTGATACTGATCGGCCAAAAAGGAGTTAGCAGTTTCCTGGGTATCATAAATTTCCGGCCAGCGCACCGCTAAATCTCGTCCCATTCCGGCAAAATGATTGCCGGAGCCTGGAAAAATAAATGCCAGCTTGCCTTTGGCGCCATGACGCTCACGGCTGAAGAATACCCGCTCACGTTGCGCCGGAGATAACAAGTCAGCGAATTTCAGCGTCTCATCGGTAGCAAGGTGGTCGAGTTGATGAGCCACCTGGTCGAGCTGAGCTATCAGTTCTGCAGGATTTTCGCCAACCAGTGCCAGACACAGTGACGCATCAGGTTCGGGTGGGTGATGGCAATACCAGCGCCGGGCCAGTTGATCACAGGACTCATCGTGATACTGTGCCGCAAGCTGCTTTAGCTCGGCCAAGTTTTCGACCACACCAGATAAACTGTCGGCGTTGAAGGTAAACAACCCGGCCGCCAGATCACCTAAGGGGCGATCGACACCAGGAACCGGCTGGCTGCCCTGATGCTCCTCGACAATCAGAGCAGAATAGCTGCCATCGTTACCAAGTGCTGTGACCATGGCTCGGCGCACCCCTGAACCCCGGTTGGTTAACCAGTACTGGGAGGCATCAGCCACTTGAAACAGTGGTGGAGTGGTACTCCATTCAGAACGCAGCGCTGTCAACCGGCGGACAGGGGGAAGCAGCCGCTGCTTTAAACACAGAATCGCCTTAATGACCGCAGCCATCCCCGCAGCTCCACCAGCATGACCAATATCCGCCTTGACGCTACCCAGCCAACAAGCAGTTTTGCGGTTACCACCGGCTAGCACTTTAGACAGGGTTTCTGCCTCGAGGGCGTCGGCTGTGGGATCGCCACACCCATCAACTTCCAGGTAACCGATATCGGCCGGTTTCACCCCGGCGCTGCTGAACGCCCCAGTCACAGCTTGCCGCAATACGTCGGGATCCGGCAGGAGTTGATCAACAGCACCACCGACGGCGGTACCGATACCAGTTAATACGGCATGGATCTGATCGCCATCCTGGCGGGCATCTTCCAGACGTTTGAGCACCAGCGCCCCTGCCCCTTCGCCGATCTGAATCCCCCGACTGTCGGCATCAAGGGGTCGTGACTGACCAGATCCGGAAAAAGGCATCATCTGCTGCCGGCAGACTACATCCCGCAGGTCAGCGGCGAGATCAACCGCGCCGACCAGGGCGCGTTTGATGGAGCCTTCCTGGAGGGCATGGATGGCCACTTCAAGAGCACGTAAACTGGAGTTTTCTTCACTGGAAATGGTAAAACTCGGGCCACCGGCACCGAATTCCCGGGCAATCCGGCTGGCAACAACGCTTCCCAGCGCTCCCATCGTACGATTGGCCGTCAACGCCGGCCCGGCAGCTTCCTGCAGTTCGCTAATCCAGGTAGCCAGCTCCTCTTCCGTTAAATTGAGACCCAGCTCTTGTGCCCAGATGCGTGCCTGCTGCGCCAGCCCCCAGCGAAAGCTGAAATTGGTCGCATTCAGGTCGAGGCCACAACCGATAAAGATCCCGGTAAACAGATGATCATCCTGGTCGGCACCGGCATGCTGTAAGGCAGCAGCAGCAACCTTAAGCATCAACAACTGGCGCGGCAACATTTCTGCCATTTCCGTCGGCGGAATGCGAAACTCACCGGCAGCGGCACCGACCTGCCCGAGACAAAACCCCTGCGGCAAACCCTCCGGAAACAGCTGCTCAAGCCAACGACTTTCACCAGCTCCCCACCAATGGGGGGGAGTTTCCGGCATTTTCTTGTCATCAAGACCGAAAGCCCGTTGTCGAAACCCCTTCAGATCAGACCAGGGCCCGTAATGAGCGGCCAGCCCGACGACAGCGATTGGTGCCTGACGGGCCGAAAAAGCTGGATGAAGGGTGACCTTTTTGCGCGTTGCGCGCTCCGGCTGCCATTCTTCCAGCAACATATGAGCATTGATGCCACCAAAGCCAAAGGCACTGACGGCGGCACGCCGCGGTACTTCAGGGCGCCGTTGCTGCCAGGAACAAGGCTGGTCAAGCAGCCGAAACGGACTCTTGTCGAGATCGACCCCGGCGGCCGGCTGATCAAAATGGGTCTGCGGTGGTAGCGTCTGGTGGGACAAAGCGAGGATGGTCTTGATTGACGCTGCAGCACCTGCCGCAGTTAACAGATGACCGATGTTAGCCTTGACAGAACCGATGACACATTGGCCACTACGCCAACCGTTGCTGCCCCAGAGATTCTGCAAACTGGAAAATTCTACCGCATCCCCTACCGGTGTGCCGGTAGCATGACATTCAATCAGATCAACATCACTGGGTTCCCAACCAGCCTGCCGATAAGCGGCGCGCATCGCCCGCAGTTGCCCTTCCGACGAAGGGGCCAGTAGATTACCCTGCAGATCATTGGAAAGTCCGATACCGCGAATCACCGCCAGGATCCGATCACCATCACGCTGTGCGTCGCGGGTACGTTTGAGCAACAACAGACCACACCCCTCCCCGACCACCAGCCCGTTTCCGGTTTGGTCAAAGGGCGCACAACGACCGCTCGCCGACAGGGCGCGCAACTGGGAAAAGCCCATCTGGGTATAGAGGGAATCAGGACGCGACAAGCCTCCGGCGAGCATCAGGTCAGCACGCCCTGACAGCAGCTCATCGACAGCCAGTTTGATTGCGTACAAAGAAGAAGCGCAGGCAGCGTCAAGGGTGAAACAGGTGCCGCTAAACCCCAACCCGCGCGCCAGGACCGCAGCCGGTAATCCGGCGACATGGTGGTTTTGCGGTATGATCGGATGCTCAGCAACCGTCAGGGGTTTTTCCGTGAGTTTTTCTGCAAAGGTTCTGCCCAGCAGTTGGCGTGCCAGGGCGGAGGAGGATTCACTGGGCAACGCCAGATTGCCGATGATGACACCGGCACGCGTCGAATCAAACATCGACTTCCCGGCACTGGCCATGGTTTGCTGCCCGACCCGCAACAACAGACGGAACATAGGGTCAAGTTGACGGAAGAAATCGGGGTCGATATCCAGCCCGGGGATTGCCGCCGAGTCGGCTGAATCGGCAAGAAAACAGGCCTTGTCCGAATAGACCCGATCAGCTGTGCCAACCTGGGGGTCATAAATTTCCTCCGCCGGCAGCAACCAGCGCCCTACAGGCGGGCGGCGGGCGCTATTTCTTTTTTTAAGAATCAGTTCCCAATAATCATCAAGGGTTGCCGCGTCGGGAAACTCCCCACCCATGGCGACAACAGCAACCGATTGAGCATATGCCATTATCAGGCAACTCCTGTGAGTTTATTGCGCAAAAAGGTAGCATTCAGGGAGGCATCAATCACACATTCATAGTTTTCCAATCGCGCAACCAGTTGCCCATCGGCCGGGTCAACAAAATCAATATCCGCTGTTGCGCGATGTTGATTATTGCTGATGATCCGCACCCGAACCTCCACCCCGCTCGCTGGAAAACGCTCCCGATACTGACGGTAACGACCGGCAAAAACCGGTAGAGAACCGGCCTGATACTGTTCAAAACTCCACAAGATCAGCATCTGAAAGCTGCTGTCCAGGGCCAACGGATCAGCAAACCAACTGTTACGCAAAGGTTGTTCGATCCATTCCTGCGGTTGCGGTGCCGGATTCACCAGCGCATTGATCCCCTGCGCTGAACAGCCGAGAATTTCACTCAATCCCTGAAAGGCTTCACCATGAAACAGCTTCCGATCGCCGTAAATGCCGGCTGAAACCTGCGGATAGGTTTCCAGATCCAGCCTAGAACGGGCCTGACGCGCAGGGGCATAACTGGCGGCAAGAACTACCCGGGCCCGCGCATGGGCGATGGTGCGCCCTTGTCCATCTCTCCCGGAAAGCTCTACCGGCACCACATGCAAGCCGTCGCTCTTGATCGCCTTGCCGGTCATCGCTTGCAGGTTGTAGGTCTGCCCAGCCTCGAGAATAATCCCTTTGAGCACCCTTAAGTCATTCAATCCCTGAAATTTAAGGCCGGGATTATTATGCACAGCGGCGTGGGCCAGCCATTCGATCATCACCGCCGCAGGGACAACCGCCTTGCCGTCTATAACGTGGGATTTCAGCAATGGAAATTGATCGATATTCAGATCAAGATCAAAAGCACTTGAAACGTACAGGTTCTGTGGCGGTTCAGGCTCTTCAGTAACCGCATCCTGAGCATGACCACCGGCAATCACCAGTTCAACGGTTTTGTCTGTCGCGGTCAATTCCTTGAGCAGATAGGCTGCACCGACCTGCAGATCGATGACGTCAATCCCTTCGCGGACAAACAGGTTTTTCAACGCAGCGGTCACCATGCCCCCGTCCCAGGGGCCCCAATTCATTGACAGTACCCTGGTCTGGGCATGGGTCTGGGCAAATTGCTGGGCCATTTTGTTCAACACTTCATTGGCAACGGCATAATCAGCCTGGCCAATACGACCGAAGCGGCCGGTTGATGAGGAAAACATGACCAGAAAAGCCAGCTTTTCGGTGGCGATAGCTGCCAGTAGGTGGCGATAGCCTTTGACTTTGGTGTCATAAACGGCAAGAAACTGTTCACGGCTTTTGTCTGTAATTAATTTGTCTGCCAGTACCCCAGCGCCATGGATCAGCCCTTTAACTGCGCCGTACTGTTCTTGGAGATTGGCAATGGTAGCGCTGACCGCCTGCTCATCGCGCAAATCAACGGGCAGATACAAAGGCGTGGCTCCTGCTTTGAGAATATCATCAAGGGTGGAGCGAATCTCGCGCCCGGCCAGAAATTGAGCGCACTGTTGTTGCAGATCTTTCGGTGCTAAAGGGGTGTCGCTATGGGCCAGCAACGCCTTTTTAATCTCGGCTTCGGTATCAAGGCTCTTCAGCCATTCCGGTTCTTCGGCAGGGAGCGGGCTGCGCCCCAGTAAAGCCAGGGTGGGACGATATTTACGCGCCAGAGCAATGGAAACTGCTGCGGTAACGCCCCGAGCACCACCACTGACAACCACAAGATCACCTTCTTCCAACGCTAACTCGCGCGTATCAGCAGACACATCTGCAGTCATCAACTCAAGGGTGGTTAAACCGGTTGAGGACACCCCGATCTCCATTGGAGAAGTGGTAAAGATTTCTTCGATCAGGGTCGTCGCAGCCGGGATCACTTCCATCCCCATTCCCAGATCCAGCGCTTTGCAGTGAACTTCCGGCCATTCCAGAGCAGCTGATTTACTCAAACCGGCGAGACCTCCGGAGAGGGGATCACCGAAACCGGAACGTGCGGGCAAACCAAAGCTGCCATTAAGACGTGAAATCGTGGCAAAAAAAGTTCCCCGACCCCTGCCCTGCTCGCGCAATTGTGGCGCGGCCAACTGCAACAGCTCAAAGCTATCGGCGATAAAGCGATCATCGCAGCCTTTTAGGGGCGCAACAATCACTAAACCACACAGATTAGCCGGAACCTTCAAGGTACTGATTTCTGCAAGTCTGACCTTCTTCGCAATCAGGTTATGACGGGTCAAGGCTGTTGCCAGACCATCAATCAGAGCGGAGCCGTCATCGGTAATCCAGACCTGGGCCCCGGTGCCAAAAGAAAAGCTTTTCACGGGTCTTTTCTTGGGCAAACTGGCCAACCGCACTTCCTGGCGCTTGATGATCGGCAACGCTTCAGGCTCCAGGGTTGGAATCACGACGGCTGCTTTTTCCGAGCCGGAAACGCTGCTGAGAAAGTCAACAATCTGATCAATCGTCTGCAGGGTGCCCAGATGCTCCGGTTTCACCGCCGGCAATTCAGGCAGCCGCTCCTGCAGTGCAGAGAGGATCTCGACCCGCTTGATCGAATCAATCCCCAGGTCAGCATCCAGAGACATCCCCAACTCCAGCATCTCTACCGGATAGCCGGTCTTCTCGGCAATGACATCCAGCAGCGCAGTGGTAACCTGCGGGACATCCACTCCTGCTGACGCTGAAACATCAGACGCCCGTGCAGGAGCGACTGAACCTTGCTGGAGATGCTCGATGATCTGCCCCAGGGTCTGCAATACTCCCAGATCCTCCGGTTTCACCGCCGGCAATTCAGGCAGCCGCTCCTGCAGTGCAGAGAGGATCTCGACCCGCTTGATCGAATCAATCCCCAGGTCAGCATCAAGTGACATCCCCAATTCCAGCATCTCTACCGGATAGCCGGTCTTCTCGGCAATCACTTCTAACAACGCGGTCGTTACCTTCCCCGCATCAGTAGCTGCATCCGTGGCCGGTGCGTTGATTTCTGCCTCGGGGGGTCCCCCTGCGGCACCTTGCTGCAGATGTTCAACGATCTGCCCCAGGGTCTGTAATACCCCCAGGTCTTCCGGTTTGACCGCCGGCAATTCGGGCAGCCGCTCCTGCAAGGCGGAGAGGATCTCAACCCGCTTGATCGAATCGATCCCAAGGTCAGCATCCAGTGACATCCCCATCTCCAGCATCTCTACCGGATAACCGGTCTTTTCAGCGATGACTTCCAGCAACGCCGTCGTAATGTTGCCGGCAGCTGCACCAACAACCGGCGCATCGTCAGTCACGGTTGCGGCTGTGACCCTGGGGACTGCTGATTCGGACGGCGCTGGTTGTTCAGCAACCGGCGGAGCAGCCGGGGAAGGAACAGCTGGTTTCATTTCAGCAGACTGTCGGACTGAATAACTATCAACCGACGCACCGGTCGCCGGAACCGACAGAGTAGCTGTTGAACCACTGATGAGTTGCCGCTGCTGCTCAACCAACTGCATAAAAGAACGGGTTGCGGCCTGCTGCCCTTCGAGAAACTGCTGATGAAGTTTGGCCGTTTGTTGTGAGATGGTCTGCAAGGCTTCAATATTCTGCTGAGTCAAACGCAATGCAGCCGATAATCCACTATCCGGGGCACCTGTTTGCTTCGCTTGGGCTACCGTTGTTGCTAAAGGCTGGTTTTGATCGGGCATGGGGATTTCCCTTTGTGGTTCTTGTGTCTGAGATGATTCCGTAGCGCTTTTCCCAGCCGTTTTCTGCTGTCGTGGCGGCCGCGATTGCGGTTTATTGAAATGGTTGGCACCCGTCAGGGTGACAGTTAAGCCTTTTTTCCTGACCGGCTGTTGTGCTGCTTGTTCAAGGACCCCCTCATCCCAGGAGGACAAAGAAACCTTCACCCCAAGGGCCGCTAATTTTGCCAGCAGACGGGCCAGATCAACCAGAGCACAGCGTTTGCCATTAGAAGAATCAAGGGCCACAGTGTGGATATCCTTACCCTTGAGGATGGTTCTAACCATGGAGCTCAGCCGCGCACCGGGACCAACTTCAACAAACACACGAAGGTTATCGCGGTACATGGACTGGATTTCGGTGACGAAATCGACGGGGCTGGCCAATTGCTGCGCCAGCAGTGATCTGAGTTCGCTGACGCCTTGCGGGTAGCAATCCCCGCTGGTGTTTGCATAGACGGGAAATCCCGGCGCGGTCAGGGTCGTTGTTTCCAGCGCTCGGGCAAAAGGTTGGGCCGCCGCCGCAACCAACGGACTGTGAAAGGCCGCCGCCACACTCAAAGGCGTGCAGGAAATACCACGCTCCGTAAGAATCGTGCGGGCGCGTTCGACTTCAGCATGGGAACCGGATAAAACCCCCTGTTCCGGGGTGTTGCGGTTAGCCAGTACCAGGTCAAGCTGTTCATTCTTGATAAATTCACTAATATTATCCAGCGGAGCCGACACCGCTAGCATGGTGCCCCGCTCGGAGCCTCCTGCGGCCATCAATTCACCGCGCAGCCGTGACAAACGCTGCAGATCGACAGCACCATAAACACCGGCGTTGCACAGCGCTACCAGTTCACCATAACTGTGGCCGGCAGCCGCTTGTGGCGCTAGCCCAAATCGTTGCAGTACCGCTGCGCCGGCACACTCAACAGCACCCAGGGCCGGTTGGGCGACTTCGGTTGCGCGCAGGGCGTTGACTGCCGCTTGTTGTTGTTCCGGCGTGTTGACCGGACGGGGAAAGATCAGATCACTCAGGGTTCGACGTGGAACCTGTGCGCTTTGCGCAAAAACCTGATCAGCCGCGCTGACCGCCTGCTGAAATTCGGGAAACTGCAACGCCAGGGTGTTGAGCATACCCGGGTACTGGGCTCCCTGTCCGGGATACAGAAAAGCGACATCCTCGGCGGGTTTCTCGGTTGAAAGATAGATACCATCGGGCGTTTCACGCCAACCTGCTGGTTGCTGATCGAGCAAGGCAACAGCAGCTTCAATGCGTTTGCCGATATCCACCTGTTCATTTGAGGGGCCGCGTTCAATCACCAGCACCAGCCGATACGCAGATTGACGATCAAAATCTCGGCGCTGTTGAGCTGCCAGCAGCCGCAACTGCTGCCACTGCGCATCTCGAGGAAACGCCTGCAGCTGATTTTTCAACGCAACCTTGTCGTCAGCAAAAAATGGCAGGATCTGAACATCACCAGTCCAGTCGACCGCGTTTTTTTCGGCCTGGTATTCTTCCACCAGACAATGAAAATTACTGCCGCCAAAACCCAGGGCGCTGACCGCAGCACGACGGGGATGATCGCCAGCCGGAAACCAGGGACGGCACTCGGTGTTGACGTAAAAGGGGGAATCCTTTTCAAGCAGAACCGCGGCGGGTTGTTGCACCTTGATGGTTGGCGGTAAGACCTTGTGATAGAGGGACAGAGTCGCTTTGATCAGCCCAGCTGCTCCGGCAGCAGCCTTGGTATGGCCGATCTGCGACTTGATTGAACCCAGAGCGCACCAGGGCTTTTGTGCCGGTCCGTAGACCTGGCGTAACGCATTGACCTCAATCGCGTCACCCACCTTGGTGCCGGTACCATGTCCTTCGACCAGCTCGATGGTATCAGGAGTCACCTGAGCCTGCTCGTAGGCGCGCTGCAGGGCCTTGGTCTGGCCCTGGGCACTCGGCTCATAGATGGCGGCACCGCGCCCATCGCTGGAAGCACCGATTCCCTTGATCACCGCATAGATACGATCACCATCACGCTCGGCATCCTCGAGGCGTTTAATGACAACAACCCCCAACCCTTCACCCAGGGTCGTACCGTCGGCGTTGTCTGAGTAAGGTTTGGCATGTCCGCCAGGGGACAGCGCCGGCGTTTTACTGAAGCAGGTGTACATGAAGATATCATTGAAGGTATCGACCCCGCCGGTGATCACCATGTCGGAGCGCCCGGCGGCGAGTTCCAGAGCAGCCAGGTTCAGGGCGCTTAACGAACTGCCGCAAGCGGCGTCAACTACGCAATTGGTACCACCGAAATTGAAATGTTTGCTGATCCGACCAGCCACCACATTACCAAGCAGCCCGGGGAAGGAATTTTCCTGCCAGGGCACATAGGAGTCGGAGAGCCGGGTCATGACATCGGCGGCCGTCTCTTCATCCACCCCGGCTTCAGCCAGCGCCTGCTTCCAGCGCGGATGCCCCAAACGGGCGCCGAGGGGCACGACCAGCTCCAGGGTTCCGGTCACCCCGAGAATGACGCTGACACGATCGCGATTATATTCCTTGCCGCTACAGTAACCGGCATCTTCAAGAGCCTGTTCCACCGCCAGTAAGCCCAGCAGTTGCGACGTATCGATCGCTTCCAGGGCGTTAGGCAATATCCCGTAATCCATCGGATTAAAACTGACCGGTGATAAAAAACCACCCAACTTGGCATAGACCTTGTCGCTGGTTTTGGGGTCGGCATCAAAATAATCATCGGCACGCCAGTGGCTTTCCGGAACTTCGCGGATACTGTCGACGCCGGTCTTGATGTTGGTCCAGAACTGCTGCGAATTCTCGGCATCAGGAAACATGCTGCCAATGCCGACAATCGCCAGCGGTGTCATTGTCGAATCTGTCGTTTGCTGATCGGTTTTCAACAGAGAAACTCCTTGATCTGCTCAACCGGCAGTGGTGCGTCGATGGTTGTGTCGACACGATATGTGTCCCACTGCTGTTTAAGTAAACGTGCACGCTGCAATACCGCAGCACCAAAAAGAATATTATAAGCGACTACAACAACCTTACGGGTGGCAGGTGGTTCTAAAAAACTCCCCTTTACCCACTCGTTGAAAGCCCCCATAGCGGGACCACACCAGATCTGATAATCAATTTTACGATCAGCAACCCCATGGTTGGCCCACACCGGCGTCTGTCCCAGATACCAGCGGAATACCAGCGCCATCTGATATTTTGGGTCTTGAAGAGCTTTTTCGACCTGACGCGGATCACGAACCTGAAAATAACTTCTCGTCTGTTCCCAGACGGTGTCCAGCGGCATCTTGAAAAAAGTCTGTTCGATCTTCTCCCGTTCTGCCGGCGGCAAAGCATCGATGCTTTCATAGGCGCGATAGAGGTCGTAAAGTTTGTGGGCGCGGATGGCAAACATGGTGCCACGCTTGACCACCTGCACTTTGACCCCCATCTCGAACATATCGCCTGAAGGTGCCATGGTGATGTCCGCCTGCCGGGTTTCTGCCAACATCTGCCGTACCGCGTCGCAGGTGCCGGACTCGACACAGGCCTGGTTTACCGTCCCGCTGACCAGATAGTCGGCACCCATGGCAAAAGCGGCAGCCGCAGATGCCGGGGTTGCTATCCCTCCACCGAGGCCGACACGCAACGGCTGGTGGTAACTATAGCTCTGCTGCATCTGGTTTTTCTGTGCCAGCAGGGTAGGAAACAACG
Organism: uncultured Geobacteraceae bacterium; assembly: GCA_964565445.1. Lineage (GTDB taxonomy): Bacteria > Desulfobacterota > Desulfuromonadia > Desulfuromonadales > Geopsychrobacteraceae > Pelovirga. The sequence continues at coordinate 22,226 of CAZMFD010000032.1, forward strand.
ACAGAGCCGGACGGTTGTCGGTGTGACCGCCGGAGTCAGCCTCGGCGGTCACATCCCGGGCCATGGGGATCTGCGCGGCGAGCTGTGCCTGCTCTGTAGTTAAATCACCAGCAGCCACAAGCTGTTTCAGCAGTTTTTCCGGCGGTGGTGCAAAAAAACGGGCAGCCACCTCTTCGCGCGATACCTTGGCAATGATGTGGTTGGGAACAACAATGTTCCCCTGCTCATCGCGATGAATACCATGGGTACGGTAGCGCACCAGCGGCAGGGTTAAACCCAAAAAGGCCGAGGCCTCAATCAGCTGAACCCCGCGTCGCAGATACAGCTCGACCAGGGCTTTTTCCAGCTCCGGCTCGGTCGGACTGTGAATCAGGTTCACCCCAAAGGGAATTTTTGGACGGTGCTGCTGGAGCTCATCAATAGCCGCCTCAACCTGTTCAAAAGAGAGACCCGCCGAACCGAAAAACCCAAGCATGCCGGCTCCGCCCAGGGCCTTGACCATAGCAATCGAGCTGATCCCCTTGGCCATCGAACCGCCGACATAGGCGTATTCTAAACCATGGTCAGCGCAGAAAGAGCGACTGCCCAGAGAGTCCAGCGAACAGGCAGGCACCAGGCCACGGACATTCTCTGCTTTGATGCTGAAGTCGGACGGATCCGCAACAACATTCAAGCGACCGGCTGTTTCAATAAGCCACAATGGCCTGGAAATCGTGCGTAACAGTTCAGGGATATCTGCTGATGTCTGGTGCGAAGTCGGGGCAACAGAAGCGCCGGTGTTTAAAGAAGAGAAACTCACAAAAACTCCTACAGGGATTCCAGCAACAACTGAATATCATCAACAATCTGTTTCGGGGTCGAGGCACCGGCCGTCAGGCCGATGCTGCGATAGCTCCGCAACTCATCTAAAGGTAATTGCATTGCGGTCTCAACGTGCAACGCTTTGGTGCCATGGGACTCGATCACCTGGGCCAGGCGCCGGGTATTACTGCTTTCATAGCCACCGGCAACAATCATAAAATCAACCTGCTCAGCAATGTGGATCGCTTCACCCTGCCGTTTTTTTGTTGCATCACAGATCGTATGCAGAACTGTCAGGTCGAGATCCCGGCGACCCGCCAGATTGGCGCTGATCTCGTCAAAAACCCCCTTGTCTTGGGTGGTCTGGGCGGCAAGGCAGTATTTTTTGCTGGTATCGAGAGTCTGGGCCTGACATTGTTCCAGATTGTCAAAAACAAAAGAGCCTGAATCAGCATAGCTTAACAGACATTTTACCTCAGGGTGAGTCTGCTCACCGTACAACAGAAGAATACGATCATCTGCGGTGTGCTGTTCAATCAGCAGGCAGGCATCCTTAACCTTCGGGCAGGTTGCATCAATTACAGGGATACCGCGACCAGTCAGCGACTGCTGAATCCGCTTGGGAATGCCGTGAGCACGAATAACGACGGTAGAGCCGGGCGGAATATCGTCAGGCGATTCAGCGGTAATCACCCCTTTGGCAGAATACTCCTCTACCACCTGCGGGTTATGAATAATCGACCCGAGGATGTAGATATTATCGCTAAACGTTCCTTCTTTTTCGATCATTTCATCGAGCTTGCGCAGTGCCAAACTGACTCCCATGCAAAACCCGGCACTTCTCGCCCGCACAACTTTCATATTCTTCAATCGCCCTCGCCACTAGCCGCTGAGTCAACGGCTTTTGTTCAAGCTTTTCGACGTAACAGTAGACAATTTACATCGTCAACAAATCGTTGATTATCCCATCAAAAGTTTCTGCTTGGCAAGGGATATCGGGCATTTTTTGCAGGACAACAGGAGAAAATCGCAGGGGCAGTGAGCGGATCGGCACATTTATGCAGACAGGCCTGGCCTGGTGCTTTGAGTACCGATAGAACAGGGAGAGTTTTTTTCTCAGTCAACCAGGCGCAACAGATGTTGACCGTAGGCGCGCACATCTTCCCAGTCGGTATAATCGATGACCGTGTTTTTGGCGGTCGGTCCTTTGGTTATTTTCATGATCAACTGAATAATTAACACGTCGTACCAGGACCAGGAGGGGTAATCGACCTTACCGGCAATGACCTTGAGGTTTGCCGGCCTCCAGGGAGAAAGTTGAAGAAATTTCTGCATGTAACGATTGCCCTCGACCGTCGCCTTGAGTGGATTTCTAGCAACCACAGAGACGTTAAAGAAGCTGTTGGGAACCGCTTCAAGGGCAGCCTGATGGGTCCGGATAAAATTGAACACTGATTTGTGGTAAGTACCGTATAATACCGGGGCTCCAAGTACCACAGCGCGGTACCGTTCCCACTCTATTCCTTCATGTGTGGCTTCAACAATGTCCATCATGTCGCAGTCACCGCCGGCCTCCTGTATACTCTCCATAAGGGTCCGGGCAATGCGGGCCGTATGACCACTGCGACTCATGTACAGAATCAGCATCTTTTTCATATCTACTCTTTTCCCTGCTGTGCAGGGTGCTGGAGATTAGAGGTGCAGGTCGGTGTTAATGCCCGGCAATTACAAAGTGGTTCGGATACTTGATTGTATCATGTAATCATTGCACCATAGAGTCTCTTTACTGCTCTCAGGAAGTTGAGAGGGTTTAAATACTATCAAATCTTTTATGAGGGCGGCTATGAAAAGATTTTTCTCCCACCTGAGCTATCCGCTGCTGATTACAGCCACCTTGCTTTTGGGTCTGGCTCCCTTTGTCCCCGAACCGCATCTGGTGGAAAAAGTTCGTTTACTCACGCAGGGTGAACTGACCCGTCCTCTTGATATCTTCGATCTGTTTTTTCACCTTGTTCCTTTCTTGTTGTTGATCATCAAACTGATTTTGGAGCAGCCCTGGCGCTACTGAAAATCCTGATCAGTACACCAGTACTCAGCCACCAAGGCTCAAATATCACCAAGAGAGTCAAAAATCGGGGTTTTGACTGATATAACAAAAGACTTTGCTCTGTTTTTTCCTGGAGATCTTGGTGCCTTGGCGGCCACAATGTTTTTTTCTGCTTAACTGAGGCAATAAGATGCAAATTCTATTTCTTCACGGCCTGGAATCCGGCCCCCATGGCAGTAAATTTCAGGCTCTTACATGGATGTTTGGTGAGGTTCTGGCCCCTGATTGCACCGGGGTCAAAGACGAATCACAACGTCTGCGCATCATTCAACAAACCTTGGATGCAGAAAAAGAGCCGGTCATTGTGGTCGGTTCAAGTATGGGTGGTTTAATGGCGCTGCTGCTGAACCAGGCGCGCCCAAACAGGGTTGCCGGCATGGTTCTCTGTGCACCGGCCATTCATCGCCCGGCAGCAAAAAATCTGGATTTTGAAAAGCTGCCCCCAACCATCGTAATTCACGGCACAGCGGATACCGTGGTTCCTTTTGATTGTAGTTCGGTATTTGGAAAACGCTTGATCGCCGTTGACGATGATCACCGCCTGAGCAACAGCATGCCGGAGATCCTCCGGGCGGTGTTTGACATGAAGCTTGGTTTAGCCCGGTTTACCCATGAAGATTCGTAGCGGTACCGAGGACGGTCCGAGTAAAAACCGCACGGCACGACCCTGGTCTGTACGACCTTAGTCTTTATTCTTGCGGCTACAGTTGAACCACCGGCAGACTCCCCCAGCGTGACGTATAGGCCGGTGATCGCAGTTCCTGCTTCATGAACCAATCCTTTTTCGGACGCTGACCACCGAACCAGATCTTGCCGGTGTGCTGGTTGATCCGATCGATGGTCCACATCAAGCGATCACTGGTTTCCGTGTCTGCCGGTGATTCAAACAAGGGATACTGTTCTTGCCCTTCCGGCGAAAAATCTCCCAGCATGACACCGGCCTTGGCATACGGGTGCCCTTGCCTCCAGATTCGTTTAAACAGAGTGGTAGCCATATCAACCAGCTGTCGGGTGTCGGAGGTGTCTTGATAAAAGCTACCGGTAGCGGCATTGCTGTAATAAGGTGCGTTTTTATCAAAGGGGCTGGTGCGAATAAAGACAGTCATCACCTTGCAGCGCTGTTTTTCTTTGCGGAGTTTTTCCGCAGCGCGTGCGGCAAACTCACAAAGGGCCTGACGTACCCGGATCTGGTCATTGACCTTCTCGCCGAAGGAACGGGAACAGACGATCTGTTTTTTCGGTGGGGATATTTCTTCCTGCTCGATGCAGGATTCACCATTCAACTCCCTGACCGTCCGCTCCATCACCACAGAATATTTTTGGCGGACGAAGCGGGTATCCAACCCGGCCAATTGCCCGACGGTGGTGATACCGATGCGGGCAAGACTTTCCGTATGGCGTCGTCCGATCCCCCAGACTTCGGCAACCGGAGTAATCTCGAACAAACGTTGTCGCCGGGCGGAATCGGATAAATTCACCACGCCACCGGTCTGTTTGTATTTCTTGGCGGCATAGTTGGCGAGTTTGGCCAGGGTTTTGGTCGGTCCGATACCGACACAGACAGGAACCCCGACCTCTTTGTCCACGGTTGCCTTAATAACGCGGCCATAGCTAAGCGGATCGGCAAAACCGGACAGATCAAGGAAGGCCTCATCAATGGAATAGATCTCAACATCAGGGGCAAAGGCTTCCAACGTCTGCATCACCCGGTTGGAAATGTTGTCATAGAAAGTGTAGTTGCTGGAGAAGATCCGAATGTTGTGTTGCCTGATCAGATCCCTGACTTTAAACAATGGCGTTCCCATCTTGATGCCGAGGGCTTTAACTTCCTGAGAACGGGCGATAATACAGCCGTCATTGTTGGACAATACCACCACCGGCACCTTCTTCAGATCGGGACGGAACAACCGTTCACAGCTGCAATAAAAATTATTGCAGTCGACCAGGGCGAAGGTTTTATTCCTCATGGCTTGCGCAGGGAATGAATAACGGTGGTGACCACGCCGAAGATTTCCAGATCCTCCCCTGCGGGAATCACCAACGGCAGATAATTTTTATTCATCGGCATCAGGCGCACCGTGGGTTTGAGTTCGAGCTTTTTTACCGTCAATTCTCCCCCGTATTCAGCGATAACAATATCACCATGGCGAGCTTCCAACGAACGATCCACCACCAGGATGTTGCCATCAAAAATTCCCGCGTCGATCATCGATTCCCCTTGAGCGCGGACAAAGTAGGTGGCGGCGGGTCTGGTGATACATAGCTCGTTGAGATCAAGGGTCTTTTCGCAATAATCAGATGCCGGCGACGGAAACCCGGCCGGCACCCGGTCGAGAAATAACGGGATATGGAGTTGTTCGGTATCAAGCTGGTCGGCACGACCGAGCAATGTTGCTTTCAAGGTAAACCTCCGCTGAATGAGTAGACGGCTTAAGGGATAACATATCTATGTGACAGAGTACGTCATCATCAAACATCAACTTTTTGCGACGCCATCCCATGACTTTTTGCGAGAACATCAAACTTGAAGTTTTTTTTCGTTGGACCCCCTTGTCAGTTCAATATGATTGAGGTAGTATTTTTAAACAAGGGGGCTCAAGCAGCTTCCTTTAGTCCCGTCGCACCACCCCCCCTCCGGTGCGACGGGATTTTTTTATAGGTCCTAGGTCCGTTGCATCCAGACGGTCAGATCTCTTAACACGAATGGTATCAATTTTATGCAACAATGGGTTTTTCTTTCGGTGGCGATTGTCAGCGAGGTCATCGGGACTTCGGCATTAAAAGCAGCGGAAGGATTTACCCGTTTGTGGCCGTCACTGATTGTTACCGTTGGCTATGCTACAGCCTTTTACTTTCTTTCCCTCACCCTGAAGACTATTCCGGTAGGGGTTGCCTATGCCATCTGGTCCGGTGCCGGCATTGCCTTGATCTCCCTGATTGCCTGGTTGTTTTTCGGACAGAAACTGGATGTGGCGGCGGTCATCGGAATACTGCTGATTGTTGCCGGGGTTGTGGTCTTGAACGTCTTTTCCAGAACAGTATCACCGTGACAAAAGGATTTAAACTTTCCGGTTCGGCAGATCCGCTGCGGCCATGTCAATCAGAGCTTACCTGACCTTTATCTCTGATGATGGTAAAGAGCGACTTGCCTGACTGATAAAGGCGCCCGGCCTGGGCACTGATACTCCCGGTACCACCGGCCTCAATACGACGGCGATTGAGTTGGGTCTGCAGCCCCTGCTGGTAAAATTTATCAAGGAGCATTTTGAGCTCACCGAGATTGTAGACCGGTTTGTTCTCGGCAATCGCCAGGGGAATCAGTTCGTTAAAGCCAAGAAGATCGCGATTGTGCTTAAGTGCGGCTTTGATCGCTTTTGCCTTAGGGGTGTCCGGGTTATCCAGATCATAAGGCGGATGCCACTGTTGTCCAGGGGGGAGGCGATCAACCTGGTTAAGCACACCGATCATATCGGGGCGCTTGCGGGAGCGCTGGGGGGGTTCCAGATAAAAGGCATCCAGTTGCTGTTTGAAAGCGCAATCCAGGGACCGGGCGGGTTGATTGGCTTTAAGTACCCAGATAATCAGATCGCAGTTGGTCACTTCCTTAAGCAGCTTCTTCATGGTTTTTTCGTTACCGTCCAGACCCGGCAGATCGACCAGATGAACCATATCCATCCCTTCAATATGGCACTGATGCACAGTTGTTGCACGGGTTGAAGGCAGCGGGTTGACTTCGGCGACCATGGTATTGACCAGGGCATTGACGATGGATGACTTCCCTGAACCGGTCTGCCCGACAAAGCAAATCCGTAACGGATCGGGGGGCTGGGCCATATTACTGCGATCCTGCCCTTGGGTCGGCTGCTGAAGTTCATCGATTCTGAAGCGGCCGCTATAGAGATCAATAGCAACGGAAACAGCTTCCTGCAGCAGAGCCTGTTTCAGTTTGAGCTGAAACTCGGTACTGACCTGGGTCATCATTTTACCGATCACCTGACTGCGTAATTCAGCCAGTACGGCGGTCAGCGGATTGACAAATCTGACCATCCGGTAGCTGTTCCACACCCATTTGGCTGACCGGAAGTGGGATTTCAGCTTTTCCTTGTTGTCATACCCCTGTACCAGCAGCGACAGACGGGTATTTTCAATAAAGGGAACATGACTTTTCAGCAGCAGTCGATAGCGCCGGCTGATCTCCTCAACCATCATCAACAGTTCCGGAATCGAAAAAGCAAGCTCTTTACGACTTCCTTTGTCGTGGTAATTTTCTGCAGCGGCCTTGATCAGCGCCAAGGCGTGCTCCTGCAGCTGCCCCCACTCGGCGTTTTCCTCCAACTGTTCGGCGATCTTCCGATTCAACCTGTCCCAGACACGGTTGTCGTAATCACTCCAATCGCTATTCGCGGTGACCAGTCCCTCTTCCGCCAAGGGCACGGTTTCAGGGGATGGCCGCCGGCGGGTCCAGCGCAGGACCATGACCAGGAGGGCACAAAAGGCCAGCAGGGCAACAAAATGCAGGATATAACCATAATCGATCAGGGCGATCAGTCCGAAAACACCTAATACCAGCAGGGGCAATATTAAGGCTATAGCAATCAGAGGCATGATTGCCGCTGACAGTCGCCGGGTGGTTTTAATGCTGGTCAATAGCGGTTTCACGACTCTTCACCCTTCGAACTTCGTTGAATGCTTGACGATACAAGCGCTTAAGTTCCTGCTCGGAGACAGCTTCTCCTTTGCTCTGGTGATAAAGATACTTGCAGGCTGCCCGGCCGATAGCATAGGTCGAACAAAAACTGACAACAACGGCGGCAGCACTGCCGACAGTCTGGCCATACACTGGAATCAGCTTGGTGATTTGCCGGATACCCAGTTTGGAAAGATATTGGACACTGAATCCGGCACCGAGGGCCGCGACAAAGTCGGCCAGGGCCCTTTTATTCCACGAGACCCCGTAGTGACTGGCCAGATGATGGAGCATTTTTGCCTGAATCATCGGCACGGTGCCCAAACCGACAAGCGGCAGCGCATCTGTACCGCCGGAAGCCCCAGCATACCAAAGGATATCATTACGCAATGGCGCAAAGCGGCTTTCTTCGGCAGTGGCATGTTCTTTTCTGGTGTCCAGCAAAGCAACGATAGGCAAAAAATCAGCAAGGGCAGCGCGCAACTCTTCGACCCCGATGGTTCCGTCACCCGCAGTTCCGAAATCCACGCCAACGGATTTGACCGATTGTTTCCAGACTGATTCCACCTGGTGCTGATTGTGGGCCATTGCCTGGCGACGTTGCACCTTATCATCAAGCAGCAGGATGCCCGTGTGAACCAGCAACAGATGTTTGATGACACCTGACTTGCGAATTCCAGCCAGGGCCTTGATCACCGCGCTCTGTTCGGGTTCCTCGGCTTTCATGACCACAATGAGGGCACTTGTCGCCTGCCCACAGGCGGCAATATCATCCTCGGCATGGTAATCGGCCTCGGCCAGTCCACGCGTGTCGAGAAATCGCAGCAGCGGCTTTTCCGGTGGAAAATCGTAACGTTGGGAATTCCTGGTGCAGGGGCTGAAACCATTGCCGATTTCAACGTCCGAACGCCCGGTGATGGCCTGAATCAAAGAGGATTTACCAGCCCCGGTTTTGCCCAGCAGCCAGAGGGTCGGCAATTGAACCGGAACCGACGTTGCATTTCTGCCGGCAATATTAGGAGGCGTGCTGATCTGTCGGCGGATATAGTGAAGTATTTTTTCCATCTTGCCCACTTTATCAGAACATAAAAAAATTGGTGTTGTTGCCACCGATGTTACCTCATCCTGTCATCAATGACATGATTTTGTTGATACCCTTCATCGGGGAACCTGTCAAATAACGAACGACATGATCTCGCCCAATTGTTATAATTAAAGCTCAAGGAGGAAGATTATGAGCAGAATTACCCTTTTGGATGGTGGCATGGGCCAGGAGCTGGTACGCCGCTCGGGCGACCGGCCAACGCCGTTGTGGTCAACACAGGTGATGGTGGATCATCCGGGCATTGTGCAGGCGGTGCATAGGGATTATTTTGCTGCCGGTGCCACAATTGCGACCACCAACAGCTATGCACTGCACCATGACCGCCTCGAGGGCACCCCGCTTAAAGGACACCTTGAGGCGCTGGTTGATCTGTCCCTCGCCGAAGCACAAGCCGCGCGCGCTGCTCATGGCGCCGGCCGGATCGCCGGCAGTATCGGGCCGCTGATTGGTAGCTACTGCCCTGATCTCCACCCGCCCCATGCCATCGCAGTGCCGCTGTATGCGGAAATAGCGAAGCAACTGGCGAAAGGCTGTGACCTGCTGATCTGTGAAACCGTAGCTTCTATCGCCCATACCCGGGCGGTGCTAAAAGGGGCCTTTTCGGCCGATCTCCCTGTCTATCTAGCGCTGACCGTGGATGACGCAGATGGCACGCGTCTGCGCTCGGGGGAAGTGTTGGCGGATGTCTGGGAGGTAGCCCAGGAGGTCGATGCGATCCTGATCAACTGTTCCGTTCCTGAAGTGATCCCGGCAGCGCTGGACGTTCTGGCACAAGGGAACAAACCCTTTGGCGCTTACGCCAACGCGTTTACTCGGATAACACAGGAATTTCAGGATCCAAAATCCACCGTCGACACCTTGTCCGCCCGTCGTGATCTGGACCCTGAAGCCTACGCTGACCACGCAATGGGTTGGATCGAACAGGGCGCCACCATCGTCGGTGGCTGCTGCGAAGTAGGGCCGGCCCATATACAGGAACTGGCGTTAAGGTTGCGCGCTGCAGGACATGAGGTGGTTTAAAGCCCTGCAACCCATAAGCCATCGGGTCAGCACACCGGGGAAACGCTCCACGTTTATACGACATGCACAAACAGAAGCAGAGATGGACATGATACACACCCTCTTTCGTGAGTATGTGACCTTTTTAAATGTCGATCGGTGTTTTCAGGGATGCGGGGACAAACTTGCCCGGGGCCAGCTATTGGAAGCTGACGTTATAAGCAAGAACGACTCTCAATTTTCCGGCTGGCCATGCTCTACAAAAATCAACCCGTCAGTATCGAACCCCCGTTGTTGCGCCTTTACTAGGAGACGATTGCGGATTTCCTCGGCCAGGTATGGCTGCCTGGCCAATATCCATAAATAGGAGGTGTCCGGTCCGCTGATCAGGGCGTAGTTATAGTTGTCATGATCCAGATCAAAGATGATGTAGGAGCCGTAAAAGGGCCCGAAGAATGACACCTTCAAAAACCCCTGATCCGGCTGGCGCACAAACCGCGCCTTGCCTTCTGCCTCCTTCCAACGATCCTGCTCTTTGTCATAACCACGATTGATTACCTGAACCAAACCATCCTCACGCAGACTGTAATCGGCGGTCACCTGACTTAACCCACGTTCAAAGGAGTGATCAAGGCGGGCGATTTCATACCAGCGGCCCAGATACCGATCCAGATCAAAATTCTCGACCGGCGTAACCCCTTCCGGGATGCTGACACAGCCGGTCAGTAGCAACATGGCAACAGCAGATATTTTTTTGAGCATGGACTTTCTCCTTTCGCAACTGCGACTGAAGTTATACCTATTTTATGTACAGGCATAACACCATGTGAGAATCACGAGTGGCAATTTTGACTGCCGCAACCAGTAAAACATAGAGATGCTGATAAAAAGTTAAAAAAAGGAAAGTTCTTCAAAAGGAAAAAAGGGGCCAGATTCTTGATCTGACCCCTTTTTTTATTTGGAGCGGGAAACGGGATTTGAACCCGCGACTTCAACCTTGGCAAGGTTG
>CAZMFD010000033.1:0-17889 GCA_964565445.1 uncultured Geobacteraceae bacterium
TCCTCAGATTCAGCCACCTCCTCAGGCTCATTAATTTCTTCAAGCTCGGTGTCAACATCGGCTACTACACTATCAACCGTTTCTACATCGTCGCTAGCGGTCGCTAACTGCTCGTCAGCATCGGCGAAAAGGTTATCATTACGTCTGCCAAATGACACCTCAGGGGCTTCTTCTTCATCGGCAACCTGATCCTGAGGGGCTACAAAAAGATTATCATGCTCCCCGATTGAAGCCTCATACGCTGATATTTCCTGGGGTTCAGCCAGCGGCGCTTCATCTTCCTCAAGCACATCACCTTCGGTCAGGTCAAGGATCTCATCTTCGCTGGTGTCATCCTCTTCCTCAAGGGTAAAAGCATCTCCCTCTGCAGAAACGTCATCTGCCTCTTCTTCTTCGGCCGTCGTCAGCTCGATAAAAGTATCAGAATCCTCGATCAGCTCTTCTTCCTGATCGAGATCCTCTTCCATCAACTCCAGTTCTTCGTCGGTAGCCGCAGCAATCTCCATATTGTTATTATCATCAGACATAGCTTCAGCCCCGAACACAGAAGATGTGTCGGGTTCATCGTCTTCAATGACCACACCGACAGCTGCCTCTTCGGATCCGGCTTGTTCTTTGTCAACAGGATGATCGTCAATAAACTCAAAATCTTCACTTGTTTCAGCAGTTAATGGCTCGAATTCCGGCGTGGCCGGTTCTTCCGCAGATGAGGCAGATAACTGAGAAGGGGCATAGGGGGCAAGCTGTTCAGGGGTCAGTCCCGGGACCGGCTCAGAAGGATCAGTTTCATCGAGGGAATGGTCAGCCTGCTCTTCTTCGTCCTGATCACTGGCGGCGAGCAACTCCTGCGGCTTAAGATCTTCCTCCTCAAAAGAAACCTCGCCCCACAGTTCACCCTCAGAATCTTCTGTTATCGCAGCGGTTTCATCGACTTCATCGGTCAGATCAGCGACGGGCTTCTCCAGGCCAAGAAAGTCATCCTCTGCGGCTGCAAAAGCAGTATCGGTGTCTGTAGCAGCTAATTGCGCTGCGGAATCCTCATCTTCCAGGGGTTTATCTTCAGTGTCGCTATCTGCGGCAGCAACCAGACGTAAAGGGGGCATCTCAAAAAGAGCCGTCACTTTGTCGATCAGCACCTGGGACTCAAACGGTTTGGTCAGCCAGCCATCAGCACAGACCTCAACCGCTCTGGCTTCGTCAAACTCTTCAAAAGCGCCGGGCAGCAGTAACACGGATGTTGTTCCCAGGGCGGGATGACTCTTGATCGCCCGACAGAGGTCAAAGCCGTTTTTTCCAGGCATCATGATGTCGGCAATCACCAGATCGGGATGATGGACCAAAGCCAGCTCAAAGGCCTTGTCACCGTCGCCGACGGTCAGCAGCTCATAATCCTGGGTCGCAAAAATAATACCGACAACTTTTTGGATGGTAATACTGTCATCGGCCAGCAGCAGCTTCTTCTTCATTGAGCCTCCTTGCACCTGACAGTGTCAGGCAAATCGAGCCGTTCCCCCGGGTTATCTCCATGGCTAACACATCCACATCCAGAATCTTAAAGGCCCGCTCTTGATAATAAAAAGTACCAACCTGCCAGGGCGATTTCCTTTGGCGCGGAACCGACAGGGTCCCTTTATGGTCTGCAATAATACGACTGTTGGGTTGGGTTGCAAAGGCCAAAGCCCCATATTCCGAATCAACTAACACGAAGCATTCCGCTTCCGGGGAGCCAACCACCCTGTCGCCCGTTTGACCAGGAAACACGATGGGCACCAGGGTCGACTCATAGATCAGGACATAATCCACTCCGGCCGGCAATAATGGCAATGGATAAATGGTATTGCCCTGAATCATTCTACGAATCTGGGTCAACGGAACAGCATAATCAAGTTCACCGGCTTGGAAAAGACCAAATGCGGTCATACGGACGCTCGATGAATACCGTAAAACCGTTCAGGTTCAAATACCATAAGCGGCGCGTCCTCTACCAGCAGAACCTGGATATCGGCGTAATCCGGAGTAGCTCGAAGCAACGCCGGAACATGTGCCCTGCTGAACATGGTGGTTGGCGCAAGTCCTTCCACCCGATCAACCAGAATCGCCCAGTTTCCCTCTGAACTGCGCAACACCAAGGTGCTACGCTGTGAAAGACCAATATCTGATATCAACCCGAGATGGAGGGTCGGATCAATAACCGGAATAGCGGTGTGACGAAACTCCAGTGCGGCGACAATCCCCTGACGCAGATCACTATGCTGCATGTCAAGCCGCCCCGACAACTGCTCCAGAACTTCAACAACATGATCCAGATCAAGAACAAAGCGGACGCCTGCCAGGACAAATATCAGCATCTTTCCAGTAGCTTTGCTCATGGTCCCTCAACGAGGACATCCAGATTGGTACTTTTTGCGAAAGCAGCAATCATGTCGGTTTTGTATATCTACGGGAGCGACGCTAGCACAAAGATTAGAAAGTGTCAAGCTGCTAACCGCTGGATCTTCACATAACCAGCCACGGCTTTGGTAAGAACAGTTGCCGATGTAAAGACAGGGCAAAACGATCAGTCATCCCTGCAATAAAATCAGCGACCGAAACCGCCAGACTGTCGTCCCGATACTGATGACCACCACAAGCGAGAAAAGAATCCTTGTTCTCCATAAAATGATCAAAGAGTTGACGCAACAAGGCTGCAGCTTTGTCAAATTCGTTCTGCACGCAAGAAGCCTGATAGACATGTTCGAATAACCAGCTACGCAGCGCAGAGATAGCCTGATCCATTTCCGGCGACAATTGAATAAGGCGGCCGACCGGCAAGGAATGCTCAATCAGGTCGATAACCATGTGATTAATTCGTAACGAGTGGCGCTCGCCAACAACCGCAACAATTTCTGTGGGAACATCGTTGCTACTGATAATCCCGCCGCGAATAGCATCATCAAGGTCATGGCTGACATAGGCAATAATATCCGCCAGGCGCACAATCTGACCTTCCAGTGTTTGCGCCCGCTGGTTTACCGACGCCGTGAGGGCACCGCCCTGCCCCTTTGAATGATGAAGAATTCCATCCCGCACTTCAAAGGTCAAATTCAATCCGGCCCCGTCGTTTTCGAGAGCATCAACAACCCGCAGACTTTGTTTAACATGATGAAAACCACCCGGCAGCAACTCATGAAGAACCCGCTCGCCGGCATGGCCAAAAGGGGTATGTCCAAGATCGTGAGCCAGGGCAATCGCCTCGGTAAGATCCTCATTCAACTGCAGCGCACGCGCAACTGTCCGCGCTACCTGTGCCACTTCCAGAGTATGAGTCATGCGCGTACGATAATGGTCTCCCTGTGGGGAGAGAAAAACCTGGGTTTTATATTTTAATCGACGAAACGCTTTACTGTGAAGAACGCGATCACGATCGTGCTGAAAAGCCGTACGAATAGTACATATCTTGCCAGGATACAAACGACCTTTACTGCTGGAACTACAACAGGCACCATGAGCTAGATATTCTATCTCATTTTTTTCTTGTTTTTCTCTTATATTCATGTGGGCCTTGATTTGATGAGCATCTAAAGTCACAACCTTCATTGCAGCGACTTTATTGCAGATTTTATGAAAAATAATGATCTAAAATATGACAGATGATAGATTATTTGAAAAGAAACAATTAATTCCGCTTGATTTTTTAGCATGGGATGTTCTAGTTAACATCAACAACTATTGATCAAAGAGTAGATCATTACATCAACACACTAACAAGGAGGCCAAAAAAAGTATGTCCACTATCATGAAAATGGCAGCTGATATTATAGCGGCGCATGCATCAACAACACCAATGACCAAGGAAGAGCTTATCGCCGAGCTGACCGATATCCATGCCGCCCTGACAGCGCTGGAAAAAGGGGAAAATGTTACCCCGGAACAACAAGATGAATCAGCACCGGCGGTCACGCGCAAAAAAGCCTTTGGCAAGGAAGCTATTTACTGCATGATCTGTGGCAAAGGGTTTAAAACTCTTTCACGCCACTTGAAAACTGCCCATGGTATGACGGCTGGTGAATATCGTAAAGCCTATGATATTCCTCGTACACAATCACTGGCGGCAAAGAACTATTCCGAAAGCCGGCGGCAAATGGCGGTTGATCGAGGACTTGCCGACAATCTGGCCAAGGCACGCGCCAGTCGCAGCAAAAAATAAAGGGATTTCCCATTAACGATCAAAGGGGGATGGCCCATTAACCATCCCCCTTTAATTAACTTCTGTTTCCGCCCTACTCAAGGCGAAACATTACTTCGGCCAGGGACGTTCCCTGCTCGTCCTCAATCACCACCGACCACTGACCGGTCCACTGCGGCAAAAAGCGCTTTGAAGAAAAGGTGCGCCAGTCTGCTGACTGCACCGGCAGGGTGACTCGCGCCATCTCCTGATCTTCATAAAACCACACATGGGACACCTGCGTCTCGCGATCGGCTCCGACAATGCGGGTGAAGCAGTACAGCTTACCGTAATCGGCGGGATAAACCTCAACCGTGTCTACCGGCATGCGGTTTTCGATGGCACTGGTAATGGTGACATCAACGACCTGAATGTCCGCTGCCTGAGCGGAAAATGCAACAGTGCAACAGATCACGAACAACAACAGTCTATTCAACATAATTTAAGCCCCTTAGCTGTCAATATGGTTAGATTATAGATCCAGGCTAACACCTGAGGCTGGACAGAAAACTTTTTCCTGCCCGGCATTGTAGTCCAAAATTCTCAGCAAGGGTAGCGCCAAGATCAGCAAAGCTGTCACGCACCCCCAGATTTGTCGTAATGTTCATCGTCGGCGAGTAGACCAGAAGGGGCACATATTCACGCGTGTGATCCGTTCCCGGGGTTGTCGGATCGCAACCATGATCAGCGGTAATCACCAACAGGTCGTCAGTTTCAAGCCGTGGCAACAGGTGTTCCAACCAGCAATCAACCTCGATCAGTGCCGTGGCAAAACCTTCTGCATCAAGGCGATGTCCATAGAGCATATCAAAATCGACAAGGTTTGCCATAATCAGGCCGGCAGAAGTCCGCTCCAATGCTGTAAGGATTTGGGCCATCCCCATCCTGTTGTCGGTTGTCGGGATACGTTGAATCAATCCTCTGCCGGCAAAAAGATCACCGATTTTTCCGATGCCGCAGGTTGGAATGCCTTTTTTGTACAACAGATCCAGCAAGGTATCAGCAGGAGGCAGACAGGGGAAATCGTGACGGCCACTGGTTCGATAAAAGGTATCTGAACCCTCGCCACGAAACGGACGGGCGATTACCCGACAGATATTATATGGCTGCAACATCTCAAAGGTGGCGCGACAAAGTTCATACAGCTCAGCCGGGGGGATGATTTCTTCGTGGGCGGCAATCTGAAACACCGAATCGGTACTGGTGTAAATGATCGGACGCTTGGTGCGCAGATGTTCTTCACCGAGATCACGCAGGATATCAGTACCACTGGCAGCGATATTGCCAAGCGGTCGGAGACCGGCGATATTTGTGAACAGATCGACGATTTCAGATGGAAATCCAGCTGGATAGATAGAAAAGGGATGTTCTGATATAACTCCGGTCAGTTCCCAATGACCGGTAACCGAGTCCTTGCCGGCACTTTGCTCTGCCATCTTCCCCCAACTTGCCAGCGGCTGTGGAACGGCAGTTACTCCGGCAAGCGATACAACGCGGCCAAGCCCAAGGCGCTCTAACTGCGGTAATTTCACCCCCCCGACCCTGGCTGCAACATGTTGCAGCGTGGCGGCGTTTTCATCACCATAGACAGCTGCATCCGGGAGCGCGCCAACGCCGACACCATCAAGAACGATCAGCAGGACCCGCTTGAACATAATCCCCCTCTATAAATCCTCTACTGTGGGCATTTCTGCGATAATCTTCACCCCTGAACTGGTGCCGATGCGTGTTGCTCCGGCAGCAATCATTTCGCGGCAGGCGGTAAAGGAACGGATGCCTCCAGCTGCTTTGACGCCAATCCTGGTTTGCGCGATTTGCGCCAGCAGCAGGACATCTTCAGCAAGGGCGCCAGCAGCACCAAAACCGGTCGAGGTTTTGACAAAAGCCGCTCCGGCTTTAATGATAGTCCGGGTCGCAGCGATTTTCTGAGCTCGGTCAAGATAACAACATTCAATAATCACCTTAACGCTTGCCGGCTGGGCAGCCATTACCACCTGGGCGATCTCTTCTTCAAGGTGATCAAGGCGGTTCTCCAGCAAATGATTTAAGGCAATCACCATGTCAATTTCTTCAGCACCAGCGGCTACCAGATCAGCCGCCTCCTGAACTTTCTGACGCAGGCGGTTGTAACCACAGGGGAAGGCGACAACACTGCCGAGTTTCACCGTCGAACCATAAAGACGCTGTACAGCCAGAGGAACGTGCAAGGGTGGAATACAAACAGAGGCAAAACCATACTCTACGGCCTCTTCGCACAGCGTGATAATCTGCTCCGAGGTCGCTGTGGGAACCAGCAGTGTATGATCAATCATAGCGGCCAGGGCGGCCGCAGAGGGGTGATCAGGTACGGTAATCGGCATTGATTTTGATGTATTCATAATTGAGGTCAGAGGTGTAGTAGCTGGCCTCTCCTTGCCCCAGATGCAGATCGATGGTGACAACGAAACTGTCTTTTTTCAGCACATTACTGGCTTGTGCTTCATTGTCGCTTCCGATTGCCACCCCGGAAGTGACAATCGGAATCGTGTCAAAACTGATATCAATAGCATTCTGATCAAGCTGAATACCGGAGTAGCCGACCGCAGCAATAATCCGCCCCCAGTTGGCATCTTCACCGAAAAAGGCGGTTTTTACCAGGGCTGAGGTTGCCACCGAGCGGGCGGCAATGCGCGCATCATCGGCATCTTTAGCCCCGACGACCTTGATCTGCACCATTTTGGTTGCCCCCTCACCATCACTGACAATCATTTTGGCCAGATCCAGCAGCACCCGGTTCAGATGACCGGCAAAAACTGTCGCTGCGGGTGTATCCGGGCGAATAAGCTCACCCCCGGCGGCGCCATTGGCAAGCACCAGCACCGTATCATTGGTTGAGGTATCACCATCAACAGTAATGGAATTAAAACTGTCAGCTACCGCGCGATTCAGCAATTCCTGCAGGAAGTCACTGTCGATGCGAGCATCGGTCAGCACAAAACACAGCATGGTCGCCATATCGGGGTGGATCATCCCGGCGCCTTTGGCCATGCCCAGGATAGCATACGGGTTGTCTACCTGCTCTTTGGCGCTGGCAATTTTGGTAAAGGCATCGGTCGTCATCATCGCCCGGGCAGCGGCTTCGACCTGTCCCGGCAGTAAACCAGCAACGAGCAGGGGAATAGAGCGCTCAAACGGGGGCATAGGTAACGGCACACCGATAACCCCGGTGGAAGAGACGGCAACCAGATCTTTTTCGATGCCCAGGGCCGTGGCTGTCAACGCCACCGTTTGTTCCGCGCGCTGAATTCCTTCTGAGCCGGTGCAGGCATTAGCGTTGCCACTGTTCACCAGAATCGCCTGACAGCGCCCCGTTGCAATACGCGGTCGGCTTACCACTAACGGCGCGGCAATAACCTGATTGCGGGTAAAGACACCGGCGCAGTGAGCTGCACAGTCAGAAACGATCAGGGCCATATCGGGTTTGTTGGATTTTTTAATACCACTGGCGACCGCAGCAAAACGATAGCCAACCGGCAGCGCATGTTCCGTCACGAATCCCCCTTGAGGCTATTGTAGGTTTGTTCCGTTGGCAACAGCATGCCGAAGCTGGTGCCTTCTTCGCTGACTTCTTCGAGAAAAACATCACCAAGCATCCGGTCAACAACGACCTTGGTCAACGCCAGACCAATCCCGACCCCATGGGGTTTTTCAGTATCGATGCTGCCCAGCTGGGTGTAAGAGCTGAAGATGCTGTCAATGGCGATAATGGGAATCTTGCGGCCGTCATTGTAAATCTGCACATAGACATATTCAAGACCTTCGTGTTGACGCGCCCGCGCTCGCACGCGCAAAAGACCACCAGGACGGTTAAACTTAACGGCATTATCAATCATGGCATGAAAGGCCATTCCGAACTTTTCCTGATCAGCATAGATATCGGGCATATCCTCATCAATATCGATTTCGATCTCCAGTCCCAGAGCGGTCATCCTGTTGCTGAAATACTGAAAGGCATCGGCAATGGGCCAGGGAATCCCGAAAGCTTTCCAACGCCAGATTTCCCGCTCCGATTCGATGGAAAACAGTCGCAACATCCCGGTGACCAGGCGATCAAGGCGCTGACCTTCTTCCCGCACTTGCTTGAGATTTTCCTGTAGCTCAAGATCACTGAGCTTTGCATAAAAAGACAGGGACAGATCGATATAGCCCATAATCGAGGTCAGCGGGGTTTTCAATTCGTGGGAAAGATTACAGACCAGGCGGGTGCGAGCTCGATTTAATCTGACCAGATCTTCATTGGTACGTTCAAGAGCCGCGGTTTGCAGGCGGAGATGATGCACCAGATCAAAGTTTTCCATCGCCAGAGCAACTTGACTGGCAATAGTCACAAGCAGACTCTGATCATCCAGATCAAATGGCGCCCCGGAAACTTTATTATTGACATTGATAACCCCAACGAGGGCATCACGAATAAAAATAGGCACTGAAAGCAATGATTGATTTTTGTATTTATGACCGGCATCCAAGCTGGTAAATCGTCGATCCTTATCAATGTTGGCAATCAGCACCGGTTCTTTGGTGGCCACAACATGACCTGAAATACCTTCACCCGAGGCCACCCGCACCCGATTAGCAACATCAGCATCAATACCACGAGCCGAGGCGATATGAAGCATTCCATCCTCTTCAAGGAGCATCAAAGAGGCCATTTCAACCCCGGCAGACTGAACGATGGAGTCAAGAATCTGATCAAAAAGCTGCCGCAGATCGCCGCCACTGCTCGCCGTTTCACCAACTTTTTTGAGCAGAACCAGGTCGGCCATCCGCCGCTGCGCTTCGCGTCGGGCCTCATCCTGATGGAGGGAATGATAGTAGGAACTGATCCCCTGTCTGGCACTCGCCAGAACCTCATCGGGAGAGAAAGGCTGGGTCAGGTAATCAAGAGCGCGTTCACGCAGCACTTCGCGCAGGGTCTTAAAATCCTGGGCTTCCGAGAACATCACCACCTGCACCGCCGAACTGTGCTGACGGGTGATGCGCAACACCTCCATGCCGCTGATATCCGGCAGGGTCAGATCACAGAAGACCATGGCGACATGGTGCTGATCAAGAAAGCCAGCAATCCCGGCGCCGCGATCAAGACACAACAACGGGCAGTCAATGGTGACCAGGATCTCCTTGAGATACTGAACTGTTTGCGACGCTGCACTGACAAGCAGAATAGCTGGTAGTTCAGTCGTATTGTTGCGCCCTTTATCTGCCATTATTCACCAAAGAGTTATCTCGGAAAAAGAACTCACTTACCGCAGCATTTTTTGTATTTTTGACCACTACCACAGGGACAAGGATCATTGCGCCCGACTTTTTCTTCATCGCGGGTGATCGGTGTTTTTCCCTGTTCTTCATGATCCGAACGGTTCATGATAATCTTGCGACGGCGCTGTTGCGCCTCCAGTTGTTCGACATCCTGCTGGCGCGCCAGTTGAATGCGGTAAATTTTCTGGACAACCTCCTGACGCACCCGCCCCATCATCTCCATAAACAGGGCATATGCTTCACGCTTGTATTCCTGCTTGGGGTTTTTCTGACCGTAACCACGCAGCCCGATCCCTTGTTTAAGATGATCAATCGACAGCAGATGATCCTTCCACTGGGAATCAAGAGCTTGTAACAGCAGGACCCGCATTAATTGCTGCATGACCTCGGAAGTAAACTCTTCCGTCTTGTCGTCAAGACGCTGATGCGCCAGATTTTTCAGATGGGTCTCCAGAGCGTTGTGTGTTATTGTCGTTCGGTCAATGTCCTCAAGCGCCGGCATGAAATAAAACTGGTTGAAAAAATCCTCAATCAGGCGATCCCAATCCCACTCAGCAGCCGGGGTTTTATCGGGACAGAAAGAGGCGATCATGTCCTCAACAGTTTCGTCAATAATACTGACATAGGTGTCCTTGAGCTGTTCCCCAGCCAACACCTCGCGGCGCTGGGTGTAAACCACCTCGCGCTGCTTGTTCATGACATCATCATATTCAATCAGATGCTTACGAATGTCAAAGTTATGGGCTTCGACCTTACGCTGGGCATTTTCAATCGCTTTGCTGATCATGCCATGCTCAATCGGTTCCCCTTCCGGAATCTTGAGCTTATCCATGACATAGGCAACCCGCCCGGAACCAAAAATCCGCAGCAGATCATCTTCAAGGCTCAAATAGAAGCGGCTTTGACCGGGATCGCCCTGACGCCCGGATCGACCCCGTAGCTGATTATCAATACGCCGCGATTCATGACGTTCGGTACCCAGGATATACAAGCCCCCGGCAGCAAGCACCACTTCACGTTCGGCGCTGCAGCGTTCAACGTAACCAGGTAACAACTCTTCAAAACGTGCCTGCGGATCTTCAGCTGTAGCCGCTTCACTGTGCGCCAGCATTTCCGGATTGCCCCCAAGGACAATATCGGTCCCGCGACCGGCCATGTTGGTGGCGATCGTCACTGCGCCTTTGCTGCCGGCCTGAGCAACGATAAAGGCTTCGCGCTCATGCTTTTTGGCATTAAGAACATGGTGTGGCACCCCACGTTTTTTTAGCTGTTCAGATAGCAGTTCCGACTTTTCTATGGAAATGGTACCCACCAGCACCGGTTGACCACGCTGGTGACAATCGGCAATATCTTCAACCGTCGCCAGAAACTTCTCCATGACTGTTTTATAAATCACATCGGATTTATCGATCCGCTGCATCGGCCGATTGGTCGGGATCACCACCACTTCCAGCTTGTAGATTTCCTGAAATTCAGAAGCCTCGGTATCGGCGGTACCGGTCATCCCCGCCAGCTTATCGTACATACGGAAGTAGTTCTGGAAGGTGATGGTCGCCAGGGTCTGGTTTTCATTGGCGATTTTCACCCCTTCTTTCGCTTCAACGGCTTGATGCAGGCCGTCACTCCAGCGCCGACCCGGCATCAAACGCCCGGTAAACTCATCGACAATATGCACTTCACCTTCATTGACAACGTAATCCACATCGCGCTCAAACAGGGCATGAGCCTTCAGGGCCTGATTGACGTGATGGACCAGTTCGATATTGCCGGGCTCGTAGAGATTTTCGATATTCAGCAGCTTTTCAACCTTGGCAACACCCTGTTCGGTCAGGGAAGCCGACTTGGCCTTTTCATCGACAGTAAAATCACCGCTATGACGCTTGACCGTCTGCCCGATCTTGCCGTCACGTTCCTCAATCACCTCGCCTTTTTCGAGACGCGGGATGATCCGGTTGACGTTATAATACAGATCACTGGAAGAGTCACTCGGACCGGAAATGATCAGCGGGGTTCTGGCTTCATCAATGAGGATCGAATCGACCTCATCAACAATCGCGTAGCTCAATTCACGCTGAACATAATCCTCAAGCTCAAACTTCATATTGTCGCGCAGATAATCAAAGCCGAATTCGTTATTGGTACCATAGGTAATATCGGCACCATATGCTGCCTTGCGCTGGACGTCGGTAAGACCATGGACAATACAATCGACACTCAAACCCAGAAATCGATAGATGGCTCCCATCCATTCGGCATCACGGCGCGCCAGATAGTCATTGACGGTAACAACGTGCACCCCTTTAGCCGGCAGGGCATTCAGATAGATCGGCAGGGTCGCCATCAGAGTTTTACCTTCACCGGTTTTCATTTCAGCGATCTTGCCATCATTGAGAACCATGCCACCGATCAACTGAACATCAAAATGACGCAGACCAAGAACCCGCTTGCTTGCTTCCCGTACAACCGCAAAAGCTTCGGGCAATAACTGATCCAACGTCTCTCCGTTAGTCAGGCGCTGACGAAATTCAGATGTTTTATCCTGTAGTTGGACATCATTTAGTTGCTCAAACTCAGGTTCAAGGGCATTAATTTTTTCAACCAGTGGCTGCAGTTTTTTTAGATTACGGTCATTTTTGCTGCCGACCATTTTAACAATAAGATGACGAATCATGTGAGGTAGATACTCCAATAAACATCAAAAAAGATGATGTAAAAAAATTGATTCATAAAGGGGGCATAAGGGCACGCCCGCCGTTGCTGAACGGCGGCATAGTAACACATGGCGAGAATGGCTCACAAGCATAATGAGCACGATGAAGAAGGGGTAAATGACGCCAAAAAAGATAAAATGACTTGAAAAACTAAAGATCTACAAAAAAGTCCGGGGATTGATAGGAACACCATTGAGATGCACCTCATAGTGCAAATGTGGGCCGGTGGAGACACCGGTGTTACCAACTTGGGCAATGCGCTCTCCGCGTTTGATGCGCTGGCCTACCTTAACCAGGTTTCTTGAGTTATGGGCATAAAGGGTCTGGTAGCCATAACCATGATCGATGACCACCGTATTGCCGTAAGTCGAAGAATATTCCACCCGCGCAACAATACCATCAGCCGGGGCAACCACCGGTGTCCCGGTATTGGCAGCGATATCCAGTCCTTCATGCATAACTATGCGTCCGGAAAAGGGCGATTTACGCTTGCCGAAATAGGAAGAAAGCCAGCCGCGGGTCGGCCACCCCTTAGGTGTCGAGCGACTGATGGAAATCTGATCGTTGAGCAGATTGCGGACATCCTGTTGGGCTTGGCGGCGCAACTCAATGTCGATCTGCAGGGCATTAATCTGTTGTTGGATTTCACTGAGCGAATTATTTTCCGCATCCGGCTGCCCACCCATCGCCACGGGAATCAAACGGCCATCATCTTCGAGATTGGCCAATTGGCGAATGCGGGCTTCAGTAATCGCCAGGGCGGCAAGGTCCTGCCGCAATCGCTCAACATCGCTTACCAGGCGTTGTAAATTCTGACGTTGCTCACTGGCTTCAACCCGCAGCCGCTGTAATTCCTGAAACTCAATCCGCTGCGACACATAGTTCCAGGCGAAAAACGAAAAAAGCACCCCCCCGAGAAGCAATGAACAAAGCGACAACCCCAGAAAGGTTTTTCTGATTCGCAAAGATTTCATCCTGTTGCCCGAAGCGGAAACAAGGATAAACTTTAAATATCTGGATTTGGCCATCTTCTTCCCTGCTCTCGGCGGATCACATCGGTGGACAAAAGATTGCTTGACCCCCTAACGAGAATTATAATGCACTAATATCACAAAAACATCATACTTCCAAGATATTTATTGCCAAGGCAAATTCATCGCAATCTGGAAATTTAACACAGTTGATACAATCACCCCAAACCTTTTGTGGCAATTGTGCCTTATCAATCTCGGCAAACCCGAGTTTTTGAAAAAATTCAGGTTGATAGGTCAGTGCAAAAACTCTCTGTAAACCAAGGTCTTTGGCTTCCTGAAGGCATCTTTCAACAATTTTTCGACCAATCCCCTTGCCATGCTGACCGGGAACCACCGCCAGCGAACGCACCTCGGCAAGATCTTCCCAACAGATGGCCAGGGCACCAATACCAAGAATCGTCCCATCCTCTTCGTAAACATAGAAATCACGAATGCTGTCGTAGATAGCTGCCAATGAGCGTCCAAGCAATTGTCCTTCTTTGGCGTAGGTCAGCAATAACTGATGGATTATACGTGCATCGGGAATGCGGGCAGGACGGATCATCGTCATCTCCTTAGAAAAAAATCAGCCGGCAAGGGGCCGTTGCGACAGGCTAATCAACTCGCGGGCATGAATTTTTGCCTGCTCACTGATGTGAGAACCACCAAGCATACGGGCAATTTCACGCTCGCGTTCATCGCCATCAAGACACTCGATCAGGGTTGTTGTGCGTTCATCCGAAGTGGTTTTACTGACCCGGTAATGATGATCGGCAAAGGCGGCTACCTGAGGCAGGTGGGTCACACACAGAACTTGCAAATCCCGACCGGTACGCCGGATTTTTTCTCCAACGGCAGTGGCAGCCTCGCCACCAATGCCGGCATCAACCTCGTCAAAAATCAGGCTGATCAGATCATCACCGACCGGTGCACAGCGTCGTAACGCCAGCATAATTCGCGATAATTCACCGCCAGAGGCAATTTTCGACAGCGGCTGTGCCTGCTCACCGGGATTGGCAGCCAGATAGAACTCCCCACGTTCGCCACCATCAGGTCCCGGCTCTGGCAGCGCGCTCAAACGCAACTCAAAACGTGCACCAGGCATCGCCAGATCAGCTAGCTGGGCTTCAACCGCTGCTGCCAGTTGCTGCGCGGCCAGCTGACGTTGCTGACTCAGGGCAGCAGCAGTGGCAGTGAGTGCCTGTTTTTTCTGATCACAGCGGTTCTGCAGATCCTCGCGTCGTGATTCCCCGGCACTTAAGTCACTCAATTCCTGCTCTGTATCTTGCTCAAACGCCATCAATTCAGCTAATGATGGAGCGTACTTGCGCTTGAGCCGCTCAAGCAGCGCCAGGCGCTCTTCAACCTGCTCCTGTCGGTGTGGTTCAAATTCCAGTTTTTCGCCATAGTCACGTAACTGCAGGGCAACGTCCTCGAGATTGTAGAGACTTTCGCGTAAGCGCTCAGATAACCCACCCAGCAGCGGGTCAATCGTGCGCAGGTCGTCAAGCTGATCAGCGATTACGCCCACCTGTTCGCAAACGGACTGTTCGTTACCATAAAGGGAGGCATAACCACCGCTACTGGCCAGGGTCAGCTTTTCAGCGTGCTGCAACAGTCGGCGCTCCTGTTCCAGCTCAATATCCTCTCCCACTTGCAGTCCGGCATCGGCCAGTTCCTGCTGAACAAAGGACAGGTAATCAATACGCTGCCGACGGTCGCGCAGGGCGGACTCAAAACGGGTCAGCTCGTCCTCCAGCTGGCAATACTCTTTATAGATCAAACGATACTCCGACACCTCAGCTGCCAGCCCGGCGAACTCATCAAGCAGGGCCAGGTGCATTTCAGGTCGTTGCAGGGTTTGATGCTCATGCTGACCGTAGATGTTCACCAGGTCACCAATCAGCTCGCGCAGTTGTCCCACCGGGACCAGCGCACCATTAACAAAGGCACGATTTTTTCCTGATCGTGAGAGGGTTCGGCGCACCACCAGTTCATCATCCACCGGCAAGTCAGCGGCACTCAAGCGGTGCCGTAGCGGCGCCTGCGCCGGCAGTGTAAACACCGCTTCCACCGCCGCACTCTCGGCATCGGTACGGATCACCTCACCACGCGCACGTCCGCCCAACAACAGGTTCACGGCATCAACAATGATTGATTTGCCGGCGCCGGTTTCACCGGTCAGGACAGTGAAGCCCTGCTCAAAGGTGACATGCAGGTGGTCAATAATAGCGAAATTCTTGATGATCAGATCTGTCATCATCTTTGCAAACGGTCTCCACAGTGAAGGTCCTGCTAGCGCTCGCCCCAGCTCAGCTTGGTACGCAGAATCTGGAAGTATTCCCGATAAGGGCTGATCACCAGACGCGCGCGGGTTGCTGAACGGCGGACCTCGACCCGATCACCGGGAAGCAACTTGTGCCCGACCTGGCCATCGGCGGTAAAAAAGACCACATCATCCTGAAACTTGACTTCAATCTCAATAATCGAACGACTCCAGATGATGATCGGTCGATTGGTCAGCATATGCGGACAGATAGGGGTAATCAGCAGACTGTTGATCTCAGGATAAATAATCGGTCCACCGGCGGCCAGGCTGTATCCAGTTGAACCGGTCGGGGTGGAGATAATCAAGCCATCAGCCTTATAGGTACTCAAATGACGGCCATCAACATAGGTTTCCATATCGATGATGCGTGCCAGAGCCCCCTTATTGATCACCGCATCGTTAAGTACGGTATATTCACCAACGACCTTACCATCACGATAAATCAGGGCATCGATCATCATCCGCTCGGATATTTTGTAGTCGCCGGCAATTAATTTATCAAGCATATCCGGCAATTCATCCCGGGTGATTTCAGTCAGAAAGCCAAGCTGCCCGAGATTAACGCCAACAATCGGAATCTGTCGATCACCCACCAATCTGGCGACCGAGATCAAGGTACCGTCGCCGCCAAGAACCAGAATCAGGTCGACCAGGGAGGGAATCTCATCACCGGCGTAACCTGCCACCTGGCCAATCTGTTCTGCCAGACCATCTTCAATCAGAACCTCGACCCCGGCTGCGAGCAGACGCTGGCTGGCAAACATAGCAATCTTCTCGACTTCGGGGTGGCTCTTTTTGGCATAAATACCAACTTTTTTCAGCTTCACAACGTCGACTCCCAAGTCTCTGGATTTACTTCAAACTGCTGATATCCCCGGCATTCTTAAAGCTTGAATAAGCCTGCACAACTACCACGAAGTCCGGCGTCAAGTCTATCCCATTTGCATGATCTCAGCGAGGCGCTTACGCATATTGTGAACAACGGTACAGCATGCTAGAGTGAGCGCCACAGCAATCACAGCAACCACGAAAGGTCCTATGGATCTATTTGAGCACAATATAGCTAATGATCGTCTCGCCCCCCTGGCGGAGCGGATGCGGCCTCAGCGTCTTGAAGATTTTGTCGGCCAGGAACAATTACTCGGCCCGGGCAAACTACTGCGTCAGCTGATCGAATCTGATCAACTGACTTCAGCGATTTTCTGGGGGCCGCCGGGAACCGGCAAAACCACCCTCGGCCATTTGATTGCCAGGAGTACCGCCAGCCGTTTTGTGTTTTTTTCAGCGGTGCTGGGGAGTTTAAAAGAAGTCAGAGAGATTCTTGCCGAGGCCCGCCGGCAACGCGCTTATCAGCGCCGTAAAACCCTGCTCTTTGTTGACGAGATCCACCGCTTCAACAAGGCCCAACAGGATGCTTTTTTACCCGCGGTAGAAACCGGCGACATCATTCTTATCGGTGCAACAACCGAAAATCCGAGCTTCGAAATCAACTCCGCCCTGCTCTCACGCTCGCGCGTCTTTGTCCTTGAGGCGCTACCTGCTGCTGCGATCAAAAGCCTGATCACCAGAGCGTTGAAAAGCGCCGAGGGATTGGCCGACTACCATCTGGAGATCAACGCTGAAGCCCTCGATTTTTTAGCCGAAAAAGCCGGTGGTGATGCACGTATTGCCCTCGGTGCGATTGAAAATGCAGCGCTGTCTGGTGGTGCCAAGGTGATTGACCTGCCAGTCATCGCCGAAGCACTGCAGACCCGCGCCCTGGCTTATGATAAAGGTGGAGAAGAACACTATAATGTGATCTCTGCCTTTATCAAAAGCTTGCGCGGCTCCGACCCGGATGGTGCCATTTACTGGCTGGCACGGATGCTTGATGCGGGCGAAGACCCCTTGTTTATTGTCAGGCGGATGGTGGTTTTTGCCTCGGAAGATATCGGCAACGCTGACCCGCGCGCTTTACAGTTGGCCATGGCGACCCAACAGGCGGCTCACTTTGTCGGCATGCCTGAAGCACGCATCTGCCTGGCCCAGGCGGTCACCTATCTGGCTAGCGCTCCTAAAAGCAACGCCAGTTATGTCGCCATCGGCAAGGCGCTGGCGGAGGTTCGCAAGTCAGGGGCGCTGCCGGTACCGAAACATCTGCGCAATGCACCAACCTCGCTGCTTAAGAGCCTCGACTATGGCAAAGACTACCAGTATGCCCATGACTTTGCCGGCGCTGTGAGTAATCAGCAGCACCTGCCCGACGCTCTGGCGGGCCGGCAATATTACCAACCAAGTGAGCGTGGCTATGAAAAGCTCATTGGTGAACGGCTGGAGCATTTAAGAGGGCTGCGGAAA
>CAZMFD010000033.1:17989-32530 GCA_964565445.1 uncultured Geobacteraceae bacterium
CGCATACTCACATTCATCAACAACCCCACCCCAATCATCATGGTCACCATGCTGGTGCCGCCATAGGAAAAAAACGGCAAGGGCACGCCAACCACCGGCAGCAGGCCGATCACCATGGCAAGATTTACGACAATGTGCCAGAAGAACATCGCGCTGACACCAATCGCCAGAAACAACCCGAACTGGTCACTGGCGCGCCGGGCAATATAGAGCCCCCAGGCGATCAGAAAAAGGTACAACAGCAACAACAGCAAGGACCCTGCAAATCCCCACTCTTCAGCAAAAACCGAAAAAGCGAAATCGGTGTGACGCTCAGGCAGAAAAGACAGCTGCGACTGGGTTCCTTCAAGAAACCCCTTACCAAAAAAACCGCCGCTGCCAACGGCGATCTTTGACTGGATAATATGATAGCCACTGCCTAAAGGATCAGCTTCAGGATGAAGAAAGGTCCTGACCCGGGCACGCTGGTATTCATGGAGGCCAAACCACCCCAGCACCCCGGTTACCATGACCAGAATCGTTAGCCAAATCAATGTAGTGCGCTGAAGCCCGGCAAAAACAAGCATGGTTAATGCGATCAGCACAACCATCACCGTTGTGCCAAGATCAGGTTGTTTAAGAATCAGCAGGGTCGGCACCACTAACCAAAAGGCCGGACGCCACAAATCTTTGATAGCAAAACCCTGGGGCACTGATATCTTTGACAACAGGCGGGCAAACAGCAGAATGATTGCCACCTTGATCACTTCACTTGGTTGAATATTTATAAAACCAAGGTTAATCCATCGGGTAGCCCCCATGGTTGCACGACCATGAAAGGCGACGATAACCAGCAACCCGATCCCGACAATATAAGCATGAATTGCCAGGTACTGCAGATGACGATAGTCAAACAGGCAAACCAGCATGGCAATCGTCAGGCCACTACCCAGCCATATTGTCTGTTTCAGATAAATCGGGGTTCCGCCATGCGTCCAACTGGTTGTGGCACTGTAAAGGTTCACAATTCCCACAGCGGCAAGCAGCAGAACTGTCAACAGCAAGACCCAGTCAAAGTGATAAACAAGACGGCGATCAAACATTGTATAGTTACCTATTCGCCTCGGTTATGAAAATAACGACTAATGATCTCGCGCGCGATGGGCGCGGCAACCCCACCCCCCGACTGACCATGCTCAACAACGACAGCTACGGCGATCTCAGGGTTTTCAGCAGGAGCATAAGCGACAAACAAACCATGAGATCGCCGGAGGTAAGGAATAAGTTCATCACCGGTGAGCAGCTCTTCTTCTTCGTCGCTTAAGCGCCGAACCACCTGTGATGTGCCGGTCTTGCCGGCGACCATGACCTCCTCAAGCTGAGCGCGGTGACCAGTACCACGCAGATCATTAACAACAGCAAACATCCCTTCGTTTACAGCTTCTAAGTGAGCGGGAGAGTAATCGAGTTGACGAATCAGCTCCGGTTCAAACAGCTGGGTAGTGGTATTATTCCAGCCCTCGATGCGGTGTACAATTTGTGGCTTAAGAACTTTTCCACCATTCGCCAGAGCAGCTGTCATCACAGCGAGTTGCAAGGGTGTCGTCAATACATACCCCTGACCAATCGCAGCAATGACGGTTTCACCAGCGTACCAGGGCTCGTTAATCTGCCGGCGTTTCCATTCCCGTGAGGGCATGGTACCGGCGCGTTCACCTGGCAACGAAAAACCCAGGCTTGAGCCGAGGCCAAACTCTTTGGCAGCAGCAGCCAATTTGTC
Source organism: uncultured Geobacteraceae bacterium (assembly GCA_964565445.1). Taxonomy (GTDB): domain Bacteria; phylum Desulfobacterota; class Desulfuromonadia; order Desulfuromonadales; family Geopsychrobacteraceae; genus Pelovirga. Next base: position 19,749 of record CAZMFD010000033.1, read on the forward strand.
AATGCCAAGTTCGAGCCCAACCTGGTAAAAATAGACATCGCAACTTTCCCGTAATGCCTTTTTCAGGTCGGTAAGTCCATGCCCTCTGTGCTTCCAACAACGAAAGCGCGAATCCCCGACAACCAGATCACCATCGCACTGAATGACCCGGTCCGGTGTAGCGATATCTTCCCGCAACGCGGCCAGAGCAACAATCATCTTGAACGTCGACGCCGGCGGATAAAGACCGGTAATCGCCTTGTTCTGTAAAGGATTCCGACGATTGGCCAACAGATCGCGCCACTCATCAGAACTGATTCCGCGGGCAAACTGGGCCGGGTTGTAGGTTGGCAGGCTGACCATGGCCAGCACTTCACCGCTGTGAACATCAAGGGCAACCGCAGCTCCGGCGCGCTCGCCAAAAGCTGCCACCACAGCTTTCTGCAACTCCAGGTCTACCGTCAGATGGATCTTTTTACCCGGCTCGGGAGACTCCGCCTGCAGCATCCGTAACAATCGCCCCTGAACATCAACCTCAATCAGTTGCTGGCCCTTGTTGCCGCGGAGGTTGTCTTCATAAGCACGCTCCAAAGCCACCTTGCCGACCAGATCTCCACCCCGGTATTCCTCTGAACGCGCACTTCGGAGCTCTTTCTCAGTGATTTCCCCCAGGTAGCCAATCACATGAGCTACAGCATCAGGCTCGGGATAGTCACGAATCGGTCGCACTTCAATCAGCACTCCCGGCAGATCAAGACTGTTTTCCTGAACCCGTTCGACCAGTTCACGATCGACATCAACCATCAGCGGAACCGGTCGATATACCGGCAGGCGCCGCCCTTGCTGCCAGCGCATTTCCAGATGTTCGACGCTGACATCGAGCAGCCCGGACAAACGTTCAAAGAGCTCATCACGCTGGACGATATCCTGACGCATCACGGAAATCTGAAATGCGGGACGGTTATCAACCAGCAACACGCCATGACGATCATAAACCGGGCCGCGTGGCGCCTCGGTAATCAGCATCCGGGTACGGTTGCGAACGGAACGATCGAACAAATCTTCGTAACTGATCACCTGCAGATACCAGAGACGCAGCAGCAGCAACACAAACACCAGAACGACGGCCAGCGTATAGAGATAAAAGCGCCGTCTGACAATCGGAAGATCAATCCATTTCACCTTAAAATTCACGACAGGTCTCCGCGGAAAGTTTTCGGGTGATCTGAGCGACCTGAATCTTCCAGAAGCCAACGCGGAAAAATAATGACCAATATGAAGAACACAAAAAGGGTACTCAATGCTTGATGCGGCAAGGTGGTGATCAATAGATACAAAATAGTGGCGAGGTCGCTGTAGGTTGTCATGATAAAAGCAACCAGAAGACCGTGGACAAAGATAGCACCGATCAATATCAGCACCAACAGTGCCGGACTTTCAACATTAAGTTTTTCGGCCACCAGGCGGATCAGGATAAACACCACCAGAAAGGCGGCGATATGTAGTCCGATGGTTGTCCCGCTCAGGCTGTCGAGAAATGCTCCTAGCAGCATGACCGTTAACATGGCCGGTACCGGCCTTTCACGAATAGCAAGCAACAGAACCAGAATCAGAATCAGGTTGGGACGCCAGCGGGCGTCAAGAAACAAAGGGAAAAACGTACTCTGCAGTAACAAAAAACCCCAAGCGGCCACAAGGTAGAGCAAGCAGCGCTTCATCGATCATCCCCTAAAATGACAAGCACTTCTTCCAGGCGACTGAAATCGGCTGATGGTACCGCCTCAATCCGCTGAAACAAGTCAAAATCATCATGAGACTTGGAGACCACGCGCGCCAATGGCAACCCCTTGGGGAAAACACCGCCCATGCCGGAGGTTACCAGCAGACTACCGGGTTGGACAGTCGCGTCATGTTCCATGTACTCAACGCTCAACCGGTCACCGTGACCGCGCAAAATCCCGCGTGAGCGGGTATCCTGTATCAACGCGGCAACCGCCGACGAAGGATCGGTAATCAGTAAAACCCGTGAACTGTAGGAAGAAATTTTAATAACACGACCGACAACTCCGTCGGCAGATACCACCGCGAGCCCTTGTCGTAATCCTGATCGGGTCCCTTTGTCGATAACGATGGTGCGGGCCCAGGGCGTGACATCCTCACCGATCACCTGAGCAGGAAGGGCCGCTCGATCGAGGTCATCAACAAAAGCCAGCAGCTTGCGCAAGCGTTGATTCTGCAAGGTGACTTCGTCGATCTGATTGAGGCGGGCGCGCAATTTCTGATTTTCTGCGGCCAATTCCAGATTGCGCTGACGCGTATCGATCAGCCATAGATAATCGCGCCAGACCCCGGCAACGGCGCTTGCTGCACCGTCAATACCCAACTGAAAGGGCGCAGTAATAGACAGTACCGAACGTTCAAAAAACGTTGTGATCGATTTCTGGCGGATATTATACGAATAGAGGATCAGTGTTGCGAGCAATAGCACTATCGCCAGCAGATAAAAACGGTAGCGATTCAACAGGTCACGCATCAGTCGCTCATTGTGGAAAAAGCTGTCATCTACTCCAAACAAACAGGGAGGATCCTTTGACCCTCCCTGCTATTGCAAACGTCAAAGGTGTGTTGGCACAAAGGCTCAGGAAGAAACCGAAACCCGTTTGAGCAAATCGAGCTGGTCAAGAACGGCACCGGAACCAAGCACAACGCAAGAGAGTGGATCTTCGGCGATAAGCACCGGCAGTCCGGTTTCTTCGCGCAACAAGAGATCGATATTTTTCAGATAAGCGCCGCCGCCGGCAAGGATTATCCCCTTATCAACGATATCCGCTGCCAACTCCGGGGGAGTGCGCTCGAGGGAGATGCGCACGGCTTCAATAATTGTGCTGATCGGTTCCGACATGGCTTCACGGATTTCATCCGAGTTGACTTCGAGGGTTTTGGGAATACCGCTGACCAGATCACGCCCTTTGACTTCCATAGTGATGGTATCATCACCAGTCGAATACACATTGCCGATACCGATCTTGACCTGCTCCGCCGTACGTTCGCCAATCAGCAGATTGTACTTGCGTTTAATGTACTGAACAATTGCCTCATCAAGCTTGTCGCCGCCGACGCGCACACTTTGAGCATGAACAATGCCGGCCAGGGAGATCACCGCCACCTCGGTGGTACCGCCGCCAATATCAACGATCAGGTTCCCTGACGCCTCGGTGATCGGCAAACCGGCACCAATAGCAGCAGCCATCGGCTCTTCGATAAGATACACCTCACGGGCACCTGCCGACTCTGCAGATTCACGGACGGCACGTTTTTCGACCTGGGTAATGCCGGAAGGGACACAGATAACGATGCGCGGGCGCACGAGATTCTTACGGTTGTGGACCTTGCGGATAAAATAACGCAGCATCTCTTCCGCATAGTCAAAATCCGCAATAACGCCGTCCTTCATCGGCCGGATGGCAACAATGCTGCCGGGAGTCCGTCCCAGCATTTCTTTGGCATCCTTACCCACTGCCAGTACCCGCCGCTGCCCGGCTGCGCCGGTCTGAACCGCAACCACAGAGGGCTCACTGACGACAATCCCTTTGCCACGCATGAAAACCAGGGTGTTAGCGGTACCCAGGTCAATAGCCAGATCGTTCGAAAACAAACCCAAAAATGCATCAAATATGTTAATCATTTATTGTCCTGTAAGCGCCACTGGCGCAGGAGAGATGACTTATTGTATCCGGTTGAAAAACCCTGTCACTCTATCAAAAGACATTTCAATAGGCAAGGACTATGAAGGCAATAATTTCATTGCATTCAGGTAATTTTCTGGTCTAATGTACGGGTTTATTTTGTCGAGAGTACCTCAAAAATAAATCGAAGGAGCATCAAAAATAATGCTTGATATTGTCCGGTCCAAACAAAAATCGTTTCTGATCAAGATTGCCTTTGTGGTGATTATTTTGAGCTTTGTCATCGGTTATACGATGTTGACCGCGCCCACCGACCAGCGTTCCACTGGTAGCGGCACCGTCGCTGCAAGGGTCAATGGTGCTCCCATCAGCTTCGCCGCTTATCAAAACGCCTACAGTAACCTCTACAGTCTCTATCAGAGCATTTATCAGGGTGCCCTTGATGCCAACCTCGAACAGCAACTCAACCTGCCGCGCCAGGCGCTGCAGCAACTGATTGAAGAACAGCTGCTGGTGCAAACGGCCAAAGATCTCAACCTGCAGGTCAGCAATCAGGAGCTGGTTAACAGTATCGCCGCCTACGATGCTTTTCAGATCAATGGTAAGTTCAACCGCGACCGCTATGTTGAAGTTCTCAGCTACCAGCGTATTTCCCCGGAACAATTTGAAGAATCTCAACGCCGCGAACTGCTGACCCAAAAAGTACGTGACCACCTGCAACAGAATGTCACTGTCAACCAGGAAGACGTCGTTACCTTCTTTCACCGCGAGAACGATACGATCAGCCTTGACTATGTCTGGTTAACTGCAGCCCTGGTGGAATCGAAGGTCGAAGTGACCGACGCTGCCCTCGAAGAATTTTTTAACGCCAACAAGGAATCATTTCGTATTCCTGAGCGCGTTTCCCTGCGCTATCTGTTGTTTGACCCGGCCCGTTACGAAGCCGATCTGACCACCTTCAGCGAAGCCGATATGGATCGTTATTATCGTCGCAATCTGGAATTATTTGAAGTTGAGGAACAAGTTGAAGCGGCGCATATTTTACTGCGCCTTGCGGAAGACAGCGACCCCGAGACCATCAGCAAACGCCGCGAACTGGCTCAAAGTATCCGCCAACAACTGCGCGAAGGTGCTGATTTTGCGCAAATGGCCAAACTGCACTCCGACGACACATCCAATGCTGACGGCGGCGGTGATCTGGGCTATTTCGGACGTGGCACGATGGTCAGCGAGTTTGAAGCTGCGGCCTTTGCCCTGCGCCCTGGCCAGATCAGCGATGTGGTTCAAACTCCTTTCGGATTTCACATTATCCAAGTGACCGACTATATTGCTCCCGGCTTCAAGCCCCTGGTTGACGTTATTGATACGGTCAAGACGGGGCTAACCATCGAAGGAGCGCGTCAGCTTGCCTATGAAAAAGCCATGGATGCCTTTAACAAGAACCGCCGCAGCGGGGATCTGGAAGCCGCAGCCATGGAGAATGATCTCGGCATCAAGGAAACCGGTTTTTTTGCAGCGGATGAACCCATTAACGGGCTTGGTCGGGTCGAAGAGATAGCTGCTGCCGCATTTTCTCTCGAGCCCGGTGAACTGGCGCGACCGATCATGACCACCAATGGGGTTCTACTCATCACTCTGAAAGACCAGCAAGCCAGTCGCCTGCCGGAACTGGCTGAGGTGAAAAACACCGTTGAAAGCGCTTACCGTGAAGAGCAGGCCCAGACCCTGGCTTTTGAACTGGCCCAGAAACTCCTTGAGCGCGCCCGCGAACAACAGGACCTTACAGCAGCAGCGAATCAACTTGACTTGCGGATTGACAATACCGGCGATTTCAGCCGTAGTTCCGGCTATTTTATCCCCCAGATCGGCTCTTCTCAGGAACTGGCCGATGCTGCTTTTGCAGTGACTGAGGAAGATCCGGTTCTTGACAACATCTTCACCTTCGACGACCGCTATCTGGTAGCCGCCCTAAAAGCTGCCAATCGCGCCGATTTTTCTACCCTTGATGATGCTGATGTCGTTCAACTGCGTGAACGATTGCTGCTTGAGAAGAAAGAAGAAGCCGTTTCTGACAAACTTGACGAGCTCTATCAGCAGGCAGAGATAGAAATCGTTGATCCCGAACTGATAACAGCCTTCCAGAACTAAGAGGATTTCCCCATGTCTGCAGTCATCACCACAACCAACTGTCCGGAATTAAACCTGATCAACCGCGGCAAGGTGCGCGACATCTACGATCTCGGCGAACATCTGTTGATTGTCACCAGCGACCGCATATCAGCCTTTGATGTAGTCATGGATGAGGGTATCCCCCAGAAAGGCTATGTTCTGACCCGAATTTCCCAGTTCTGGTTCGATCAGATGACCGATCTGATCCCCAATCATCTGGTTTCGACCAATATCGACGAGTTCCCCGCGATTACCCACCAATACCGCGATCAACTTGAAGGACGCAGTATGCTCGCCCGTAAAGCCCAACCCCTGCCCATCGAGTGTATCGTTCGCGGTTATCTGTCAGGCAGCGGCTGGAAAGAGTACAAAAAACACGGATCTGTATGCAGCATCCCTCTGCCGGACGGTCTGCAGGAAAGCGATAAACTACCGCAAATCCTGTTTACCCCATCGACCAAGGCAGAGCTTGGTGAACACGACGAAAACATCTCTTTTGACCAGGCCGCCGAACTGTGCGGACGCGAAATGGCGGAAAAGGTTCGCGATATCAGTATTGCCATTTACGAGCGCGCGCGCGCCGTGGCCGACAAAAAAGGGATCATTATTGCCGACACAAAATTTGAATTCGGCGTATACCAGGGTGAATTGATCTGGATTGATGAAGCCCTGACCCCGGACTCCTCGCGCTTCTGGCCCAAAGACCTGTATTCTCCCGGTAGCGCCCAGCCAAGTTTTGACAAGCAGTTTCTGCGTGACTATCTTGAAACCCTCGATTGGGGCAAACAGGCACCACCACCCAAACTCCCCCAGGAGATCGTTGACAAAACCGGCGATAAGTATCTGGAAGCTTTAAAACGACTTATCTGTTAAATATAACATTGTTTTTTTACCAAGCCGCACTCCTGATATGATGGGCTGCGGCTTGTTTTTTTTATTCCTCATCTGGAATTTTCATTAACAATGTTTGCCATCTACGATCATTTGTCTTATATTTCACGATAAATAATATGGGTTTAATTGCCAAGCACACGGAATCCTTATTTTCAGATGCTCGATTCCAGTTGCTTTTGAATCATCAGGGTTCTTAGCTCATCAGCGTCTACATCACCTTTGAACCACATCAATTACTCTTGATCTGGGCGTGCTTTACTATTTATGAAACCTAGTTTTAAATATTGGATTTTTCTGGTTGCCATCTACTTTGCCGTGATCAGTATCATGGCCGCCAGCCTGATTGGTTCCTGGGCCAGTATCAATGAGTCACAACAACTGGCCCTGCAGGAAATGCTGACCAAATTGATCCCCTTCCCTTTGCTCGGCACTATTACCATCCTTTTTATTATTGGAGCACTGGTCAACCTGCTGTTTAATGATTACATCATGCCGATTCTAAAAATGGCAGAGAGTGCCCGCATCATCACCACCGTCAATCCCGAGCACCGCATTGAGCTGAAAGCCGCCTCCAAAGAAATTGAATATCTGGCTAAAATCATCAACCAATCAGCGGATGCCTATACTGCCCTGCAAAAAAATGTCGATGCCCGGGTAGCTTCAGCCCAGGCAGCTATCAACGAAGAACGCACCCGTCTTGCTGCTCTCATGTCGGAACTGCCCCATGGCGTTATCGTCTGTAACAGTGATGGCCAGGTGCTGCTTTACAACCAGCAAGCACAGGAATTAATTAGCAGCAACAACTCTGACAACAAACAGAACGCGCAAGGACTCCTCGGTTTAGGGCGTTCCATCTTTGGAATCCTGGAACGTGATCAGATCGCTCACGGCCTTGAAATGCTCAATCGCTGCCATGTGACCGGGCACTCCAAGCTGATTAACAATTCGATGATGACCCTGCGCAATGGTGCCTGTCTGCGCGTTAATATGGCACCGTTTTTCCTTGAGCAGGAAGAAAAGCACGTCATCTCCGGTTTTGTTCTGACCCTTGAGGACATGACCCACCAGATAGAAGCCGACAGCCGTCGTGATGTGCTGATTCAATCCCTGATTGATGAACAGCAAAAAGACCTTGAAGAGATTCGCAAATCGATCACCTCCATCCTCTCCAAGCCTCAGCACGACTCCGAGCAACTGCAGGAATACCGAAAGATTATTGACCATGCCTCCATGGCGCTGCAAGACAAAGTCATCGAGGCGCGTGCCAACTATGCCCTGCACCTCCATGCGTTAAGCAAAACCGAGAATGTGCTGGCTGAAAATCTGCTTGAAGTCATCAGTCAGAATATTTCCGAGCGCTTCGATCTGCAGGTGATCAATCTGGCACCCCAGGGATTCTGGCTTGAAATCGACAGTTATTCCATGGTTCAGGCGTTCTCGCATTTAGCCGGTCAGCTCAGCAAACATGCAAGCATAAAGGATATCCTCCTGACCTTGACGGCCAATGAACAACAACAGATCGAGATCGTTATCAGTTGGCCGGGGCAAGATGCTGACCCGAACCTGCTGTCGAACTGGCAGAAAACACCACTGATAGCCGATACAAAAGGAAAATTACTGAGCTTTACCGACACCATTGAAAAATCCTCAGGTACCATCGAAACCTTACTGGGCGAGGACAAACAAGCCTGTGGCATCCTGATTACCCTGCCGCCGGTTGACCAGGAGTGTCGTTTATCGGTACAGAGTGAAATCGAGCATCGACCGATTTCCTATGAGTTTGACCTGTTTAATCGCGGGGAGGAATGGGAGGAACTGGGGCAGACCCCTTTGAGGAAATTAACCTATGTGGTGTTTGATACGGAAACCACCGGGCTGAATCCAACCCAGGGCGATGAAATCATTCAACTCGGCGCTATCCGTATTGTAAATGGCAATATTCTCTACCGTGAAGTAATCGATCAACTGGTCGATCCGCAACGCATGGTGCCGGTTGAATCGGTTGCCATTCACGGCATCCAGCCCCACCTGCTCAAAGGGCAACCGACGATCGACAAGGTCCTGCCGCACTTTCAAAAATTTTCCGAAAACTCTGTCCTGGTGGCCCACAATGCTGCGTTCGACATGCGTTTTCTACAGATTCAGGAAGAGCGCAGCGGCATCACTTTGACCAATCCGGTACTCGACACCCTGCTCCTCTCATCCATTGTCCACGCCAACCTTGGCGACCACTCCCTGGATGACTTGGCCAAGCGCTTCAATGTCACCATCGTCGGTCGCCATACCGCCCTGGGAGATTCCATCGTTACCGCTGAGGTCCTGCTCAAACTGATTCCGCTGTTAGAAGCCCACGAAATCTACACCCTGTCTGACGCCATAAACGCATCGGCGCAGTCGCAGTACGCTAAAGTTGCCTACTGAACGGGCCTTAAAAAAAACGGAAGGGGTTGCGTAGCAATCCACGCACGCGTTGGACCAGACCATGGATACGCCCCAGCTGCAGTGCCACCTGCGGTACCCGACCAATCCCGAACAGCGCCACAAAGATGCCCCCCAACAGCACCAGCTCCCATATCCCCAACCCCAGAATCATCAGGCCTTAAGTTCCAGCGAACCGGCTCGTTGGTCGATCACTTCACCAATATGCCAGGCCATAATGCCACGTTGCTGCAGGCGCTCAAGACACCCATCCAACTTCTCCGGCGCAAGCGCTAATAACAGTCCTCCGGAAGTCTGGGGATCACACAACAGATCGATCAACAGTGGGTCGATGGTCTGGGGCTGCTGACAGCGCGGCAGATAAAATTTCTGGTTACGGTGCGAGCCCACAGGAACAAGCCCGATTTCGGCCATTTCCAGGGCATGGGGGTATGCGGGAAGGCGCGAGGCAAACAGCCGAAAACCCACCCGGCTGGCTTCGGCCATTTCAGCGGCATGACCAACCAGGCCGAAACCGGTAATATCAGTCGAAGCACAGACACCAATCTCCATCATCACCTCAGATGCCTCTTTATTAAGAGTCGCCATGCCGTCAATAGCAGCAACAAGTTCAACCTCGCTCAGCACCTCACCTTTTAAAGCAGTTGTCAACAAACCGGTACCTAAAGGTTTGGTTAATAGCAGCTGATCACCAGGTCTGGCTCCACAAGTGGTCACCATGCGCGCTGGATCAACCGTACCGGTAACACTTAAACCGAATTTGGGTTCATCATCTTCGATGGAATGCCCACCAGCCACCACCGCTCCGGCCGCATGAACGCGCTCGGCTCCACCGCACAGAATCTGGACAAGGATGCTCTGGTCCAGACAATTAACCGGAAAACAGACAATATTCATCGCGGTTAAGGGCCTGGCCCCCATAGCGTAGAGGTCGGAAAGGGAATTGGCGGCGGCGATCTGACCGTAACGATAAGGGTCGTCAACCACCGGAGTAAAAAAATCGACAGATTGCACCAGTGCCAGCGACTCACTGAGACGATAAACAGCCGCATCGGCAAACGGAATTTCCTGCGAAAGCAATGCAGGATCTTCACTCTGGGGGAGCTGACTCAGCACCTGGGTCAGGGTCTCGGGACCTATTTTTGCCGCTCAACCAGAGCTGCGCGACAAGGAGGTCAGTCTAGTACTCATTCTCATTCCTTTAATAGTTTCTGTTCTACACCCACCACCCACTAACTACTACCTATTACCCACTACCCTTGCGGCAACTGCCAGGCCACCCGGTGGTCATCCACCCGACGCGTGAATTTCAAGCTATCAAACAGTTCCAGCACCGCCTGAGTAAGCTTACGCCCACTACCGAGCTGGTCACGAAACTGTGCCAGAGTCAGGGTTGGGTGTTGTTTAAAATGTTTGATCATTAATTTTTCCGCCTGACGATAATGTTCCTTGTGCAGGGAGCTCTCCTGATTCAGGCGCACCAGCATCCCCTCTAAGTACAGATAGGTAAAATAGACTTCAGCATCGATATGATCGAGACCTAATTGTAACAGCACTTCCTGGTTGTTTTTAACATCAAAACCTGCTGCACGGAAATGGGCTTCAATACGCGCGACAATCTGTTGCTGATCGGGTTGCAACTGCGGCTTCCAGCCCGGAGTGGCAATCAGGTCACGCTGCGGTACCAGCAACCCGGCATCAAACGCCCATTGCATCAATACCTCAAAACCTTTCGGTGCCAGTTTATCGGAAATCCGCGCCTGCAGGGTTGCACGCGGCATACCATGGCTCAAGGGGTGTTGTGTTTGATAGTGACTGACGATTTCCGGCAATTGCTGTTTCCAGCTGCGCAACCGCTCACTACTCATCCACTGTTCAGCGAGCAGCTCAACCCGCCCCTGCGCGCGCAGTTTTTCCAATCCTGCCAGCAGTTGATCACGACCGGTACCGGTCTGTTTTTCCAGCTCCTTAAGGCGCGCCAGTTGCAGCTCATCGAGTTTCTGCAGCCAGAAACCCAGGTCTCCGGAAACCAGTTCCTTCAGTCGCTGGGTGACTTCGGGACGAAAACGTTTGTGTTTCTGTGGTTCGGCGTCAACAACGACACCGCCGCCAATAGTAAACATGGGCGAATAGGAGCGGACAATAAAGCGGTCGCCACGATGCGCCAGGACCGGTTGATCGAGAGCCAACTGAACCAGGGCCTGCTGCCCGCCCTCCATTTTTTCACGATCGAGCAGCACCACCCGGGCGACACTGCGGCCGGTTCCCAGATGAAAGTGCACCGGATCACGAAATTTCAGTGGCCACGGCACATTGGGTAACAGTTGCAGTTGGACATCAATACGCTGGGTCGCGCGAAACAACCCCGGAGCACCCAGAACTGACCCCCGTGGCACCTGATCGCGATTAATGCCCGCCAGGTTCAAGGCCACGCGCTGACCGGCAAATACCTGGCTTACCTGCTGATCATGCACCTGGGCTTCACGTACCCGGGCGGTTACACCGGTCGGCAGAATTTCTAGGCTGTCACCGGTTGCAATGGTACCACTGTTCAAAGTACCAGTCACAACCGTCCCAAAACCACTGATACTGAAACAGCGGTCAACCGGCAAACGCACGGCGCCGCTGTTGTCACGCGGCTCAACCTGACGCAATTGCCGACGGATGGTTTCCAGCAGGTCGTCCAATCCTTCACCAGCCAGCGCCGAAACCCGACAACAGGGAGCTTTTTCCAGAAAGGTCCCGGTCACTTGCTCACGGATCTCTTCTTCTACAATATCGAGCCAGTCGGCTTCGACCAGATCACATTTGGAAATCACCAGGATGCCATTCTGGACTTTGAGCAGTTCCATGATCTGCAGGTGCTCGCGGGTTTGTTGCATCACCCCTTCGTTGGCATCAACCACCAGCAGCACCAGATCAATTCCGGCGATACCGCTGAGCATCTGCGGGATAAATTTTTCATGTCCGGGAACGTCGACAACTCCGGCAATCTGACCATGCCCCAAGTCAAGTCGGGCAAACCCGAGTTCAATGGAAATTCCACGTTTTTTTTCTTCGCTCAGACGATCGGTCTCAACCCCGGTCAAGGCGCGGATCAGTGCGGTCTTGCCATGGTCAACGTGGCCGGCCGTACCGATGATGTAATGTCCCTGTTGATTCAGCACGGGTTTTCACCTGGTAACGCCGCCACTATTATTTGTGCCAGCAAATTATCTTCTGCGGCAAACACGGCCCGCAGATTAACCAACAACGCATCATCACGAATCCGGGCAATCAACGCCGGCGTGTAATCACGCAAACGCGCCGCCAGTTCGGCGACACTGATATGGTGAGGCCTGATGGCAATCGCCCAATCACCCAGTTCAGTCAGGGGCATCGCCCCACCCCCGATGCGCGCTACATCTTCGACCAGCGATACTTCTGCGGCCACCGGCTCTTCCTGTAAACGTTGCAACAACGCTTCACAGCGGTTTTTTTGTTGCTGTGCGTCAGCAGCAAACATGGACAAGACCGGCACCTCGCTGCAGGCCCGGAGCGGCTGCAGATAAAGCCGTAACGTCGCTTCGAGAGCGGCCAGAGTTAATTTATCGATACGCAGGGCACGCGCCAGCG
>CAZMFD010000034.1:0-31474 GCA_964565445.1 uncultured Geobacteraceae bacterium
CTTTGAGTACTTTGATTGACTTTTCAGCCCAATCAGGTAAGATGCCTTGTATAAACCGATGGCTTTTGTCCTTATTATCGAAAATCTCGATACGCAGGGTGAGGGCTTGATCTAAGGAGGTTTTCTATGGGTGAAGAGAAGCTGAAAAAGCTGCTGGCTGGTCTGGGGATTGCTACCCTGGTGTCGGCAGCGGGTGTTTCCCTGCCGCCACCGGCTAATGCCGCCAGTGGTTGAGGCTCTAAAGATGACAGTGCGGTCAGCACTGACAAGGAGCAGAAGCCGGCAGGCAGTGGCTGAGGTGGCGAAACTGACGGTGCCGTGAGCACCGACAAAGAAAAACCAAAGAAGCCTGCAGGCAGTGGCTGAGGTGGCGAAACTGACGGTGCCGTGGGCACCGACGAAGAAAAAGAAGCGGGAGACAGTGGCTGATAGGCCTCTTTCTTGGTATCGTTGATACCAAATAAGTATTTTTTTAAACAAGGCTGTACTTTAAAGGGCCGAATGAGCTTAAATGTTCTTTCGGCCTTTTTTATTAGGGAGAAAAGCTGGTGGATGTGAACACTCTTTGCCCGGTGACCTGGTCATTATTGTCATCGGACAGTCAGATGCGCTGGCAGGATGCTTGTGTCTCGGGTGCCGATGCGCGTGAATGTCTTCGGTCTGTTGTGCCGGAAAATTCCTGGTTGCCGGATCTCGCCGCTATTGAACAGGCTGATTGTCGACTTCGGATGGAGTCGCACAGAACCGCATTTTCTGACCGCCCTGATCTTGTCACACTCAATCCCAGCCTCCAGGTCATTGACGTGGCATGGGTGGGCTTGCTGCAAGTTCTCACCGGCAAGCCGGTAGAACCACAGTCAGGGCCTGAATTCCTGCTGCTCTGGCGCCATCCGCGGAGCGGGACTTTCCGCAAAGAAGCTGCTTCGCCGGCAGATCTGCTGGCATTAAAAGTGATTGTTGAGGGCCTTGACCCACGTCATGTCGCGGCTTCAACATCCAGGCCGGTTGGTGCTATCGATCGGGCCCTGGAGCGGGCAGCCCTCAAAGGGCTAATATTGACCCCACCCTCGCAACTAGTTCGCCACGGTCAAGAGTTTCCGGTTGATAGCCTGACGGCACAAAGATACATGCGGACACCGGCTTTTACCCTGCAGTGGCACATTACCCAGAAGTGTGATCTTCACTGTCGTCACTGCTACGATCGCAGTGACCAGGCTGATATGGCGCTGGAACAGGGACTGCAGTTATTGGATCAGATGCGTGACTTCTGCCTGAAAAATTATGTTTACGGGCAGATTTCATTCAGTGGTGGCAATCCGTTTTTGCACCCGGACTTTTTTTCCCTCTATCAAGCGGCCGTTGAGCGCAATCTCATGGTTGGTATTCTCGGTAATCCGATTGCCGAGGAGCGGCTTCAAGAGTTGATCGCTATCGCTCCTCCGTCCTTTTATCAGGTCAGCCTGGAAGGTCTGAGAGATCACAATGATGAGATTCGCGGGGTGGGGAATTTTGATGCTGTTATCGCTTTCCTTGAAAGGTTGCGTAATCAGCAGATTCCTTCGCGGGTGATGTTGACCCTTACGGAAAAAAACATGACGGAGGTCCTCCCCCTGGCCGAGTTCCTGCGTGACAAAGCCGACCTGTTTACCTACAACCGGCTTTCAATGGTCGGTGAAGGGGCATCACTGCAGTCAGCTTTGGGCGGCAAATATCAGGATTTTATCCGTAGTTATATTGCCGCCAAAAACAGCAATCCAATGATTGCCCAGAAGGACAACCTGATCAACATCGAGCGCGACAACCAGGGGCTTGAAATGTTTGGCGGTTGTACCGGCTTCGGTTGCGGTGCCGCCTTTAATTTTGTCGCCATTTTGCCCAACGGCGAGGTTCATGCCTGTCGAAAGTACCCGTCACCAATTGGCAATATCCATCATCATAGTCTTGAAGAGATTTACCATTCTGATGCGGCAAGAGCCTATCGCAAGGGACCATCAGAATGTGCTGACTGCCATCTGCGTCCGGTCTGTGGCGGTTGCCCGGCGGTCACCTACGGTTGTGACCAGCCCCCCCTGGTCAAGAGAGATCCTGCTTGTTTTGTCAGCAAGGCAAAAAGCTGATTTATTCGCTGAGTTCTGTCTCAAAAGGTACCAGCAGAATTTCAATACGCCGATTCTGGGCGCGCCCTTCCGGGGTACTATTGTCGGCAATCGGTTGATACTCGCTGAAGCCGGCCGCTATCAGACGATTTCCGGGGATGCCGGCTTCTTGCTGAAGAAAGTGGATGACACTGGTGGCGCGGCTGGTGGAAAGCTCCCAGTTGGTTGGAAATCGCTCCAATAAGCGGGGACTGATCGGTACATTATCGGTATGTCCGGCAATCTGCAGGGCACGATCAGGAAAGCGATTAAGGACATCTCCCAGGTTCTTCAGGACCCTTTTCCCTTCTTCGCGCAGTTCGGTGGCGCCCGAGTCAAAGAGGATCTGGTTCAGCAGATTGACGGTAAGCTTGCCTTCCAGGTTGGAAATAGTGAGTTCACCGCGCTGGATTTCATCTTCAAGGGCACCCACCAGTTCCTCATAAGTGTGTCTGACTTGAGCCAGTCGTGCTTCGCGAGCAATACGTTCCTTATCCAGAGCACGGTTCAATTCTTCCACTGTCGCCTGCAGTTCCTCGCTTTTGGACTGTAGTGCAGCGATTCGCTGCTGATGAAGAGAAAGATTTCCCTCTTGTCGTTCCTGTGTTGCAGTGGCAACCAGCAGGTCGCGTTGCAGTTGCGAGTTCTTCTTTAACACATCCACCAGGCGCGAGTTGAGGGTTGCCAGATCGGCTTGCAAAATCTGTTTTTCCTGGCGTAACTCGGCGGTGGTTGCGGTCAGCGTGGCGACATCCGCAGAGAGCAGTTCGGTTTCATTAACTTTTTGTTGATAGCTGTTCTTGCTCACGCAACCGACAGTTAATAACAACAGCGTTGCCATGAAGAGAAGTTTGAGCGGTTTCATTTGTTATTCCTCGTAAGAAGTAGTTTAGTGCGATCCTCTAAAAGTCCCTTATTTTTATCACAAGTAACGGAAATGTAAAGGAGATTTGCCACTATAGCCGCAGTGTTTTCAGTTGCGATGGGGGTTGTCAATATGCTATAGATGGGCCTTATTTGTGGCATAAGTTCATTAGTTTCAGGGCTGTTGCTACCTTTGGTGGAGACTCAAAAAATGCAGTTTGAGATTGAAAGAGTTGTCCGCACGGCACTGCAGGAAGATATCGGCTTAGGCGATGTGACTTCCATGGCTGTCGTTGCGCGAGATGCAAGAGCGCAAGCTGAGTTGGTTGCCAAGGAGGATTTTGTCATCGCCGGACTGGATGTGGCTGCCGCCGTTTTCCATCATCTGGATCCGGATCTTAGTTTCGAGAAGATTTTTGTCGACGGCCAGAAGGTAAGAAGGGGAGAGGTTCTTGCCTGGTTGAAAGGCTCTGCACTGATGTTGCTGCAGGGAGAACGGGTCGCCTTGAATCTGTTGCAGCGTATGTCCGGTATTGCTACCCTGACCGCGCATTTTGTTGCCGCTGTAGAGGGGACAGGTGCCGCTATTGTTGATACCCGCAAAACGGCCCCTGGTTTGCGAGCTCTCGATAAGTACGCGGTTCGTGTTGGTGGCGGGCGTAATCACCGTATCGGGTTGTTTGATGGGGTGCTGATCAAGGAAAACCATATTGCTGCTGCCGGCGGGATCGCCGCAGCGATTGCGGCCATCCGGGTCAACGTGCCCCATACTCTTAAAATCGAGGTTGAAACCCGCAACCTGGATGAAGTCCAACAGGCCCTTGATGCTGGTGCTGATATCATCATGCTTGACAATATGACTAACGCTGACATGGTTGCGGCGGTGGCATTGATAGATAATCGCGCCCTGACGGAGGCGTCTGGTGGTGTCAATCTGGAACGGGTTCATGAGATTGGGGCAACCGGTGTCAACATTATTTCTGTCGGAACCCTGACCCACTCAGTCGTCGCGGCTGATATCTCGATGTTGTTCAAGTGAATGCGTCTGTTTCGTCTTCCCGTGATCGTATTCTGGCGCTACTACGTTGTCACTCGGACAGTTGGTTGTCAGGTGAAAAGATCAGCTCAGAGTTGCAACTGTCGCGGGCGGCAATCTGGAAACAGATTAGCGCCTTGCGGGCCCTCGGGGTAGCAATTGAAGCGCGCCACGCCAAAGGTTATCGGCTGCTTGAACCCGATGATCTGTTATTCAGCAGCGAAATTGTCAGCGGGCTTGATTACCGGATCGTTGGGCGCTCATTGAACATTCTCCAGGCGGTTGATTCCACCAACCTGCAGTTGAAAGCCCAGGCTGAAGCAGGGGCGCAAGAAGGGACAGTTGTTGTGGCTGATCAACAGTTAGCCGGCAAGGGACGCCTGGGGCGGCAGTGGGCATCCCCGGCCGGGGTGAACCTTTACTGCTCGATTTTATTGCGTCCGCAGATTCCGGTTCAACAGGCACCGCAGTTGACGTTTCTTTCCGCCGTCGCCGTCGTCGATGTTCTTGAAGCGGTCGGCGGGGTTAAGGCACAGGTAAAGTGGCCTAACGATATTCTTGTCGGCGGCGCCAAAATTGCCGGTCTGCTCAATGAAATGAGTGCTGAAACCGAGCAGATCAACTATGTTGTTCTGGGCCTTGGAATAAATCTCAACATGACCACCGAGCAATTCCCGCCGGAACTCAACTACCCGGCAACATCGGTTTTGCTTGAAACCGGTCAACCGGTTATCCGGCGGATATTTTTACGTGCGTTGCTTGAGCGGCTTGATTTCTATTATGCTGAATTTCTTCACCAGGGATTCGCGCCGATCCGCCAACGCTGGGAGCAACTGTGCCCGATCATCAATCGCCAGGTGACTGTCGATTCCGGTCCGTTTGCTACGGTGGTGGGGCTGGATGAGGATGGAGCCCTGCGGCTGCAGTTCGATGCAGGCACGATTGAACGGATTGTTGCCGGTGATGTACGTCTGGTCAATTAATTGCCTTCAAAAAGGAAATTTTCACCATGCTGCTGGTGATCGACGTAGGTAACAGCAATACCGTATTGGGTGTTTATCAGGATCAGAAACTGATCTACGACTGGCGGGTTGCCACCGATAAATATCGCACTGTGGACGAGTATGCCATGCTCATGCGCCAATTATTTGAGCTTGGTGGTATCAGTTTTTCTGATCTTGACGACGTGATTGTGTCAAGCGTCGTTCCATCGATGCAGAACACCGTTGAGGGGCTGAGTAAAAAGTATTTTCAACTGGTTCCTTATCTGGTCGGACCGGGAATGAAAACCGGTATGCCGATCCACTACGATAACCCCCGTGAGGTCGGTGCCGATCGAATTGTTAATGCTGTTGCAGCCTATGAGCTGTCTCATGGTGCTCTGATTGTGGTAGATTTCGGTACCGCGACCACCTTTGATGTGGTGTCAGCCGATGGCTGTTATCAGGGTGGAGCCATTGCTCCGGGGATCGGAATTTCTGCCGATGCGCTGTTTGAGCATGCGAGCAAACTGCCCCGCGTCGATTTTTTACAGCCCGGGCTGGTTATTGCCAAGAATACGGTGAACAGTATTCAGGCGGGAATTTTTTACGGTTATCTCGGTCTGGTTGAGGGGATTGTCAGTCGGATGAAAATCGAGATGTCGCAATCGCCATTAGTTGTTGCCACTGGCGGTCTGGCTGCACCCATTGCCGCGGCTACAGCTATTATTGACCGGGTAGAGCCTTTTCTGACCCTTGAGGGGCTGCGTTTGTTGTATGAGCGCAATAAAAAGTAGCAGGCCACTAATCTTTCTGTGCTCCGTTTAAGCTGTGTAATTCGTGTGGGTTGGACAGTTTGCGGGAAAATTGTATTTACATGCAAAGGAGCGATTCATGGGCAAACACGAGACGACAAAGATGAGAAATCTTGGCATTGTGGCGCATAATGCTGCCGGCAAAACCTCGCTGGTGGAGGCTATCATCTTCAATGCCGGGATGACCGATAAATTGGGTAAGGTTGATCTGGGTACCTCGTCCATGGATTTTGAAGAAGAAGAAATAAAACGCAAGTCGACCTTGAGTGCGAGTCTGAATCATTGTCACTGGAACGATTACAACCTGAATATTGTTGATACCCCCGGGGTCAGCAATTTTCTTCACGACACGCGGCGCTGCCTGCGCATCCTTGGCGGGGCGGTGGTCATTGTTTCGGCGATCTCCGGTACCAAGGCTCAGACCAAAAGAATCTGGGAATGGTGCGAAAACTTTGAAGTGCCACGCATTGCGTTTGTCAACAAGATGGATAAGGAGCGGGCAGATTTTCTCAAAGCCGTTGATGATATGGAAAAATCCCTTGGTGCCAGGGCGGTCGTCGTTACGCAGCCGATGGGTTCCGAAGAAAGTTTCAAGGGGATTATCGACCTGGTGCGGATGAAGGCGCGTATTTATACCTTTGACGAAAGCGGTAAGTATGACGAAATCGATGTCCCCGAGGAGTATTTGAAGGAGGCGACACGCCTGCGTGAGCAACTGGTCGAAGCAGCTGCCGAGGCCGACGACGAGTTGATGGAAAAATACCTTGAGGGAGAAACCCTGACGCAGGAGGATATTCTGCGGGGGTTGCGTGAAGGCACCTTGACCGGTGTTTTTACCCCGGTATTCTGCGGCAGTGCGACGGCCAACATTGGGGTCCGGCAATTGCTCGATTATGTTGTCAACTGCCTGCCCTCGCCCATCGATAAAGGAATTCAGATTGGATTTAAACCAACCACCGATGAGCCGGTTGAGCGCAAACCAAGCCCCGATGAGCCCTTTTCGGCCATGGTGTTCAAGACCTTTAATGATCCTTATGCCGGCAAATTGACCCTGATGCGTCTGTATTCAGGGACATTGACAACTGATACGGTGGTGTTGAATCCGAATAAGGATGAGAAAGAGCGGATCAGCCATATCTATAAGATGGAAGGAAAAAAGCAGACGCCCATCGAGGTTGCTGCCGCCGGTGATATTATCGCGGTGCCCAAGCTCAAAGTGACCGCCACCGGAGATACCCTCTGTGATCTGAAGGAACCGGTCATGTACGAACCTCTGGTGCCCCTTAAGCCGGTTATCTCCTTTGCCCTGGAAGGTCGCAGCAAGGGGGATGAAGACAAGATCTATACCGGATTACAGCGCCTGATGGAAGAAGATCCAACCTTGACCGTTACCCGTGACGATGAGACCAAAGAGATGGTTCTTTCAGGAATGGGTCAGATTCATCTGGAGGTTGCGGTAGAGCGCCTCAAGCGTAAGTACGGAGCGGATGTTGTTTTGAAAGAACCCAAGGTGCCGTATCGAGAGACGATCCGTGCATCGACTCAGGTTCAGGGTAAGTACAAGAAACAGTCAGGTGGTCGTGGTCAATACGGTGATGTCTGGATCGAAGTCAAGCCCCGGCCGCGCGGCAGCGGCTATGAGTTCGTCGACAAGGTCGTTGGCGGCGTTGTGCCGCGTAATTACATTCCGGCGGTTGACAAGGGGATTATCGAGGCAATGAAAACCGGCCCACTGACAAAAAATCAGGTAGTGGATGTCGAGGTTAGCCTTTATGATGGTTCTCACCATTCCGTCGATTCTTCGGAAATGGCCTTTAAGGTGGCTGGTTCCATGGCCTTCAAAAAAGCCATGGAACAATGCAAACCGGTTCTGCTCGAGCCGATCATGGCGATGGAAATCACCGTTCCTGATGATTGTATGGGTGATGTAATTGGTGATTTGAACTCACGTCGCGGCAAGGTAGTCGGGGTCGAGCCGCAGGCCAACAGTCAGATTATCCGTGCTGAAGTACCCATGGCTGAAGTATTACGTTATGCCCCGGAGCTGCGTTCAATGACGTCAGACCGTGGTATGTTCACCATGGAATTCAGCAAATACGAAGAAGTGCCTTCCCATCAGACCGCCAAGATTCTTGAAGAGCAGGCCAAAGAATCTTAACCATGGCGGCGGGGCAACCGACAGGCTTGCTCCGCCGCCAATTTTCTCCGGAATCAGATAATGACTGAAGATAAGAATCAGAACAGTATGACGCCAGGCCCATCCAGCAACACGTCAGAAAACCCGGCATCAGCACCGAAAAAAACACTGGAAGATCTGCTGATAGATGATGATGTGCCCAAAACGACCTTCAGAGCGCTTGCCGATCAGGAAGTGAAAAGCGGCAAAAATGGTGGGGGCTCATTGCGTTGGCCCTTTGTGGTTCTAGCTCTGTTGATTGTCGCCGTCGTTGCCGTTGTCGGCGGCTGGTATCAGTTCGGCGATCTGTTAACCACTCAATCAGGTACGCAAGAGCAGATTCGCGTAGAAAAACGGATGGCAGTTCCCGAACGCCCGCAAGCTCTTGGGGCTGCCGATCCAACCAGTGCTGCTGCAACCCAGGAAGTAATGACCGGTGATCAGAATACTGCCACGGAAACACCAGAGCAAATAGTCGTTGAGGTGATCGCTGATGAGGACCCAGAAAGGATTGAACAAGAGACTGTAACGGACGCAACCGCCATCCTCACCATTCCACCAGCAGAAGCTACGCTTACTGATACGGTCTCTACAGAGATAGAAGCGGCAGAAGAAGTTGTCAGCGAAGAACCGCAGGTTGAAGCAGAAACTCCGGATGCTGCGCTAGCTGAACCAGTCCATCGTGTGCTGGTCGGCCCGTTTATCAGTCAGAGAGATCTGGAGCGCGCAGCAACACTGTTGCGTGAGCGCGGCTTGACGCCGCAACAACAGCTTGGCTCAGGTACTGTTGATATGATCCGCTTACTGGAAGGAATCTATCCCCTGGCACAGGCTCAGTTACGCCTGGAAGAAATACGCAAAGAGTTCTCGTCAGCGTTTCTGCTTCCGGATGGTGACCGCTGGGCACTCTACATCGGCTCTTTTTCCGATCGTGACCGCGCCCGTCGTCAGCAGCGCGAACTTGCTGAACGCCAGATCCAGGTGGCACCGGTGGATTCACAACTGACCATCGACGGTCCCTTGTTGGCTGTTATCAGTAGTGGTGGACTCAAAGCCGCTGAAGATGTTGCCGCTGAGCTCAATGCAAGTGGACTGCGCGCCCGCATCGAGGTCGAGCGTTGATAGGAAATCCGTGTGAACAACGAGGATAAGAACGAAAAGATTCAGATTAAACTTCCCGCAGAAGTGGCAAAGATTATGGGCAAATGGGGCGGACACAGTGTCCGTCTGGCTGCAGCCCGTGGTGCTCTGCCCATGTCCGGCTCTAATCTGGTCATGGTTCTTTTTGTCTTTTATAACGGAGACAATCCGGAACTCAAAGAAGAGGCGTTAAGCACCCTGCAGACCCTGCCGGCGAAAATCCTTCTGGCCGCCCTGTCCCAGCCTGAACTCCATCCTGCGATCATCGACCTGATCGTTCACCTGCGTTATGAAGATGCGGTCGTCATGCAGGCAGTGCTTGCCCACCCGATGACCGGAATCAGAAGTCTGCTCTTTGTCGCTGAGAACAGTTCCGGCCAGGTTCTTGACATGTTGGCCGACAATGACGAGATCCTGCTCAAGTCCGACTCCCTTCACAAGGCGATCATCAATAATCCCAATACCGATAAAGTAACGCGTTTACGCCTGGGTTGGGTAGAGCCGCAGGAACAACCGGAGCCGGTAGAGGTTGAAGGAGCTGAAGCGGCGGCGGAGGACAGCGACCCGACCTCGGCCGCTGTTGGCGACGACGTTGACGAAGATCAGCCTGAAGACGAGTCGTTTTCCAAGTATCAACAACTGCAGGAGATGACGGTCAACGAAAAAATAAAAATGGCCCTCACCGGTGACAAGGAATGGCGTACGCTGCTGATCCGTGAGGCGAACAAGCAGATTAACACTGCCGTGCTGCGCAACCCGCGAATCACCGAGGCCGAAGCCATCGCCGTAGCCCAGAATCGCAGCAGCCCAGAAGAACTGATCAGGATTATTCTGCTTAATCGTGATTGGGTGAAACTCTATGATATGAAAAAGGCTCTGGTGCATCACCCCCGTACGCCCGTACAGCAGGCCATGCGGCTGATGTCATTTTTATCGGAGCGGGATATCAAAGAGTTGGCAACTAGTCGCAATGTAACTCAGCCGATCATCAATAATGCCCGGCGGATGCAATCTACTAGAAAGAAATAGTATCTCTGGCAGGGAGCCTTTTTATGAATTCAGAGAAATACAAGATTGGTATTCTTACCTTGTCTGACAAGGGTGCCCGTGGTGAGCGGGTCGATAAGAGTGGGCCGCTGTTGTCAAAGCTGGTAGCTGAATTAGGTGATGTTGTGCGTTATCAGATTATCCCCGACGAAGTGGATACCCTGACGCTGATGCTGACCGGCTGGGTTGATGACCTGGGTCTTGACCTGATTCTCACTACCGGGGGGACCGGGCTGAGTCCTCGTGACCAGACCCCCCAGGCTACCGCTTCGGTTCTTGATTACCAGATTCCCGGTATGGCTGAAGCGATGCGAGCAGCAAGCCTTGTCAAGATTCCCCATGCCATGTTGTCGCGGGCGCTGGTCGGGGTGCGTAAGCACAGCCTGATTATCAATCTGCCCGGTAGCCCCAAGGGCGCCGGAGAAAACTTTTCCGTATTGTTACCGGTCCTGCCCCATGCCTTGGCGAAACTCAAAGGGGATCCTGCCGACTGCGCTAAACAGTAATCTTCCGAATCTGTGTAACCCTCCGGAGCATAGCGAAAAAATTATCGGCATGAGCTTGTATTTGTTGGCTTTGGCGATCAGGAAGGGATATTTATCATGCGTATTACCCCGTTGACAGAATTGACAGATCGTTCATGCAACCTTCAGAAAAAACTGCGTGAACAACAGATTGATGCGGCGATCCTGATGCAAAACAGCGATCTTTTTTATTTCACCGGTTCCATTCAACGCGGCCTATATTATCTGCCGGCAGAAGGGGAGCCGATCTATTTTGTTTTTCGCGACCAGGGACGTGCGCGAATGGAGTCCGGACTCTATCATGTTGTTCCCCTGGATCGACTTGGCAACCTGCCCGGCGAACTTGCCCGTTTCGGGTTGCAGCTGCCACCGCGGGCCGGGATGGAGTTCGATGTCCTGCCGGTCACTGAAGCACAGCGTTACCAGAAGCTCATGCCCGCTACAGAGTTTGTTGACATTGCCCCGCAAGTGCGCACTGTGCGGGCTGTTAAAAGCAGTTATGAGCTTGAGATCATGAAGGATTGCGCCCTACTGGCCGATCGGGTTTATGAAGAGGCGAAAAACCTGTTGGCGGTTGGTAAAACCGATCATGAGGTGATGGCTGAACTCTTCGGTTATGCACTCAAACAAGGGCATCAGGGGTTGATCCGTATGCGCCGGTTTAATGCCGAAATGTTCTTTGGTCACATTTTCTCAGGGGGAGACGCTGCTGTTCCTGCCCATCTTGATGCTCCCTTGGGAGGGCTGGGAACAACGCCCGCGGTGGGTCAAGGTGCCGGACATAAAAAAATTGCTGCCCATGAGCCGATCATCATCGATTTTATTGTTGCTTACGATGGCTATCTGGTTGATCAGACCCGGACCTTGTCGATCGGGCCATTAACGGATCAATTGCAGCAGGCCTATGCCGATATGCTTGCGATCCAGAAATACATGGTTGAGTTGGCGCGGCCGGGGGTTAGTTGGTCTGAACTGTATAGCCAGTGTTATCAGCGTGCCTGCAAGCTGGGGTATGAAGAACATTTTATGGGGGCGGGGACAACCCGGGTACGCTTTATCGGTCATGGCATCGGTGTAGAGGTCGATGAGTATCCCTTTATTGCCGAGGGATTCGATGATCAGGTGCTGCTCCCTGGAATGACCTTTGCCTTTGAGCCCAAGGCAGTATTTCCGGGGTTGGGTGCGGTGGGAGTAGAAAATACCTGGCGGGTTGCTGAAGAGGGTGTCAAGCGACTGACCTACTCCAGCGAGAATTTATGGCAGTTGCCGCTGCCATAACGACAGCGGCGGATATTAATTAATTGCGCGAACGGCTACGCCAGCGTATCGCCCGTTTGACCCTGGCCTGCAACCGGACCGGATTGATGGGCTTGGCGATAAAATCGTAAAAACCCATTTCCAGTAATTTATATTCATCTTCAGCCGATGATTTGCCGGTAGAGGCAATCACTGGAATATCACTCAGGTCGGAATTGTCCTGCAACGCTTTGAACAGCTCAATGCCGTCCATGCGGGGCAGCATGATGTCGGTAATAATCAGATTCGGACGGTGTTGTGCTGCCAGTTTCAATCCGTCGATCCCGGTGCGGGCTTTGTGAATGGTAAAGCCTGCTCTGGACAGCGCCGCCTCAGCAGCGTTCAGAGCCAGTTCCTGATTGTCAATCAGCAGAATATCCCAGCTGCGATCCTCTTTGGCTTCTGGTGTGCCACTTCGGTAATGCTTTTCAATCGCCATCTTGATGTCTGCCGGGGTTGCAACACAAGGGGCAATACGCAGTCCCAATTGGAAACCCAAATCACTCTGCAGCGTCATATTGAGTGGATTTGACATGGCCAGATAGAGGGTTTTCCCTTCCAGTTTCAGCGGAAACACCAGGTGAGCCAAGGCTGTTTCAGCGGTGATTGTGCCCAGGATTGTCGCAGAAAACTTGTGGCGGCTGAGCTGTTTCGCAAAAGGGAAGCCGAACTGAGTGGATAGCGCTCTGGCGATATCTTCCTCAAGGACGATATCCATCTCTTCAAGAATTTTCCCCAGCGGTTTTTTTGATGTTTTTTGACGCGTTAGGGCATCATCCAACTGCTCCTTGTTGATCAGCTGATTTTCCAGCAATATCTCACCAAACTTTTTTCGTGACATAGGTTCCTCGAGGTGCTGGGCTTTACTAATTGCTTATCTATGAATAGTAAAAGTAATGACAAATTCAGTCAAATTGATTATGGCGTTACTTCTATATACTTGCAACCCCTTATTTTAAAGAAAAAGAAGAAACCTGTGTGGGATTTGTAATTTACCATGTGAATAGATTTATAAAAAACAGCATTAGTCTGTATTGAGGGCTTCGTGCAAGGCTGAGAGGATTGCAACTGCGCCGCCGGCAAAGGAAAAGTGGTTGCCACGAATCTGCGGTTCGCGTGGATTAACCCGTAATACCCTGGTTTCCGGCTGCCGCCCCAGCCGTTCAGTCAGATTGCGAATAGTCGGAACCGCGGTGCCGGCACCGATCTCAATGACAACGACTGCTGTGTTCTGATGCTGGCCTAAAAAATGATCGAAGTGATCTTCCTGCAGAGCAGAGCGATGATGTAACCAGGCGTAGTCTCCGAACATGAGGATGTTTGGCCTGGCCACCCGCCGGCATTTAGGGCACATGGGGGTTGCCCGGGAACGCATGGTTGTTTCATCAATGTCAAAGGTTTCCTGATTAAGCCAGATATCGCGACTGCAAGGGGTTGTGCATTGGAGATGATGGATGGAGCCATGAACTTCAAGAATCTGATCTTCAGCAAAACCGGCTTTTTGGAACTGACCGTCGACGTTTGACGTCGCGATGAAGGTAGGCAGGTTGAATTGTTCGCCCCAGGCTTTTAACAGGTGAAATCCGGCGTGGGGAACGGTATTGCGGTAGAGATTGGTACGGTGTCCGTAAAATCCCCAACCAAAGTGTGGATCCTGCTCAAAGTGTTCAGGGTTTGCCGCCTGAGCAAAGCTCAACCCTAAACGTTCATACATGGGGTAAGCATTCCAGAACCCCTGGTTGCCGCGAAAATCAGGGAGTCCGGAATCAATCCCCATGCCAGCGCCAGTGGTAATCACCAGTGCGGCGGCGTTACGGATACATTGTGCCGCTTCAGAAAACCGTCCCGCTACTGTCATCACTCTTCTCCTTGGTCAGATTGCTACCGAGACTTTGACTGGTTGCAGGGTGCGGATCAGATCTGCCGGGGAAATCTCGACCAGCAGACCGCGCTTGCCACCATTGATCCAGATTTTCTTCAGTTGTTGTATCGAGGCCTCCATATAGACGGGCAGGGGCTGTCGCGTACCAAAGGGAGAAATCCCCCCGGTCTGGTAGCCGGTAACGCGGTCAGCTTTTTCAGGGTTGCAGGGGCTGACCTGTTTGCTCTTCAGCTGGCGGGCCAGATGTTTAAGGGATACCTCACAGCTGCCGTGCATCAGTATAATAAAGGGATGCTGTTCGTCATCCTCCATGACCAGAGTCTTGATCACTGAAAACTCATCGACATTGAGTGCTTTGGCGCTGCTTTTTGTCCCCCCTTTTTCTTCGTAAGGGTAAGGATGGGGAACAAACATGACCTTATGTTGCTTAAGAAAGCGGATTGCTGTGGTTGCCGGAACCTTCGGCTTGCTCATCGTTAATCTCCGTCGATGGACAGGGCGGGTTATCTGTTGTCAGCGGCCAAGCCAGGACAAGGGAATACAGAGAATGCTGATTATTGTTGCTGCAGCAAATACCAGGCCGCCGATGTGAAACAGGCGATCGGTCTGGCGCAAACCGCGGATGCTGATCGGCATCCACCAGCCGATGGCCGCGCCGGACAACAGGCCGCCTAAATGAGCGGCATTGTCAGCACCGATAATAATTCCAAAAATAAAGGCCATCACTGCCCATTGAAACATGAAGTTGCGGCGTTGAATACCGATATGACCACCAATGCGGTGATAATAGCTGATGGAAAAACCGATCAGTCCGAAAATTGCGCCGGAGGCACCCACCGTAACGACCTGGGGATGCCAGAACAGACCTGCAACAGACGCAGCCAGAGCGGTAATCATGTAGACCGACAGAAAACGGTTCCAGCCGATTTCCTGTTCCAGCAGTGGACCAACCTGATAAAGAACCATCATATTAAAACCGAGATGGATCAGCCCGCCATGGGTAAAGGCATAGGTGATGGCGCGCCACCACTGCCCGCCTTCCAACACCAGCGGCCAGTACTGCCCGCCCCAGTAAACCAGCAGATTAGTTGGTGGTCGGAACATCACCTGCATGCCCAATCCAAGGATGGTCCCGTGAAGAGCCATCAGGGTGAACAGGGCCAGATTGGTATAAATCAGAATCTGTACAAGTGAGCGCCCGCGCAGGGAGTTCTTAAGAAAAAAAAGATGACGAGACGGTTGGTTCATTGATCACTCCAAAATATCCGGGCTAAAACAGACTATTGATCCAGCCTAAGGCAAAGAATGTGCCGATAGATGACCCGAGGGACGAAAACAGAAAAACCAGCAACACCCGTGCCAGACGATTATGCCACCAGCCTTTGAGGCTGAGCAGATCTTCGCCGACGCGTTTCATGTCGGATACCAGTGGCGGGGCAACAAAGGATTGTACCAGTGCGGTCACAAAGCCGGCACCAATAGTCGGGTTGAGGGATGTCAAGGGGGCAGCAATAAAGGCAGTCATAATGGTAATCGGGTGTCCCCAGGCCAGCAGTGTGCCGGCAGCAGAAAAAAAACCATTGGCGAGAATCCAGGCCCAGGCGGCTTGCGCCATCTGCTCAGGGTTGGCGAAAAAAAAACCACCGACAAAAAGTGTAAGTACGAGGATCGGAATAGCCCAGGGAATCAATTTTGAAGTCAGGGATTTTGGCGGGATGGTATTGATTCGATCAATGTCGATGGCGCTGGGCGCATCGCCTTGCAAGTGCGCAACGATTCCCGGCAGGTGGGCGGCGCCAACCACGGCAACGATCTTTTCACCGGGAGCCAGGCGGATATGGTAGGCCATATAGGTGTCACGTTCATCGACAAGAATCTGCTTGACCGACGGTAGTAGTTCGCCCATTTCTTCAAGCATGCCGGCAAGGTTGTCTGCTTGCCGCAGTTTGGCGAGCTCCTCTTCGTTGACTTGCTGCTTTTCAAAAAGACTGGCAAACAGGCTTGCCAGAACCTTCATTTTATTCCATAGGCCGGTAATCCGCCATACCCGCAACAGGGTCGTGCGGATATTGCGGTCAACCAGTTCTACGCGCATTCCCTGCTCTTCTGCGAGCTGGGCGGCAGCAGCCAGCTCAGCCCCAGGCTGGACTCCAGTCGCAAGTCCCATACGTTTCTGGTAGGAAGAAAGGGCGAGGTTGGCGAGCAGGAAAGGTAACTGTTTTTTGCGGATCACCTCTTTCAGATTGAGGGATTCCCACCCCTTTTGATTAATCAGTGACTGGTAACGTTGCTGATCGAGTTCGACACAGACAGTGTCAGGGTGCAGATCATTGATCGCCTTGACAACGGTGTCAACCGATTCCTGCGAGATATGGGCCGTGCCGATCAGGGTGATGTTTTTATTGTCAACCGTCAGATGAAAGACATCTGACGGCAAAGGTGATTCGCTCACGGATTCCTCCAAGAAAAACCAAGCCAATAGCAGAACAGGAAAAAAACAGTTTCATATGCTAACATAATAGCAACAGGGGGGCCATGATTTCGGAATGTCAAAGGCGAACAAAAGCAACAGAGTAAAAAACCGGGTAGACAGAAAAAAAGGGAATCCGATGTTTGCCGGATTCCCTTGCTGCAGACGACTCTCCACCGCTACCGTGGGTCATTGGACTCACATCGAGTGCCAATGAGGTGGGGCATGCTGTAAACCCTTCAGGCGTCCCACTCTGGAGGTGGGCTGGCTCACCAGGTTTCTGAAAGTGTGCCCCGAATTACTGCTATTCCGAGTGGACGTTCTGACCTCACCTGCAGGGCAGAGAGTCGATCATCGTCTTTGTTGGCTAGTATAGATAAAACCCCGGGAAAGATCAAAATAAAACATAAAAAAAGAAGCGTCACCCTAAGAGATGAAATGCGATTGATTTAGTGTTAGAATGTAAAGTTGAGTTAGGCCAAATAACAGGCCTTTCATTGATCTGTGCCTTTATGGCACCAAACTAATGGAGGAAAACGATGCCAAAACGTCTCGAAGTGTACAAGTGCAGTATCTGTGGAAATATTGTCGAAGTGATGCATGGAGGTGCCGGTGCGCTGGTTTGCTGTGGTAAAAATATGGAACTGATGACTGAAAATACCGTCGATGCCGCAACGGAAAAACACGTTCCGGTGATTGAAAAGGGCGATGGTACTATCACCGTCAAGGTTGGCAGTGTTGCTCACCCGATGGAAGAATCTCATTACATTGAGTGGATTGAGCTGATTGCTGACGATAAGGTGTATTGTAAATTTCTCAAGCCCGGTGAAGCTCCAGAGGCAACCTTCAATGTGACCGCGGAAAAGGTTAGTGCCCGTGAATACTGTAACCTGCATGGTCATTGGACTGCCAAAGCGTAATTTATTGTTGCGCAAATGAAACAAAAAAAGCAGATACATCCTGGGGTGTATCTGCTTTTTATTTGTGGGTAAGCCTGTGCCGGAGAAATTCTCCCGGCACAGGCATATGGTCAGCAAGCGGGATTAAAGGATCACCTGCAGATAGGCGTTGGTCTGGGCCTGCTTCTGGCGAATAATCTCCTGCGGATCAACTTCAACAAACCTTTCATCCGGGGTGACCTTAAACAGCGGTTGCCCTTTCTGAATAATGGTGCCGTCGCCACTGTCAATGAGAATCTTGTCGAGGGTACCGGAGAAAGGCGCCGGGACTTTGTTGAACATTTTCATGACCTCGAGAATAAACAGGGGCTGTCCCTTCTCAAAATGCATTCCCTCGCTAGCAAACGCCGGCATGCCCGGTGCTTCCTGGCCGTAGTACATGCCCCCGCCGGGCGATACGATCTCATCGGCCTTGGTTGAGGGTGGTGGTACCAGAACCTTTTTCATGGCCGCCTGCAGGTCGGTATCGTGGAGATATTCCGGAATCGTTACTTCCAGATCCTCTTCAACCTTCAGGTCATAGAAGTTGGTATGTTCGGCGACCAAAAAGAGCATGCCGAGCAGTTCATTGCCGATTTCATAGCCGGCATGGGCTGATTGAATCCGTGCCCAGGTTTCTTTGTCGAATTCCCCCTGGGGCTCATCCTTGGCGAGGATGTCATTGAGTTTAACGAAGTCCTGTGCGGTCAGGGAGAGTTTCTCGCGCAGCTTGGCATAAAAGCTGAGCGCTTCTGCCAGCAGGTCGCGGTCGTGGGTCCAAATGACTTCAGCCGCAGGCGCATCAGCTCGCCAATCCATGTTGAGGTAGCGATAAGTGTCCTCCAGAACCAGCAGGGGATTGCGCAACCAGACGATTTTACCATTTTCCATACGGTAGTTGCTTCGGTTAAGGCTCAACCAACCTGAAAGCAGATGAGGGTCGTCCAGCAACATTTCTATCGGTCGGGTCAGCAGTGTTCCCTTGCGGTCAAGGGCCCCAGAGGCAGCTTTGGCGCCTTCCGCGTCATCAGCAAAGAGCTTGCTGTAGTGCTTTTTGGTGGCCAGAAATGCGTGGACGACATCGATCTTCTGTACCTCTTCCTTGAGTTTGCCGACCAGGGTCAGATAGGGAACAATGAAACGGGTCGTCGGCTTGGCCATGACATTGTTGCCGATGAACCAGCTTACCAGGCCGTAATGGAATTTCAGGTTGGTAGCCAGATTTCGGCCACGCAGCACCGTACTGCACAGGACCTTTGAGAGGTGATTGTAGCTTTCGAGGCGATCTTCCCCTTTGGTCAAAAGCAGGGCAATATTGGAGTCGTAAGCTCCAGCCAAGTGATAGAACATGAATTGACCGGTGTCGGGGTTGGGAGTGCTGATCCCCTGGTCATCGCGAATTTCACCTTCGATCGGCGGCGACCAGTAAAGAATGTAACCCCCGGCGCTTGGAGACAATGAGGCGTCGGTCGCGTTGAGGCGGGCTTCTGCTGCAGCACCAAAGCGTGGGATGCGTTCCGGGCGTGGAAGTCGATCCTTATGAAGTGCCAGCAGAGCCATGGCTTCGACCAGGGATTCGACGATAAAGAATTCGTTTTTATTGTCGGGATTGGTGAACTTGAGGCTGTAGACCAGCTCCGTCACCCGATGTTCCACCTGGATGCGGGTGTTGACTTCCATGAAGTAATGGCGGGCGCCATCAACGATACATTCAAAGGTTGAAGCTGAATCGAGCCCAACCGCCAGGCCAAAGCGCTCAGACTCTTCTTCCATGCGTTTAAGCACGGTCAGGTCAGACTCGAGGGCTTTGACCTGCTTGCTGTTTTTGGCTTTTTTCGCTTTGGCGATCTCTTGCGCCAGTCCTTCCTGGGTGACGGAAATCTCCAGCAGTTTCTGTTCGTGCATTTGTAATGAGCAGTCACGGCCACCCAGGGCGATAGACCACTGGCCATTACCCAGCAGCTGAATCTCGTTGTGGCGGGTCTGCTCAATGTTTAACTCGATCAGCACGTTCTTGTTGTCGCCAACCCCGTTGGCCTTAACTTCGCTGAGGATTTCCCGTACCAAGCCGGGGGCATCGGCTGCAGCCTGTTCAACCTGCTTATCTGTTGGTTGTTTGACCGTCAGCAGGGATGCGCCGAGGATCCGCTGACCTTTGCCGCCACCGCCGCCGATGGCCTTAAGGCGAATGCGGGCGCCGGGATATTTTCTGAACATCTGAGCACATTCGTACTGCACCTGATTGCCGAGTTCTTCGATCGTAATCAGATCAATTCCCTTGCTGTAAGATGCGAACAGGATAGCGTCGGCCAGATCCTCCAGGGGAATGTCCTTATCGCTGATCAGTTTCGGGTCAAGGTTCAGCTCTTCGGCTTTTACCAGCTCGCGTAATTGTTCACGGGTCTTATTTTTCTTGAGTAAGGTGCGGGCGGTGACGTTATCAATACCCGGGGTGACCGAAACGTTCACCTGCAGGGCGGTACGCTTGGCTTCATCTTTTTTGCCCGCAGCGCGTTGGGTACCGGAGCAGGGGCCGATAAAACGCAGGCCGGCATTTTCCAGGGCAGCAACAAACTCATCATCTTCTGCCATAAAGCCGTAGCCGGCAAAGACCGAGTCGTAGCCGTTGTCTCTGGCTGTAGCGATGATCTGCTGGATCCGCTCGATACGTTCTTCTTTGGAGGCACCACTGTAATCGGGCACGCGATGGACCCTGCTGGTATCGGTAAGCTGGCGCAACTCAGGAGAGAGAGCATTGGGATAGACAATGGAATCTTTTTCCGATAAGAGGATACCGTAGTGACTGATGCCCATTTCTTCGTAAACGTCCATCGCTTCTTTGCGAATCGGGCCGCGACAGACAATCAGGGGTTTGAGATCTTCGCAGGAAAATGAACTTATCCACTTCGATGGTGATTTGCTGAGACGACGATCATTGTGGATCAGGGGATTGTTAAAGTACAGGCCGTTATTTTGTTGCATGAGTTTTGTCTCCAATTTTCATGTGATGAAAAATAGCACTCAACTAAGTTCGTTTAGCAGGCTTGAATCAATGGAACTCGCGTTGGACGCCCTGCCAGGCCGAAGGCTTATAGTGGCGCAGGAAGAAGTTGAGATTTTCTCCTAATGCCTTGCGCAAATCGGTCGGCATGACCAGCGAGGAAATGGAACCCAGAGCGAGCCCTTCTTTCGGATTCATTAACTCTTTTTCGTAGCGCTGATTCAGCGCTGTTTCCTCGAGCCTGAGCCAATCAGCTGCTTCTTTTTCGGCATCTTTTTTGGCGTCAGCACCGTCTAGCCCGGCTTTGATGCGTTCAGCAACACCCTGGGCGATGCGCGTCTTGAGCGACCCGCGCAGCTTGCGCAATTCGTCTTTATAGACAAACTCTTTTCCAGCCGGCCCCATCACCGCCAGACGGGTGGTTGGCAGAGCCAGAACCAGGTCAGCGCCGGTCGGATAGTTGTTGTAGGACGCGTAGGCACCACCAAAGGCATTGCGCAGAATCAGCAGAATGCGGGGGGTGCGGACATCGACGATGGAGTCCAGCATGGAACGGCCGGCCTGGACAATGCCGCGCGCTTCCTGTTCACGCCCGGGGAGGAAGCCGGTGGTGTCTTCCATGAAAATCAACGGAATATTGTAGATGTTGCAGAAACGCACAAAGCGGGCAATTTTCAAGGCCGAGTCACAATCGATCTGACCGGAAGAGACGGCCGAGTTGTTAGCAACGAAACCAACGACATTGCCGCCAAGTCGACCGAAGGCGGTGATGGCTTCACGCGAACGGGTTGGTTGGATTTCAAAATAATCACCATGGTCACAGATCTGTTGAATGACGATGGAAACATCGAAAGGTGTATTAAAGCCGGTGGGCGAATTGAAGGCTTTTTTCAGCAGGGTATTGATCTCCCAGGTTTTGCGATCAAGAGGATCACTGGTCTCCTGGAAAGGCGCCATACTATGATTATTGTCGGGAATGTAGCTGAGCAAACGAATGGCAGTGCGCAGGGCGGCCATCTCGTCAGAAACGGTCAGGTCAGTTACCCCGGAAGCGGCATGAACCTTGGGGCCACCCAGATCCTCGGGGCTGATGTCTTCACCCAGAACCGATTTGACTACCCCAGGACCGGTCAGACCAAAAAAGGTATCTTCCGGCTGGATCAGGAAGCTGCCCTGGCGGGGCAGGTAGGAACCACCACCGGCATTAAAGCCGAACATGCACATGATGGTCGGAATCACGCCACTGATCTTGCGCAGGGCAGTAAAGGCTTCGGCGTAGCCGTCAAGACCGCCGACACCGGCGGGCACGAAGGCGCCGGCAGAATCGTTCATGCCGATCAGCGGAATCCCTTTTTCGCCGGCCATGTACATCAGGCGTGCCAGCTTCTGGCCGTTGGTAGCATCGATGGAGCCGGCACGGACGGTGAAATCATGTCCATATATGGCCACGTCACGGCCATTGATGTTGAGGATGCCGGTAACCAGAGAAGCTCCGTCGAGGTTCTTACCCCAGTTCTGGAAAAGGATGTTGGGTTCATGGCTGGTTAAAAAGTTGATTCGCTCCCAGACCGTCATGCGTTTTTTGAAGTGCTGCTTTTCGATCTGCGCGACGCTGACGGATTTGATCGGGCGTTCAATCAATTCGTAACCTTCACGCATGACCTCTTCATACGCACCAGATTTTCCGGCAATTTCACCCGGAATATTGAAGTCGACCTGTTGTTTTTCAGCGAGGGGGTTTTGCAATGAGGGTTTGATTTTGTTGTTTGACATCGTTGGCATCCCTTTACAAAAGTTTTGAGTCGATTGTCTGATGTCGTTCAAAGACATCAAAAAACTAAAATACTAAAAAGCTGATCGGGTGGTTCTTGGTTGCATAAGGTTTTGTGATTTGTCCTTCAGTGAGCGCCGGGACAAGTGAGCATGATTTACCAATCAAACATAAAACGCTGTTTTTTACAGGGCTAACAAACAAAAAATAGGGCAAATTGTCAAGGATAATTTTACTTAGGGTAAAAAATTACAGAATTTGTTTATCCCGATTTGAATATTTTTGTCATGTCGTTTGGTTGTAGCGAGACCTGGTTTTATAAATGACAGAGAGAGTTTAAGGCAATCGAGCGGGTTATTTCCATTTTTTTTTGGGTTTGTTTACAGATTTGCGTTGTTTGTGAGGGGCAAGCAGCAGCGGCAGTAGATCTGTGCGTCTACAGAGTCGCAAAGCCTCCTCAACATCACGATGGGATTCCGGCCGGTGATAAAGAAGCAGCGCCTTCTGTAGTCTTTTTTCTTTTACTGTGCGTACGACCTGTATCGGCGTGCCGCTAAAAGGATCACTGCCGGTATAATAGATACAGGTCGACAGGGTGCCTGGGGTGGGGGTAAAATCCTGTACTTGCTCAACCTTGAGTTGGTGATTTTTCAGGTACAGGGCGACTTCAATCATGTCATTCAGACTGCAGCCGGGGTGGCCGCTGATCAGATAGGGAACGATACCCGGAAAGCGCCCCTGTTCACGACAACGCCGCCGATAATCATCGAGAAAGGCAGTAAATACTGCCGCCCCCGGTTTGTGCATCACCCGACTGACGGGATCACTGAACGTTTCCGGGGCCACCTTGAGGAGGCCACTGATGTGATGTTCCAGCAGGGCATCATAATAATCAGGCTGCAACGGCAGCAGATCGTAACGGATCCCGGAGGCGACGAAAACGTGCTTGACCTGGTGATGGGAACGGATTTGTTGCAGTAGTTGGCGGTTTGCATGATTGTCAGTCAGCAGATGGTTGCAGCGCTCTGGATACAGGCAGCTGCTGCGGCGGCAGATACGTTCCTGGGCGGGGTTGCCGCAGCAAAGGCCATACATATTGGCTGTCGGTCCGCCGACATCGCTGATGGTCCCGTTAAAATCAGGTTGTACCGCAATCGCATCGACCTCCTTGACAATAGAGCTAAGCGAACGAGACTGGATCCGTTTCCCTTGGTGGGAGGCGATGGCGCAGAAAGCACAGCCACCGAAACAGCCACGATGGGTCGTGATCGAATGACGAATCTGTAAGTAAGCGGGGATTGGCTCGCGATACGACGGGTGAGGCTGACGGGTAAAGGGGAGGGCATAGATCTGGTCCATCTCTTCTTCACTTAATGGCAACGCCGGGGGAAGGACAACCAGTTGGCGGTTACCATGAGGTTGTATCAGCGCGGCGGCCGAAAACGGATTGGACTGCTCCGACGCCAGTCGAAAAGCGCGGTTATATAACCGGGTATCAGCGCTCACCTCCTCAAAGCTCGGCAGCAACAGAGCAGACCTTGGTAATGGCTGATCGTTAGCGGACAGGTAAGCCGTTCCTCTGATCTCGCGCAGCGCAGCGATATCCTCCCCCTGATCGAGACGCTGGGCCACTTCTAGGATGGCGGTTTCGGCCATACCGTAGATCAGCAGATCGGCTTTACTGTCGACCAATATCGAGCGCCTGACCCGGTCCGACCAGTAATCATAATGAGCCAACCGGCGTAAGCTTGCTTCAATGCCGCCGATCACCGTAGCAATCCCTTTGAACGTTCCCTTGACCGCTGCTGTATAGGCAATCGTCGCTCGATCAGGTCGTTGACCGGCCCTTCCTCCCGGCGTATAGGCATCGTTAGAGCGGATTTTCTTGGCGGCGGTATAGTGATTGACCAGTGAATCCATCGCGCCGGCAGAGATGGCGGCAAAAAGCCGTGGTCGCCCCATGCATTGAAGTTGTTTGGAATCTCTGATGTCGGGTTGGGCTATCACGCCGACCCGATAGCCGGCTGCTGCGAGTAACCGTGCCAGCAGGGGAGCACCGAACGCCGGGTGATCAACATAGGCGTCGCCATGAATGAACAGGACGTCAAGCTGTTCCCAGCTGCGCCTGGACATTTCCTCTCGGCAGGTTGGTAACGGATCTGACTTATGCCCTGGGGCGTTGATGGTCATCGCGAGATGTCGACCTTTGTGCCGTTATTATATGTGGAAAAAACTGCTCTACCTCGACAAAAACAATCAAGAATTACCGCTGGTTACTGCTATTGTATTTATGGTTGAATCGGGCCATTTTTTACTTGACTCAATCTGGTTTGGGCTATAAATATTACCATATTTGTAATCATTGTTGCAGTCCAGCCCCTACCAAGATTTTTTCATTTGCCAGGGGAATGTGCGATTATGACCATATTGATACCACAATAGCGCTGGTTTTGGTGAGCGCAAACATTAACTGCAGGAGGTATTTGTGATTGAATCGATCGATCCGGGCACGGTGAACTGGGCGCGTGCCACCTTTACCCTGACAGCCATGTATCACTGGATATTTGTGCCGCTGACTCTGGGGCTGTCATTTTTGTGCGCATTTTTTGAATCCATCTATGTGCGTACCCAGAATCCGGAGTGGAAACATCTGACCAAGTTCTGGATGACCCTGTTTGCCATCAATTTTGTCATCGGGGTTGCCACCGGCATCATTATGGAGTTCGAGTTCGGGACCCACTGGGCCAATTATTCGTGGATGGTCGGTGACATTTTCGGGGCACCTCTGGCCATTGAAGGGATCGTCGCTTTCTTTCTCGAAGCTACTTTTGTTGCCGTAATGCTCTTTGGCTGGAATCGTGTGTCTCAGCGCATGCATCTGTTTTCCACCTGGATGGTCGCGATTGGTGCCAATCTGTCCGCCCTCTGGATTCTGGTTGCCAACGGCTGGATGCAGACACCTATTGGGATGGTGTTTAACCCCGATTCAGCGCGGTTTGAAATGAACGATTTGTGGGCAATTATTTCATCGCCGGTAGCGATCAGCCATTTCGCCCATGCCACCAGTTCCGGTTTTTTGCTCGCGTCATTGTTTGTCGTCGCTGTCTCCAGTTACTTTCTACTGAAAAAACGCCATTTGCAATTCGCCAAGCGTTCAATCGCCGTGGCCTGTGTCTTTGGCCTCTTTAGTTCTCTGTTTGTCGCGTTTACCGGCGATGAGCATGCCTACATCACCGCCCGTGAACAGCCGTTGAAACTGGCAGCAATGGAATCTCTCTACCAGGGAATGGAGCCGTCGGGGTTGATCGCTGTAGGGCTGATGCGTCCCCGAGTGGAGCCCGGAAGTGATGAAGATCCCTTCTATTTCAAGATCGAAATTCCAGGGATGCTGTCGTTCCTTGCCAACCGCCGCCTGGGCAGCTTTGTTCCCGGAATCAACGATCTGCTTTACGGTAACGAAGAACATCAGGTTATTGGTGTCGATGAAAAAATTCGTCGTGGCAGGATTGCTGTCGCCCGCCTGGCGGACTACAAGCAAGAGAAAAAAAATGATGATGAAGCAGCAGCAGACCTTGCTTTGGCAGAATTTGAAGAGCACCGGGACTATCTCGGTTATGGCTATCTGGAGTCACCGCAGCAGGCGGTGCCACCAGTCTGGATAACCTTCTATGCCTTTCGGGTGATGGTCTTTCTCGGAACCTTCTTTATCCTTCTGTTCCTGGTCTATATCTATCTGCTCGAAAAAAACCAGCTTGAGAATCGGCGCTTGATCCTTAAGGTTGGTTTCCTCTCGATTTTTCTGGCCCATATCGCGTCTCAGGCCGGCTGGTTGGTCACCGAGGTCGGACGACAACCCTGGGCGATTCAGGGGCTGTTGCCGGTAAATATTGCCTCTTCGAACCTTGATACAATGACTGTCGCTATTTCCTTTTTTCTGTTTCTTGCTATTTTTACCGTGCTGCTGATTGCTGCAGTAAAGATTTTGACGAAGCAGATCTCTATCGGCCCGGAAGGAGAATAACATATGTTTGGTAGCCTCGACTGGTCGACTTTGCAGCAACTCTGGTGGTTTATCGTTTCTCTGGTGGGTTCGCTGTTTGTCTTTTTAACCTTTGTCCAGGGGGGTCAGACCCTGATTCTGACGGTGCCCCGCAGCGAATCTGAAAAAAACCTGATGATCAACTCCATCGGCCGCAAGTGGGAGTTGACCTTCACCACCCTGGTATTGTTCGGCGGTGCCTTCTATGCCTCTTTCCCGTTATTCTATGCTACCAGTTTTGGCGGCGCCTTTTGGGTCTGGCTGGCGATTCTGTTCACCTTTATTGTTCAGGCGGTCAGCTTCGAGTACCGCCGCAAACCGAACAATTTTCTCGGCCAGAAAACCTTCGAGATGTTCATGGTGGTCAATGGTTCCATCGGAATTCTGTTGATTGGTGCTGCCATCGGGACATTTTTTACCGGATCCAACTTTATTCTGAATGATTATAACCTGTCGCGTTGGACCCATCCATTGCGCGGTCTGGAAGCCGCATTCAGTTTATTCAATTTGAGTTTCGGCCTTTTTCTGGTGTTCCTGGCGCGGACCCTGGGTGCCCTCTACCTGGCCAATAACCTTCAACAGGATCAACTGGTGCCGCGTTTGAAGATTTCATCTTTTAATAATCTGCTCTGTGCCCTGCCGTTTCTGCTCTATGTGCTGGTCCGCCTGGTGACTATGGATGGTTTTGCCGTTGATCCGCAAAGCGGAGAGGTCTTTATGCAGTCCGGCAAGTACCTCAATAATCTGCTTGAATCTCCTGTAATCCTGATTCTGTTGCTTGCCGGATTGGTGTTGGTAGTGGTCGGGGTGGGGCTTAATCGTTTTACCGCGTCGGTACGGGGTATCTGGCCGGCGGGACTGGGTACGGTAATGACCTGTCTGTCCGTCTTTTTTCTGGCAGGGTTCAATAATACCGCATTTTATCCATCAAAATATGATCTTGGCAGCAGCTTGACCATCTTCAACGCATCGAGCAGCCACTACACATTGACGATGATGTCTTATGTCGCCCTGCTGGTGCCTTTTGTGCTGGCTTACATCATCTGGGTGTGGCGCCAGATGGATACGGAAAAGCTGACCGATGCAGAAATCCTTGCCGATAAAAAGAGCTACTAGAAGGAGACAGAGAAAATGCTATTAATGCTTGCCTGGATTGCCTTGATTGTGGTGTCATATTTTGGTGCGGTGAGGCTGCTTAAGCGCTGGAACCTGCTTTAATAATACTATAATCACAGAGCTGTTCACCCTCCACGGTTGGAGGGTGAGCAACTCTTGAACTGTTTTGCCGAATCAACAACTTGCGCCGCTGGCGGCCCCGATGGAAAAGCCCTGACCGTACTCGTTGTCGATATAATTGACCTGACGGTCCTGGGTAAAGGGTAGAATTGATTCTTCTATCAGTAGATCAATATCATTGATCGTGTGAGTCTGCTGGTTATCCTGTAGCTCATCCAGAGCTAACCCCAAACGGGGGCCGCCTCAGCCAAAGCCTTCAAATACAATCCGCAGGTGTTTTTCCGGGTGTTCCTTCATCAGTTCCTTGATTTTGTCGCGTGCAACATCGGTTATTTTCATCATCGTTTCTCTCCTTTGGTAAAATTGATAGGTCTGGTTTCAGTTATGGTTGCAAAGTGGCCACGCCACTTTCATCATTTAGCCTCAGGTAAAACCTGAGGCACTGCTGGAGTCACACGAGCTGCCGGATGTACTCAGCGCTGTGCGTGATACCCTGCGCCGCGCTGGTTGAGAACAGGCCGGGCAGGAGATGTCGGTTTGAGATGTCGATTGAATTTTTTCGATGACTTTTCCACATTGTTGACACTGATACTCGAAGATCGGCATGGTTCCTCCCTGGGTCAGATATAGAGATAAGTATATATATGGTTTTACAAATTTTCAAGACTTTTTTTGGAAATCTCCCATGTCTTTGTCGGAACCGGCAAACACCCCAAAAATCTTTTCTGGTTATCTATTTGACCAGTAAAGTAGAGAGCCGGATATGGATTCTGCGACTGCGCTTCGCGCAGAATGACAACAGCTTCAATTCCTGAAACCTCCTTTCGTGTCATCCTGCGCGAAGCCGCAGGATCCAGATTATCAGGGGGCCGTATTGGTCACGATCCCGCAACCATTAACTGGAGCGAAGTGGATAACCACAAAATCTTTTTATCGGCAAACTTAAGATTCAACCATGAACTAAAGATCATTTTGATATATACTAACGCCGTTTTATTATTTCTCACAGGGAGGTTGTTATGTCAGAGACACCGATTTTAAGTCGCGTAGAAGATCACATCGGCTACATTACCCTTAATCGTCCGCAAGCCCTGAACACCTTCACCCCGGAATTTTCTGATCTTCTTGATCAGAGCTTATGGGCGCTGGAGCGGGATGACGAGGTCCGGGTGATTGTTATTGAGGCAAAAGGGAAGCATTTCAGTGTGGGGATTTCGTTAGAGGAATTCCGCGGCAAGACACCGTTAGAAGCACGGCGCTTTCTTCATCGGATTGATGCATTTTACCACACCCTCAATCGCCTGAATAAGCCGACGATTGCGTCGGTGCAAGGGTATGCTGCGGCCAATGGCGCCGGGCTTTCCTTTGCCTGTGACATGACGGTTGCGACCCAAAGTGCGGTGTTCGGTACCACTGCCATCAATGTCGGACTCATCTGTCTGGGGCCGGCTGTGCCCTTGCTGCGGCTGGTCGGACGCAAAAAGGCGATGGAAATGATCCTGACCGGTGAGACCGTGAGTGCGACGGAAGCGCAACGACTGGGTCTGGTTAACCGCGTCGTAGCTGATGATGCACTCGCAGCAGAAACCCTGAAGCTGGCACAGACCCTGACCGCAAAGAGTCCGTTGGCCTTGCGCGCAGGGAAGGAAGGCTTGCGGCGTCTGCAGGATGTGCCATATCATCAAGGCTTGGAAAATATGGATGACCTTTTTGCCGCCCTGACCACCTGCAGCGATGCTGAAGAAGGGATCAGCGCCTTCCTCGAAAAACGTCCTCCGCAATGGCAAGAATGCTGACATGGCGAACGATTTCAACCGGGGTTAACGGTAAACACCGGGCATAGATCACTATTTCTCGTTTAAATATGAAGTTTGGATCTGAAGCGTTGGAATTTTATCCGTTGTCCGGCGATTGGCGTGGGTGTGCCGGGATTGTTTGCGGCCGTTTTACTCTGTATGGTCGCTATGCTGAGGACTGGGGGCCGGCCATCTGGTCCGATATGCTGGGGATATGAGCCGAGATGATAAGATTCACCGGTCATTGTTGTTGAATTTTCTTTGACAATGGGTGGATTTGAGTTATAGTTAGCTAACTCTAAACAAGCTTCCGATAAGAGCAAACCCGGCGTAATCCGGGGACGCAAAGCCACGGGTCCCACGCGGACAGCCGGGTTGCCGAAGAGTCAGTTGTCGGGCCCACTTCGGTATGAAGCTGGGCCTTTTTTTGTGAGTCAGACCACCGTTGTTGGTCTGGACTTTGCCGCTTACGGAAT
Source organism: uncultured Geobacteraceae bacterium (assembly GCA_964565445.1). Lineage (GTDB taxonomy): Bacteria > Desulfobacterota > Desulfuromonadia > Desulfuromonadales > Geopsychrobacteraceae > Pelovirga. Next base: position 29,623 of record CAZMFD010000034.1, read on the forward strand.
AACACTCAGGGTGCTGACTGGTCATTGATACACGACATAGCAGATACAGAAGTGATAACACCCGGCATCCAGGAATCGTTATTTGAACGTACCTTTGTGGCTTTAGTATGAAGTGAACAACTGTGATCGGGAGCGGACAGCAATGGGCACGACACCGGATGACAGATTCCAGCGCAGGCTCAGACTGCAAAAGTTGCGTTGCCGCGTTCTGGACTTCTGGTCGGGTGTAGGTTTGCGTCCGCGACTCATTGCTGCTTTTTTGCTGGTATCGCTGATTCCTTTAGTGATTCTCTTTTTTGCCCAGTATCAAATTTCCAAACGCAATACCCTTCATCAGATCGAATCCAGCCTGATCCAGATTGCCGAGGGCCAACACCGGCGTATAAATCTTGAGTTGCAGCGACTTTTGGAACAACTGAAGCTGGTAAGCAGTCGAACCCAGCTGCGCATCAGTTTAAGGGCTTACAATCAGAGCGGGGAACACCCCCACATTGAGTTGTTGAACCGGATTATCGGTGATGCTCTTGCGTCCATGGAGCATTTTATCGGTATCTGGATCCGTAATCCTGATGATGATCTGGTGACGGGAGTGTTTAATAAGGATTCAGATCGTCTCTGTGCTCTAAATCCACCGGTTCAACAAGCAGATGATGAGCAATTGCAGTTGCAGTGGGTAGAGGAAGATGATCCCTGCATCTGGGTCAGTGCCCCCCTTTATCTCGAAGATGAAAATATTGGCAGTATTCATCTGTTGGTAACCATGACCGACATCGTTGCCGTCCTCGAAGATTTCCGCTGCGATCAATCCGGGATGGAAAACGTCTTGTTACTGCCTGCTGAAAATCAAAAAATAAAAATATTTGGATCATCGTGTCCAGTTCATTCGGAAGCTAATCATGCATTTTATCGTTCGTTAGAGTCGACGGATCTTTACCGCGCATTGATCGCCGGCGGGGAAGACCTGCTCCCCACCTATCATCATGGCCAGATTGCCCTGGCTCGGAAACTCAGTTATGGCTTCGGCGATGTTCTTGTCCATGTTCCCCCTACTTCGGTGGCTGATATTTTTTGGAGTCAAATGCGTTATCTGTTGTTGATGACCCTGTTTGCTCTGACCTTGGTCATTGTGATGGCCTTTGTCTTGACTCGTATGATTGCTCGCCCGTTACGGGCATTGACCAGGGCGACATCGACACTTCATATTGGGCAAACCGATGTTCACATTAAAGAACGCTTCTGGGGTGAATTTGCTGAACTGACACAGTCGTTTAATCGAGCCATGCATACGCTGTCCCGCCGCACCGGTGAGTTGAACCGGGAGGTTGAGGCGCACCGGTTGTCTCAGAAAAAACTGATCGATCTGGCCAACACCGATACCCTGACCGGCTTAGTCAATCGGCGTTTTTTTATGGAAAAATTGCGCGAGACCCTCAGTTCTCCCGGGCGAGAATCTCAGCCTGCGGCTCTTTTATATCTGGACCTTGATGACTTCAAGCCGATCAATGACAAGATGGGCCACGAAGCGGGAGATCTGGTGCTACAGGTGGTTGCCGGCCGGATCGATCATCTCTTGCGTGAAGGTGACATGGCCGCCCGCCTGGGTGGTGATGAATTTGCTCTGTTACTGATGAAGGGCAGTAATCATCACCTGGACCCAGACATGGTCGCCCGGCGGGTAGAAGAGCAGTTGACCATGCCGATGACAATCAAGAATCAGGTCATAACGGTAGAATGCAGTATCGGGATAGTCAGCCTTTCTCCTGGTGACGACCCTCAGGATGCACTTAACCGGGCAGATCAGGATATGTATCGAGTTAAACACCTGCGCCGCACAAACAAGGCTGGAAATTGA
>CAZMFD010000035.1:0-31441 GCA_964565445.1 uncultured Geobacteraceae bacterium
TTTTTGGCGTCCCCAGGGGGATTCGAACCCCCGTCGCCGCCGTGAAAGGGCGGTGTCCTGGGCCAGGCTAGACGATAGGGACGTACAGACTTTATAATGATGCAACCTAACTGCTACGCCCGAAGCAATCTAGATACCCGAACCGAAAAAAAGTTGCAAGAGAAAAGTCACTGCTGCAACAAAATGACAAGAATCGAATTGGCAGCATGACCCGCCAATGTTAGCGTATCATCCAAAGTGAGGACAGACAGATGCTGATAATCACCGAAAACACAACCGCACAGCAGCAGCGCAGATCCGCGGAGCCAATCGACATCACCTACGCAAGCCACCCAACCCCTTTCGGGCCGGCTCTGATCGCTTTTACCTCCCGGGGACTATGTCACCTCGATTTTTTTGATGATGATGGCACCACCGCCATGGCACAACTGCGCAAAAACTGGCCACATGCGGACTTTTTCGAAGACCGGGGCGCCACATCCGCCCTGATCAACAAGGTGTTTGCCCCAGACTCCCAGCAGTCTCAGCAACCGCTGCGCCTGCATCTGCGCGGCACAGATTTCCAACTGAAGGTCTGGCAGCAACTGCTCCTTGTGCCGCCGGGGGATCTGATCAGCTATCAACAGCTCGCACAGTTGAGCGGCCAACCGGCAGCAGCACGTGCTGTTGGCCGGGCGGTTGGCCGCAACCCGATCTGTTACGTCATCCCCTGCCACCGGGTAATCCGTAGCGATGGCTCCCTTGGCGGCTATCGCAGTGGTATTCTGCGCAAGAAGAACCTACTTGACAGTGAAGCTTCAGTTTAAGAGCTTGACCACCCGACCTTGTTGTTATACCGCCACCCCAGAGCCGGTAATAGCTAAAAAAGCGGACACCGATCTGTTCATAGACTGCCACCAAAATCGCCAATTATGCTACTATGCCAATGATTAGCCCCCCCTACCTTCACTATAAACACCTCAAACTCTTTGAGTCATACATAAATCGCCGCAGGAAAGGGAACCATGATTGACGGACACATCTTTTATGAAACCGCCTTGATTCTGGCAGCAAGTGCAGCATTAGGAGGCATGGCCCTGTGGCTGCGCCAACCATTGATCGTTGCTTTTATCATTGTCGGCATCATGGTTGGGCCCTCCGGCCTTGATCTCGCCGGCGTCGATGAGCGCATCGAACTACTGGCAGAAATCGGCATTGCCGTACTGCTGTTCGTTGTCGGCCTCAAACTTGACCTGCACCTGATTCGCACCATGGGGCCAGTAGCTCTAGCGACCGGTCTTGGCCAGGTCGCCTTCACCTCCATTTTTGGCTATTTCATCGCCATCGCCATGGGTTTTTCGGTCATCGGTTCCCTTTATATTGCCGTTGCCTTGACCTTTTCCAGCACCATTATCATTGTCAAACTACTTTCGGACAAACGGGAAATTGATTCACTCCATGGCCGGATTGCCATCGGCTTTCTGATTGTTCAGGATATTGCTGTCATCATCGCCATGATCAGCTTGACCGCCTTGGGCGCTGAACAGGATTCCGGCCATCTGCTGATCGATGGCCTGATCGTTCTGGGCAAAGGGGTTGGCCTGCTTGCAGGAGTTGCGTTGCTGATGCGTTTTGTTCTGCCGAAGTTGCTGCCGGCCATGGCCCGCACCCAAGAACTGCTGGTGCTTTTCTCCATCGCCTGGGCAGTACTGTTTGCCGCAGGTGGTGATATGCTCGGCTTCAGCAAAGAAGTAGGGGCATTCCTGGCCGGGGTGTCGCTGGCCTCAACCCACTTCCGTGAGATGATTGCCCTGCGCTTGACCAGCCTGCGCGACTTTCTGCTGCTGTTTTTCTTTATCGGTCTCGGTTCTCAGCTGGATCTGTCCATGCTCGGGGCACAGATCTTACCGGCGCTGATTTTTTCCGTGTTCGTCCTCGTCGGCAACCCGATTATCGTCATGATCATCATGGGGTACATGGGTTATCGCAAAAGAACCAGCTTTCTCGCCGGTTTAACGGTAGCCCAGATCAGCGAATTTTCCCTGATTCTGGCGACCCTCGGTGTCACTCTGGGGCATATCGACCGTGAAGCCCTGGGACTGATCACCCTAGTGGGTTTGATTACCATTGGTCTGTCAACCTATCTGATTCTTTATTCGCATCCCATTTACAACCGTCTGGCACCTTTCCTAAGTATTTTCGAACGCCGCAACCCCCATCGCGAAATCAGTCACCTCGAAAACCAGACCCAGCAAACGGCAGAAATCATCCTCCTCGGACTTGGCCGTTATGGCCGCCAGATTGCTGATAATCTGGTGCGCCGTGATAAACAGATCCTGGCTTTTGACTTCGACCCCCAGGTGGTTGGAGACCTCGATACCGGTCAATTTACCGTTCACTATGGTGACGCAGAAGATCCGGAATTGCTCGACACCCTCCCCCTTGATCAGGCCCGCTGGGTTATTAACGCCGTGCCGGGAGAAAAAACCAACCTCGCCATCATGCAGGGGCTCAAAGAACGCAATTTCAAGGGGAAGGTGGTACTGACCGCCCACAATCAGCAACAGGCTGATCTCTATCAGGACGCCGGGGCTCACAAGGTACTCTGGCCTTACGTTGATGCAGCCGAGCAGGCGGTCGACTATCTCACTGGCACCAAAGAAGAATTGTCGATTATTTCACCCTGGGAGTTGAGTCTGGAAGAGGTCAGATTGCGTCCGGATGCCACCGTCAGTGGTAAAAAGATCGGCGACTTATCCCTGCGTCAGGCCACTGGGGTCTCTATTGTCGCCGTTGATCGCGCCGGCCAGAGTCACTTTGACCCACCTTTCAACTTCCGCCTGTTTCCCGGCGACCGCCTGGTGCTTCTCGGCAATCCGGAAGGACTGAATAAAGCCTGCCAGATTCTGGAAGAGCGGCAACAGAACAACCAGCACCAGCACAGTTTCCAGATGGCTGAAGTCAGTGCCGTTGACCAGTTGGGCTGGACCGGACACACCCTTGCCGATTTGCATTTACGCCGCCGCTATGCTGTTTCTTTGCTCGGCATTCAACGTGGAAACCAGCGGATTATTTCCCCGCGACCGGACGGAGTGATCCAATCGGGAGATATTCTTCTGGTCATTGGCGCCGCCGAGTCGATAAAAACGCTACAGAAGTTAAACCAAGCAACAGAATAGTCAGTGTTTATCCGGAAGCTTCAGAGGGTGCGGATGACACCCGGCCGCAGGCATCAAAACCAACCCCCTCTGCTTCCAGCAACACACGCTGCAACTTCGCCCGGTCGCTGTCTTTTCTGGCACTGACCCTGCCCTGACTGTTGATCACCCGCTGCCACGGCACAGCGGACTGTTCCGGCAATGCCGCCAGGGCAAAACCGACCACGCGTGGGGTGGTGCCCGCCAGTCGTGCCAGGCGACCATAACTGCTGACCTGCCCGCGAGGGATCAGTTTGACCAGATGATAAATATGCTGATACAAGGAAACATTACTCATAACTGAACCTGCTGCTCCGCCAGATAAAAACCTTCAAGGAGGTGTCCATGAAGAAAAAACTGATCATTTTGTTTATACTGATGACCGCTTTTGGCGCCAATCAGTCCTTTGCCCAACCGTTAAACATTGAGCCAGGACTGTGGGAGCACAGCATGCAGATGACCAGCCAAAGCGGTGAGATGGAGGAGGCCATGCGCCAGGCGCGCCGGCAATTAGACGCCCTGCCCCCCGACCAGCGGCAAATGATGGAGCAGATGATGGCAGCTCAAGGGATGAGCTTTGGCAAAGATGAAACAAGCTTTCGTCTCTGTATCACCGCAGAAGACATCGCCCGCAACGAACTGCACCTGGCCGATGAAAACTGCACCCAGCAGATCGTTGAACGCACCGGCAACCGCATTCATGTCCGCTTTGCCTGCTCCAGTGATCCGCCTTCCCGCGGCGAGGGCAGCATCACCATCCTCAGCCCCAGAGAATACACCGGCAGCGCCGTTATTCACACCGAAATGGAGGGAAAACCGGAAAAGCTCAACATCAACCAGAAGGCCCGCTGGATATCAGCAGACTGCGGCAACCTGCGCCGCTAACGCGGCATTCAGGGGTTGAGATCAGCAACCGCTGTTTTGTATACTGCAGCTGAACTTTTATTCTTATTTTGTTAACGGGAGGGGGATCCCATGGCGAAAATCTTGAAGGCCACAAGCCTTTTCTACCTGCTGATTCTTTTTTTATCAATCTACCCGGCCATGGCATTTGAGCCGATGCTACCGCAGGTTTATACGGCGGAAACACCGGTTGCCGGCTGGTGGATGAGTGAAAAACTCGATGGTATTCGCGGCTACTGGGACGGCTCACAGCTGTACAGTAAAAACGGCACGCTGCTGGCGGCCCCGAAAGAATTTACCGCGGAACTGCCACCTTTTCCTTTGGAAGGTGAACTCTGGGGCGGTCGCGGCACCTTTGAACAAACTTTGTCCATCGTCATGCGCCACCAGCCCCATAAGGGCTGGCTGACTATCCATTTTGCAATATTCGACGTCCCGTCAGCACCAGGGCCGTTCCGACAGCGACTCCTTGCGGCCCACAACTGGTTTGAGCAACGCCCTTCTCCTTATGCTTTTGTCATTGAGCAGATCCCTGTCGATCATCACGAACAGTTAGTTCTGGAGCTGAACCGAATCGAGGCTCTGGGTGGCGAAGGGCTGATTATCCGCGATCCGGATGCTCCTTACCAGGCGGGACGGCGCCCCCATATTCTCAAGGTGAAACACTTCAGCGACGCCGAGGCGACGGTACTTGCCCATCTGCCGGGGCAGGGCCGCAATGTCGGACGACTGGGAGCCCTGCTGGTCAGAAATGGGGAAGGGATCGAGTTTCGCATCGGCAGCGGCTTAAACGACAAGGATCGCGCCAACCCGCCCGCCATCGGCACAGTGATTAGCTACAAGTACCATGGCTACTATCAGTCAGGTATTCCGAAATTCCCCTCGTACCTGCGGATACGCAGCGATCAGGGGCTGTGACGCCGATATTACTCACTACCGAATTTGCTGATCCCATAGGAGCGCAATTTGCGCGCTACCGTGGGCTGACTCATGCCCAGCATTTCGGCAATCCGGCACTGTCTGCCGTAACGTTTATGAGCCAGGCAGAGAACTTCCCGCTCAACACTGGCCAGAATCTGCGTCATGGTCATAGCCGTTGGCCATGGGGTCGATGTTTCACTGCTGACCCCGCCACTGTTCAAAACCACCGCCGGCAGATGATTAACATCGATCAGGGAGGCATCAGACATAACCACCAGGCGTTCACACAGGTTCATCAACTCGCGCACATTACCGGGCCAGGCATAAACACAGAGCAGATCAAGGGCTGCCGGGGTCAACTGGCGCCGCACCCCGTCACGTTCAGCAAAATAGTGCAGATAGGTTTTCAACAACGGCACGACACACTCTTGCCGCTGGCGTAAGGGAGGAATCTGCACGGGAATTACACTGAGCCGATAGTAAAGATCTTCGCGAAACAAGCCGTTATCGACGCGCTGTTTCAGATCACGGTTGGTTGCCGCAATGATCCGTACATCGATCTGTCGCTCTTTGGTGGCGCCAAGGCGGGTTAACCGGCCGTCCTCCATAAAGCGCAATAATTTAACCTGGGCAGACAGTGGTAACTCAGCAATTTCATCAAGAAACACCGTTCCCTTATCAGCCAATTCCAATTGTCCCGGCTTATTGACAACCGCTCCAGTAAAGGCTCCGCGCTCATAACCAAACAGTTCTGCCTCAATCAGGGATTCCGGAATCGCGCCACAATTGAGTTTAATCATCGGCTGCCCGGCACGCTGGGAGCCGACGTGAATAAGATCAGCAATCAACCCCTTGCCAACCCCTGATTCACCAAGCAGCAGTACCGTGGTATCGACCTGGCTCAGACGCCGGGCCTGCTTAAGGGTTGCTGCCATCAGCGGGCTTACAGCGACAATGTCACGACCCTGCAATTGCTCTCGTTGTAGCTGGGATAAGTGCCGGCGGAATTGGGCCCCCATCTCCTGCTGATCTTCCAGATTACGCTTGAGCTGCTCGATCTCGGTGATGTCACGTTCACTGACCACCACCCGAATCAGTTCCTGCTGATCATCAAAGACCGGTGTTGCCGTGGAAATCAGCTTGCGACCAGTACGGCTCTCCTGCAAGAGGCTGACCTGAGCTTTGGCTTTGATGGCTTCTAAGGCTGCCGAAGGAAGCAGGACCAGCCCTTCAGTGGCGACATCCAGATAATCGCGCCCTTCAAGCTGTTCAGGAGTGGCATTATTGATGCGTGCTGAAGCCGGATTCACACGCAGAATCCGCCCGCTGGCGTCACAAACAAACAGACCGTCGGAGGAGGAGTCGATGATCGCATCGAGCTCACGGGTCAGGGCCTGTAGAGAGCGATTAACCATTAGTGATGCTTTCGCAAAAGTATCAATGGCGATTGCTAAGCAAAAAACGCAAAATGCAAGGCGCGTGATTTATAGAGCAATGGGGCGTACTTATATAGTCGAAGTGGTGAAATAGGCGCGACTGCTCCTAAACGCGCACAGCAGTTGGCAAGTTTTTGCGACACCATCGTTAATGGGACATCAGCACCGGTAACGTCATACACTTGAGCAGGTGACGCCCGGTCTCACCCAGGGTCTGTTGGCCACGGCGAGTCTGCGAGGTTGCCCCCATCACCAGCAGATCAACACCATAATCAGCCGACATATTTAACAGCAGATCGCCAATACTCAAATCACCGCTGACCCGTTTTTCACAAGAGAGGGGCAGCTCGTAACGTGCCATATGCTGGCTGATATCGGCACTGTGAGCATGATAGGCTTCGTCCCCTCCCGGTCCGTGTACCGTCACCACTCGGATATGCTCCGCACGGCGTAGAATCGGCATGGCATCGTGGAGAGCCCGAGTTGACTCCGGACCCCCACGCCAGGCCATAAGAATCTGTTTGTACTCGTTCTTGTAGCGCCCGACGTACGGCACAATCAGCACCGGTCGGCCACTGCCAAGCACCGCCTTTTCCGGCAAATTGTCTGGTATGCCCTGTTCGTCGGCCGAGCTGTCGGTCTGGCTGATGACCAGCAGATCATGATAGTGGGCGTGCAGGTTGAGCGCATTAATCAGATCAAGGCGACTGGTCTGACAATCAACCAGAATCCACTCGGTACTGACATTGGCCTTAGCCGCCAGCTCCTCAAATTTCTTTTTGGCCGCTTCGGACCGGGCAATAAAATCAGGGCGATGATGAGAGAAGTACATCTGTGAAATAATATAGATTCCCGTCAACAACGACTGGTGTTGAGCTGCCAGACTGACGGCTGCTGCCATCCGTGATGAACAGGTGGGGCGGTCATCAATATGAACCAGAATGCTTTTAATATTCATACCGGAACTCCTGCGGCGCGATTAAAAAAAATCAGTTCTTTTTACCCAGGTAAGCTTCCTGAACTTTATCGGAGGCAAGCAGCTCTGCAGATGTTCCCTCCAGGGCAATGCGCCCGACATCAAGCACGTAGCCACGGTCAGCCAGCTTCAAGGCGGCCTTGGCATTTTGCTCGACCAGCAGCACCGTCACTCCCTGGCGTGAAATTTCCTTGATCTGTTCAAATATCGCCTTAACCAGAATCGGGGCGATGCCGAGAGAGGGTTCATCCAGCAGCAACATTTCGGGATCACTCATCAAGGAACGGCCGATAGCCAGCATTTGTTGTTCACCCCCTGACAAGGTACCTGCCAACTGCTTGCGACGCTCTTCAAGGCGGGGAAACATCTCATAAATCCAACGCAGTGTTTTGGGATTGACCTTGCTCTGGGTATAAGCCCCTAACAGCAGATTCTCTTCGACCGTCAAGACACCAAAAACGCGACGCCCTTCGGGTGAGTGACTGATCCCAAGCTTAACAACTTTATGGGCCGGGATCTTTGTCAGTTCCTCTCCCTTAAAACGAATCGATCCTGACTTGGCCTTAAGCAATTGACTGATGGTACGCATGGTTGTCGTTTTACCGGCACCGTTGGCGCCAAGAATGGTGACGATTTCACCTTTATTCACCTGCAACGAAATCCCCTTGAGGGCGGCAATGCTGCCATAGGAGACTTCCAGATCTTCAATTGTGAACAGCACATCGCTACTCATCGTCATCGTCCTCACTTCCCAGATAAGCTTCAATCACCAGCGGGTTTTTCTGAATTTCATCGGGTGTGCCTTCTGCGATTTTCTTGCCAAAATTCAGCACGGTCAGATAATCAGTTACCTTCATCACCAGGTCCATGTCATGCTCGATCAGCAGGACCGTCACCCCCTGTTCGCGTATTTTAAATATGAGTTCCAATAGCTCACTGGTTTCTTTGTCATTCAACCCGGCGGCGGGTTCATCCAGAATCAGCAATGTTGGATCAACAGCCATCGCTCTAGCCATCTCCACTCGGCGCTGATGACCATAAGGCAATGACATGGTCGGAGTGGCAGCGAACTCTTCAAGATTAAAAAACTCAAGGAGTTCACCGACTTTAAGCCAGTTTTCCTTTTCATCACGACGTGAGCCCGGGGTCGGAACAATGGCATGCCACCACTTTTGAGTGCTCTTGATATGGCGACCACTCATGATATTTTCAGCCACTGACATCTGACTGAACAGGCGAATGGTCTGAAAGGTTCGGACAATTCCGCGATCAACGATCTGGTAAGGCGTCAGACCACGGATTTCTTCACCGCGCCAGTTAACCGACCCCTCTTCTGATTTGTAAATACCGGTAATGCAGTTAAAAACGGTTGTTTTGCCGGCACCATTGGGTCCGATAACACCATAAATCTGGCCCGGCTCAACCGTTATCGTCAACGCATCAACCGCGGTCAAACCACCAAAACGCTTGGTTACATTGGTAAGAATCAACTCGTTATGCGCCATTTTTCGATTCCTTGATCAAAAATTTCGGGATTTTCCCAAAGGTTGCCGGCCAGATTCCACGTGGTCGCAAAATCATCGAGAGGATCATGGCAAAACCGAAGATAAAGTAGCGCCAGGTGGCAAATTCACGGAAAATTTCCGGTAGCACAAACATTACAAACACCCCGAGGAGAATCCCTGGAACCGAAGACCCGCCAACCAGAACGATACTGAAAAACAACACCGACTGAATGAATTCAAACGCTTCGGGGCTAACGGCCGAATACTGTACAGCAAATACGGTTCCAGCCAGTCCGGCGATACCGGCGCCGAGTCCAAAAGCAAAAATCTTATAGCTTCGGGTGTTAATGCCAATGCTCTCGGCGGCCAGTTGATCCTCACGCAGGTAGTGCATCGCGCGACCGGCTTTGCTTTTTTCCAGGTTGTGCATGATCCAAAGCGTCAGCAAAAAAACGATAAAAGCAAAATAATACACCGCAATCTGACTGGTCAGGTTCAGGCCGAAGATGCTCAATGAACCCAGACCAAAAATCCCGTTAGGGCCGCCGGTTAAGCCGCCCAGGTTGTTCTGTAGAACCTGGACAAAAACAATGTTGAAACCAATGGTCACAACCAGCAGATAATCACCACGCAAGTGGACAATGGGTCCTGCCAGAAGAATACCGAAGAGTGCCGGAATCAGGATCGCCATGGGAATAGTGGCAATAATCGGCCAGCCGAAGTGGTTGTTGAGAATCGCGGTGGTGTAAGCTCCCATACCGAAAAAGAGCGCCTGTCCCATGTTGAACATACCGCTTTTACCGAGAATAATATCCTGCGACAATGCCACCACGGCAAATATCAGAAATGTAATCGATACCGCTTGCCAGCGGGGGTTGAGCAGGTGCGGTATAACCGCTAGCATGACGAAGAAGATCGGGTAGCTGAATCTCTGTAGCGCTTTCATCAGACTTTCTCCGCAACCCGCTCACCGAGGATACCGGTCGGGCGGACAATCAAAATAAGAATTAACAGGATGAAGGTGAATGCATCGGCCCAGGTACTGGAGATATAACCGGCGATAAAAGCATTAAACAAGCCGAGCAGCATCCCGCCCATCATGGCCCCGGGAATATTACCGATACCGCCAATAATGGCAGCAATAAAAGCATAAAGGCCATACTGCCAGCCCATATTGAAGGTGATACCGCGGTAATACATGCCAATAAACAGGCCACCAATTGCCCCAAGCGATGAGCCGATGATGAAAATCAGGGCAATAACGCTGTTAACGTTGATCCCCATCAAACGCGCCGCATCCTGGTCGATGGATGATGCCCGCACAGCTGCGCCCATGCGCGTTTTTTCAATAAACAGGTAAAGCCCCACCATGAGTACCAGAGACAATGCGAGAATAATGACCTGAATCAGGCTGATGACGACCCCACCTAAATCCCAGTAAACCTGTGGCACCAATTCCGGGAAAATTTTCATGCGCGGACCCCAGATCAGCATGATGCCGTTCTGTATCACCAGTGAAGCACCCAACGCCGATACAACAGCTGAAAGTCGCGGCGCATCCCGTAGCGGTCGATAGGCCAACCGTTCCAGCAGAACCCCGACACAGGCCATCACACTTGCTGTCAGCAGGAAGATCACAATGACTGAAAACAATGACGTCGTTTGTCCCATCACCTGCGTGTAAACCGTCAGACCGACAAATGCCGAAGCAGCAACCATATCGCCATGGGCGAAGTTGATCAGCCGCATGACGCCATAAACCATGGTATAGCCAAGAGCAACCAGCGCGAAAATGCTGCCGATCGTCAAACCATTGGCAAGTTGTTGCAGGAAAGTGTCCATAAAACCTTCTCCGGGGGTGGTAAACAAGTTGCTTATCAGATGCAAGGGAAGGCGGCGGTCCTTCCCTTGCATCTGATAAGCAGTGACATGTCATGAATAAGCATCCGACAAAAGAAAAGGGGGGAGCCGCAGCGCCTCCCCCCAGAGATATCAGACCGTATTATTGAACATATTCGTGAGAATAACTGCCATCGGCCTGGATTTTTTTGACGACGTAAGCTCCGCCCTTACGGTTACCATCTTTATGAAAAGCAATCGGGCCGGTAATCCCGGGCAGAGGCTCTTCCATATTGTGCAGATAATCAGCTGCTTTTTTGGTATCGAAGCTGTTGTTCTGTTCCATGGCATGGATAATGGCGCGCATGCCATCGATATTCATCAGTCCCCAGATCGACGGCGGCATTTCACCATAACGGGTCTGGTAGTCAGAAATGAAGCTCTTGGCTATGGGGTAAGGCAGAACATCCGGGGAAGGAACATTGATAATGTATGCCCCTTGAGCAGCAGAACCGGCCAACTTGACGAAGTCAGGATTGTCATTAGCGTCGCCGCCAATGAAATCGGCGTTAATGCCTAATGCTTTTTGTTGTGCACGCAACTGGCCACCGTCAGAATAATAACCGGCAAAGAAAATTACGTCAGGGTTTTTGGATTTAATGTTGGTCAGAATCGGAGTGAAGTTTTGTGAATCCGCTTTGATTTTGTCGCGGGAGACAACATTGCCCCCGTGCTTTTTGATAGCGGCCTCGGTTGCGTTGGCCAGACCATCAGCATAAGTGGAGAAATCCGACAGAACGACAATACGCTTGTATTTTTTGACATTGACCATATAGTCCGCAGCAAATTCGGCTTCGGCACTGTTCGGGAAGGAGTTACGCAGGAACGTCCAGTAACCCTTCTCGGTCAAATTGTCGGCGGTGCCGTCCGAGGTTTGTAATACACCGGCATCATAATAAATTTTCTGGCCGGCTTCAGCAGCGGTTGAGGTGTAAGAGCCGATCACCATCTTAACTCCACGATTAACCAAATCGCGGGCACAAATGGCAGAAGCCATAGCCGTTCCCTGATCATCACAGGTAATAACTTCGATCTGTTGGCCCATCACCCCACCGGCAGCATTAATCTGACTGGCAAGGAGACGGACACCATTATCAATCCCCTGCCCTTCATTGGCATAACTGCCGGTAATCGGTGCCTGCACCCCGACTTTGAGGGTTTCGGCACTGGCCAGCGTTGCCGTCATCACAACCGCAATACAGACCACAAAGAGAGATTTAAGCGTTTTGTTCATCTGATCCTCCTGATTTCTAAAATTGTTAACCTGCAACTGCGCTGCAAGCATGTCCAGACCCACCCATCGGTACTGTCGATCTAAACCTGCCTGCAACAACCAACAATGGAAAATTAGAATAGCACAGAATTACGATTTCAGTGCTTGTTTATACCAAGCATCTGCTTTAATGCATGCTGTGCAATCGAGGGATTTTCTTTAAGCCGCCGCCGTGAATAGGGCAACCAGTCGCGCCCGTAAGGAACGTAAATCCGTAAGCGGTGGCCAGCGGCGAGGATGATTTCACGCAGTTCCTCATCGACACCGAGCAACATCTGGAATTCATATTGCTCCGGTTTCAGATTCATTTTACGCACCAGGTGCATCGCCTCAAACACCAGAAATTCATCATGGGTGGCGATTGCGGCGTAGGCTCCCTGCTCCAGCATCTGCTCGAGACAATTAGTAAAGTTGCCATTGATAGCCTGGGGATTCTTCCAGGCATGGATCCGTGGCTCGACATAAATCCCCTTACAGAGGCGATAGTTCTGATAACCGTCAGCATGATCAGCAATATCCTGGGGGGTACGCCGCAGATAAGACTGGAGTACGGTTCCTACATGCCCGGGAAATTCCTGCCGCAGCTTATCAAACATTTCCAGGGTTGCATCCGTGGTATCGATATCTTCCATATCGATGCGCACGAAACTACCAAGGTTTTTTGCTTCGCTGACCAATTCGTGTATCAACTCAAAGCAACGCTCCGGGTCAATTAATAAGCCCATCTGGGTCGGCTTGATCGACAGGTTGCCGTTAAGCTTTTCCTGGTCAATGGTCCTTAGTATCTCCAGTGCCTGATTTTTAAATTCAATCGCCTGATCAAACCGGGTGATGAACTCACCAAGAATATCAATGGTCGTCATCATGCCCTGCTGGTTCAGATTCTTCGTTACCTGAACCGCATCAGCCAAGGTCGAACCGGCAATATACCCCTTGGCAAAATAACTGACAATCGGCTTGGGTACATGCATGATCGTTTTGGCAACAGCGTAATTAAATAGTGACATAGGTCATTCCTGATCGCTGATTAGGGTGCAATTTTTATTCATTGCTCTGGCGGTTACACATTGAAATGTAGCCCTGGGCGGGATTGTACCGCCCAGGGCGCGGAAACCTCGCCGCTACTCCTCTGCCATATAAGGGTACTCAAAACTGCGCGGCGGCACAAAATTCTCTTTGATCGCCCGTACCGACACCCAACGCATCAGATTCTGCTTGCTACCGGCCTTATCGTTGGTCCCCGAGGCCCGCGCTCCACCAAAAGGCTGTTGCCCGACCACTGCTCCAGTCGGCTTGTCATTAATATAAAAGTTACCCGAGGCATTTTCGAGTTTCTTCATCACCTTGCTGACCGCCGTACGATCCTGGGCGAAGACGGCTCCGGTCAGACTGTAGGGGGAGGTTGTGTCACACAGCTCAAGGGCCGCATCCAGATCAGCGTCTGCATAACGGTAAATGGTCATGACAGGTCCAAAGATCTCTTCTTCCATGGTTTTAAAATGTGGGTCAGTGGTCACGATGACGGTTGGTTCAATAAAGAACCCTTTGCTGTCGTCATAGTTGCCGCCGATCACAATCTCGGCATCCGCCGACTCTTTGGCGTAATCGATATAAGCGGTAATTGACTTGAACGCATTACGATCGATAACGGCATTAAAGAAGGTACTGAAATCTGTAACATCACCCATCTTGATCCGTCCGCATTGGCCGATAAGCTCGGTCATGACCGGCTCCCATAATGATTCCGGGATATACGCACGGGAGGCGGCGGAGCATTTCTGCCCCTGATACTCAAAAGCCCCGCGTACAATCGCTGTTGCCAACGCCGGAACATCTGCCGAACTGTGGGCGAAGATAAAGTCCTTGCCGCCGGTTTCACCAACAATACGGGGATAGCTCTTATAACGGTTCTCAGCGATGTTGCTGCCGATCTGCTTCCACATTCCCTGAAAGACGCCGGTGCTACCGGTAAAGTGGATCCCGGCAAAGTCCGGACTGTTCAGACAGGTGTCACCGACATTGGCACCGGAGCCGGGAACAAAGTTAATCACGCCGTCAGGCAGTCCGGCCTCCTGCAGCAGTTTCATGAAATAGTAGGGAGCATAAACCGCGGATGAAGCCGGTTTCCACACCACCGTATTACCCATAATCGCCGGAGAGGTCGGCAGGTTGCCGGCAATGGCGGTAAAATTGAAGGGCGCAATGGCAAACACAAACCCCTCAAGGGGACGGTGCTGGACATAATTCCAGATTGGTGGTGGCGAGTGCAGAGGCTGTTCGGCATAGACCTGCTGGGCGAAATAGACATTGAAGCGCAAGAAGTCGATCAACTCACAGGCCGAATCAATCTCCGCCTGATAAGGACTCTTACTGATATTGAGCATGGTTGCCGCGTTAACCAGAAAACGGTAAGGACCGGCCAGCAAATCTGCCGCTTTGAGAAAAATCGCCGCCCGCTCTTCCCAGCGCAGGGCTTCCCACGCGGGCTTGGCAGCCATAGCCGCATCAATGGCCATCTGGGTCTCTTTGGGGCCGGCCTTGTGATACTGGCCGAGGGTTACTGAATGATCGTGGGGGCAGGCGATTTTTGCCAGATCGCCGGTGCGCACTTCCTTGCCACCAATGATCAGCGGAACTTCTACCTGTTTGGATGTCAAGTCAGCCAGAGCCTCCTTGATCTTTCTGCGCTCAGGGGTACCAGGAGCATAACTCAATACAGGCTCATTCTGGGGATACGGAACGGACAGTACGGCATTGTTCAAAAGGTTCATGATTCTCCTCTTATGGGATGGGGGGAAACGAAACAAACGTTTTTTAAAAGCTATCAGTTCCAAGAGCAAAGAAGGTGCCAAACTCTGTTTTGGCAGATAAAACAATCCTAATCTACCTCCCTCGATATTGCTAAAGTTGTTTTTTTTCAGGGTATTAAGTTTTAAAAAGAATATTCTCGTAGAGGGACTAAAAAGCATAAAGGAAAGGAAACAAACATATGGCCCGGCAGCCTTTATGCATCTATGCATACCGGGGGAATAGATGATTCATGAGATAAGCTGATATTTTTTTAGTTTTCTGGCGATTGTCGACTGATTAACCCCCAGAACCTCGGCAATTTTCATTTGTGACTGATGGGCGCACAGCGCCTGGGTGAGTATTTCCTTTTCTACTCTTTCCAGAGCATCCTTCAGTGGCAGGTCTGGCGGAAGGAGGTGAGCCGGTGAATCCGGTGAGGAAGACACAGCACCAATCTGCCCGGGCAGATCATCAACATCAATAACATCAGTCTCTGCCATAACTATCAATCGTTCACAGATATTCATCAATTCGCGGACGTTGCCCGGAAAGGAATAACCGCACAGGACGTCAAGTGCAGCGCGGGTCAGGCGCTTTCTGCTGCCACTACGTTCACCAAATTCTTCCAGGTAATGAAGAATCAAGGGGGTAATACACTCAGAGCGGTCACGCAACGCCGGTATCTGAATCGGAATAACGTTAAGCCGATAATAGAGGTCAAGGCGGAAATGTCCCTGTTCGACCATTTCTTCCATATTCTGATGGGTTGCCGCTAACACCCGAACGTCCAGGGTCCGCCCCTTGGTGTCACCAAGACGGGTAATCTTTCCGTCCTCAAGGAACCTCAAAAGCTTCACCTGCGAACTCAAGGGCAACTCGGCAATTTCATCGAGAAACAGAGTGCCACCATCGGCGAGCTCAAACTGGCCCGGTTTGCCGCTGTTCAGGGCACCGGTAAACGCCCCTTTTTCATAACCAAACAGTTCTGCTTCGATAAGAGATTCGGGAATCGCCCCACAGTTGATTTTTATCAGCGGTTGCCCGGCACGCGTGGAGTGGGTGTGAATCAACTGTGCGATCAATCCCTTACCCACACCGGATTCTCCGAGGATAAAAACTGAAGAACCGGCCTTGGCAACCCGCATGGCCTGCTGTACGGCACGAATCATCTGCGGGCTGCGGGCAATAATCTGCTGCGACTCAAGTTCAGCCTGCTGCATGGCAAGCATCTGGTCACGCAAACTATTCTTGATGGCTTCCTGCTTTTCCAGTTCCCGCTGCAAAGCATCAATCTCGGTGACATCGCGCTCACTGACAACCACCCTGATCAATTCTGAGCGCTCATCAAATACCGGCGTTGCAATGGAAATCAAATGATGGCCCCCTTTGTTCTGCAACAGGCTGACACGCTCCCTGCTCAAACTGGCCTCTAAGGCTGCTGAGCGATCAATAAAGCCCTCATCGATAAGGGCTCGCATATTGCGGCCAACCACAGCATTGGCAGAAATTTTATGGATTTTTTCTGACGCCGGGTTCATGCGGATAACATTGGCCTGAGCATCGCACACAAAGAGGCCATCGGAGGATGAATCGATAATGGTATCAAGCTCACGTGACAGGGTATTGAAAGAGGGATGGCGGCGGGTCATGATGTCAAGCTGGCTGCTGTCGACCAGCACACAGACAGCGCCGACGATTATCTGCTTTTCCAGCAGAGGATTGACTGCCACCAGATATTCACAACCACCCAACTGCAGTGGCACCTCGGAACGACTCAACGTACCGGCAAGAATTTGTTCAACATGCTCCCAGAAGCCGGGATATTCCTTTTCCAGCCTGACATCAAGGGCAATACCTAGAGATTGGCGGGCACGACAGCTCAGCAGCGTCACCTGACCTGACATATCTGTCACCAGGATATTCCTGTCAGTAGCATCGACGATTGATTGGGCATCTAGAATGAAGGGTGGATTGTTCATACGACCATTATGCATAAGTGCATTTTGTATGCAAGATGGAATATTAGCCTTTGCCTAAATGGGAAAACTCCAAGACCCACTGGCATGTTTCCGATTCGGAATTAAGGATTTTTTCGCCAGATCAAGAAAATCGAGAATTTGTGCGGAGGCGTAGCACCCTACGCCGCACAAACAAAGCCGAAGATTGACGCAGAGATTGCAGAAAGGGACCGTTTTCGGGCGGAAACTAGCACCCTGTAACTCATAGAATGTCGCAAAATTGCGCAGGATTTTGGCGGGTCAACAAGGCATGACCGACGCTGCCTAGCCATAGCTAATCAGCGTTGGTTATAACGCAGTTGACGCGTCAAAAGACCAGCAAGATACGATAGATTATGGGTTACAGGGTACTATATGGATTCCCAAAACTCCGCCGCCTCCTTCCAACGCAGCGCCTCGTCAATATCCTGAGGCACCCCGGTACCAGTCGAATACATCACACCCAGGCAATATTGGGCCCGCGTATGTCCCTGGTCGGCGGCTTCAGTCAACCACCTCTTGCCCTCGAGCGTGTCTTTTTTTACCCCCTTGCCGTTCAGATACATCACCCCGAGATTATATTGCGCATCAGCGTTGCCGGCCTTGGCGGCCTCGCACCACCAATGGTAAGCCAGGGAAAGATCCGGGGCGACACCGATCCCCTTGGCAAGATGTTGCCCCAACAACACCTGAGCGCGCTGATGGCCGCGGGTGGCGGCCTGCTTGAGCAAAACCACGGCGGTCAGAGGATCACGCACCTCATCGTTGCTACCACCGAGCAATTTTCCTAGATGATACAGGGCATCCAGATAGTTCTGCTCTGCCGCGCATTGCAACCATTTGCGTGCCTCACTGTCACTCTGCAGCACCCCGGTTCCCTTGGCATACATCATCCCCAGATGAAACTGCGCCGTTGGCAACCCTTGATCTGCGGCCTGACGCAGCCACTGCCGTGCCTTGGAGTAGTTCTTTTTAACCCCCTTGCCAACCAGATACATATGCCCCAGAGTGAACTGCACCTTCGGGTTCCCCTGTTCTGCCGCCAGGGCCCACCAACGTCGTGCTTCGAGAAAATCTTTTGGAACGCCGTGCCCCTTTGCGTACATCAGGCCAAGATTATACTGCGCATCAGAAAAGCCCTGTTCAGCAGCCTTGCGTAACCAGATCAGCGCCTGACCATAGTCCTGGTCAACCCCGCGCCCCCTTATGTACGCCTGACCAAGGGCATTCTGAGCGCGCGTGTACCCCAGTTCGGCAGCTTGCTGGAAGTAGCGTGCGGCTTCGGAAGCATTCTCTGCCGTGCCCTGACCCAGATCATACATCCGTCCGAGCACAAACAGAGCCCGGGGATACTGATGCTGAGCAGCAAGCTTAAACCATTTCATCGCTTCGACATAAGACTTAGCCACCCCCTTGCCATACAGGTAACTCATCCCCAGTCGATAATGTGATTGTGCCAATCCGGTCATATCTCCCCCAACATCCAACGCAACAAACGACAACGGTTACCACGCCACCAGGAGACAACCCCCAAAACAGCGTTAGCGTGTGTACTATACATGAAAAACAGCCGGCAACTGAACCATCAAAACCACCGCAGATAAATTCTTGACAGCAATATCATTAATATGATCAAATCTTAACACTATTATCCCACTGCCCTGAGGACATCCCATGACGATCCAGCATAAACACGAAATCCTCCTTGAAGCCGGCACCAACGAGATGGAAATTATTGAGTTTTATCTTGGTACGCAACCCTTTGGTATCAACGTTCAGAAACTTAAAGAAATCATCCCTTTTGACCCGGAAGCGGTAACAACAATACCCGGCTGTGGCGCCGGCATGCTCGGCACTCTATTGTTACGCGGCAATACGATTCCCCTGATTGACCTGAAAAAACATCTGACCCAAATAGGCAGCGCCACCGCTGCTGAACAGCGACGCGTTGTGCTGGTCTGTGAATTCAATAACAGAATCAACGGCTTTATGGTTGATGGGGTTAACCAGATCCACCGGATTTCCTGGAATGACGTGCAGCCCATGGCCAGCTTTATCGATCAGTTTCGTCCACGCTTTACCGGCAGCGTCAACATCGACGGCCGCGAGGTTCTCATTGTTGATCTGGAGCATATTGTTACCGAGTTCGACCCGGAAGCCAATATGGACTATGAAATTGATTTACGCCAGGATCTTCTTCAGGAAGAACGTCCTCATACCCGCGAACAAATGAAGCTGATGATGGCAGAAGACTCTTCCCTGATTCGTGCCGGCATTGAACGCGTCCTCAAAAGCGCCGGGTACACCTCTCTCGAGGTTTTTGCTGACGGCCAGGCATGTCATGATCGCCTGCTGCAGATCAGACAAGAAGTGGACAACGGTGCCAACCTGCGCGACCACCTGCAGCTGTTGATCACCGATATCGAAATGCCCAAAATGGATGGTCTCACCCTGTGTAAAAAAGTCAAGAACGACCCGCTCCTCAAGGAACTGAAAGTCATCCTTTTTTCATCGTTGATCAATGAACAGATGTCAGCAAAGTGTGACCTTGTCGGTGCCGATGGCTACGCCACCAAGCCTCAGATCCCCTATCTAGTCGAAATGATCGACGGAATGCTGGAAATCAGCAACTAAAAATTCAGTTCACAACAAGATGCAACAAAGGCGGTAGATTCATTTCTACCGCCTTTGTTGCATCTGTATTGTGTCCATAAATCCGCTCAGGCTTGTACTCCTTCTCGGAGCCCTCTTGCGGAGGAGGAAGCCATTACCCGGCTCGTGCTTTGGGTTAGTCCAGGCCGCGAACCGGGATCACCGCGTCCGGGTTCGGATGGAATACCCGCTGTACCAGCCAGATCGCCACGGTCAGCCCGATCCCGATGATGTCAGTCACCAAACCGCCCGAGATCATGAAGAGGGCCGCCAGAACCAAGCCGAAGCGGAGGAACCAGGCCGTGCGCTGCCCAAGGAACCAGCCCTGCACCCCCGCGGACAAGAGGAACACGCCGAACACCGCGGTCAGGCCCGTCTGGCCAATCTTTAGCCATGTACCGTCCATCAACAGCGCCGAGTTGTAGAAGAACATGAACGGGACGACAAAGGCGGCGATGCCGATCTTGAAGCTGGCAAAGCTCGTCTCCATCGGGTTTGCACCCGAGATACCCGCCGCAGCGTAACTGGCCAGGGCCACGGGGGGGGTGATGGCCGAAAGCACCGCGAAGTAGAAAACGAAAAAATGCGCGGTTAATAGCGGGATACCAAGCTGCACCAGGCCAGGTGCGACGACCGAGGCCGCAACCGCATAAGCCGCGGTAGTAGGCATGCCCATGCCCAGCAGAATCGCGATGCACATGGCGAAGAACAGCGCCAGAAGCTGGCTGACACCGGCCAGGTCGAGTAGCACCGACGAGAACCGCGCGCCGACACCGGTCAGCGAGATAACCCCCACGATGATGCCCGCACAGGCACAGACCGCGATGATCTGGATCGACATGATCCCGGCCAGTTCGAAAGCCTTGAGGATCGACCGCAGCCCCATTTTGTGGGGTGTCAGCCATGACACTACCGCCGCAGCGACAGTCGCCAAGGTGCCGGCACGGATCACCGAATAGCCCATGAAGAGCGCGACGATCAGGATGATGATCGGGATGAACAGATAAACCTGACGCGCAAGCTTGTTGAACTTGGGTACTTCATCCTCACTCATACCGCGCATGCCCAGCTTAGCCGCCTCGAAGTCGACCATGAAGTAGACCGACACGAAATAAAGCACCGCGGGAATGATCGCAGCGATGGCGATCTCCTGATAGGGGATGCCCGTGATCTCGGCCATGATAAAGGCCCCTGCCCCCATGATCGGCGGCATGATCTGCCCGCCCGTGGAGGCGGCCGCTTCGACCGCGCCCGAGGTGGTCGATCGATAGCCCACCTTTTTCATCAGCGGAATGGTGAGCGAGCCGGTCGCCACCACATTGCCTGCCGAGGTGCCATTGATCATGCCCATCAGGCCCGAAGCGAAGATCGCCACCTTGGCCGGGCCGCCACGGGCGCGGCCGGCGGCGGCAAAAGCGAAGTTCACAAAATAATCGCCCACCTTGGAGGCCTGCAGGAAAGCCGCGAAGATGATGAATAGAATAATATAGGTCGAGGACACCGCCGTTGTTGGCCCCAGGATGCCCGCATCCGAATAGACATTACCGAAGAAGCGCTGCCAGCTATAGGCGCTTTGCACGGCGAGGATGCCGGGCAGCAAATGCGCCACGAAGGTGTAGAGCATGAAAATGCCGGTGATGATGACCAGCGCCAGACCGGTGACGCGGCGGGTCAGTTCAAGGATCAACGCGGATCCGGCGGTCGCGGCAAAGGCGACGCCGATGGGGACAAAGGGTGTCCCGACCGAGTTGCGCGCGGCGGTGCCGTAGATGGCGACCAGATAGACCGCAACCGCGATACCACAGACGGCAAGCAGGATGTCTGAGACCCGAAAACGATTCCGTGGGGCCTTTTCGAGCCAACCCAGGACGATCCCGCCCAGAGTCGCCACCAGGAGAGGAACACCGAAATACCAGACTTCCTGAGTGTAAATGGGGGTCCCGGCAAAAGCAGGCCAGGTGATCAGGCCACCCATTTCCGGCAAGGTGCCAGAGGCGATGGTGTGGGCGAACCAGAAGCCGGCACCTACCGCCAGCACCGCAGGTAAAAACAGCAGATAGGCGATCTTGTCCCAAGGGCCACGTTTGGGGGTGTCGTCCTTTTCCGAGAACGTCATCGCGTTATAGACAACAAAGCCCAGGGCCAACGCGCCGGCGATGTGGACGATGCGGAAGTTCCAGGTCTCCATGGGGAATTGCGGCAGCAGCGGCACGGTGATACCAGTATAGTAATAGATCGACAAACCGTTCAGCGCCGCCATGTGGAACATCGCATAGAGTGCTGCAAAGCTCGCGACGATATTCATCCGCCAGCCGGTGAATATACGGCGGTTGCTTTCGATCGGCTCTTCGTCGATGCCCTCAGCAATCACGGCCTCGTCCGCTTGTGTTGAATCCTGAACCATTACACCTCCATGCTCTATACCAAAGCCGCCTTGGCCTTCGCGTCAGCGCTTCGTGTTAGAATGAAAACCGTACCTCCTCCATCACACCATATCGACGATGCGCGGGAGGTAAAAAACTGGGGCAGCGCACAGCCTGTCGCGCCGCCCCATTGGGTTTACTGTTTACTTGCCGTAGATCATACTGTCGGGAATATCTGCACCAGCGTTTTCCTTGAACCACTGGGCGGCACCTGGATGCCACTGAAGGACCTTGTTCTTGTCCCAGTTCTCTGGCAGCGTGGAGCGCGCGGCACGGTGAATGTTCACCATCCGTGCATTGTCGGACATCACCACATCAACGGCGGCATTGACAAAGCTTGTCGGCAGGTCGCATTTGGCGATGGCGAAGTTCCACATCGCGACAGAGCGAGCCGGTTCATTGAGGGTGGAATAGGTATTCGCCGGAATCTCGAAGGCAGAGACCGGGAAGGCTTCCATAATAGCGGCCTGCTCTTCCTCGGTGAACTCAATGATGTTCACGTCGGTCTGCACCTCAAGCTGGGATACGGCCGGAACGGGGATGCCGGCGGCAAAGGCGATGACGTCAAGCAGACCATCCTGGAGCTGGCTGCCAAGGTCGGACCAGCCGCCATTGCGACGGTCGAACTTCACACCAAGTTCTTCCATCATGCGTGGGAAGTAGGTGTCTGATGTCGATCCTGCCGGACCAAAACCGATGCGTGCACCATCCGGGATGTCCGCGATGGAGGTGATACCTGACGACGACAGCGCGGTCACCGAAAATGGGGTCTGGTACATCGGAAACATCGCGCAGGCGTTGTTCATTTTCAGGCCAGGCGCGATCGGGTTGGTTCCGCCCAGCGATTCCGCGGCTGGACCCATCGTGGTCATGCCAAACTGCACGTCACCGGTATGTACCAGTGCCATGTTCTGCATCGGGCCACCGGTGACTTCACCGCCACCGGAAACACCCAGCTCCTTGGCGACAAGATTCGCCCAGCCCGAGCCATAGGCAAAATAGGTGCCGCCCTGCGACGCAGTGCCCACAGTAAAGCTCTCAGGCCAGTCGCTACGGTCCATATGGCCATCAGCATTGGCTGGCGCCGGAACCGCACAGACCGCAATCACCATGGCCATAACAAACATTGATACGGTTAATCCTGCAGCAAACTTTTTGAATCGTGACATACTTTTTCCTCCTTGTGCTGGTTTTAGAACGCAATTTAAAATTGACGCTCTGTCGCTAAGCAATCCAGGTGCCAGTTCGCAATTGCTCCTGGATTTAAGTTTGGAGAGTGTAGTAGAGGCGGATTTGCATTGCAATCAATTTATTTTCGGGCCCCACCAGAACTACCTGTTATTTGGCGGATATTAGCCATCATCGGCAAATTTCCGCCACTTTTTAGAGTTGCCCTGCCCCTCAATAGAACAGGATTATGCGTTAGCCATCAGGACACAGACTGAACCAACTGACCCCCGACCACCCGATCAATTGTCGCCCCCATCTCCCCTAATTGCATTAATCTAAGCACCACATAAAAAATAATACCTTTTTTACTTGCATCAACACTCCCGGTCGTGCTAGTTTTCCCGACAACTTAACACGTTTGTGGATTATTCTTTTCGCCCGACAACAATTGTCATACGGATCAGAACACGCAGACCTTAATAAAGGGTGCGTGTTTTTTATTGGCGAAAAATAAGGACACAAACACTATAAAGTTCCCGCGAAGGAACATGGAGAGAAAAAAATGGCAGAAGGTACAGTAAAGTGGTTTAACGATTCTAAGGGTTTTGGCTTCATCGAGCAGGATAACGGACCGGACGTGTTCGTTCACTTCTCACAGATCCAGGGCGACGGCTTCAAGTCTCTTGCCGAAGGTGATCGCGTTCGTTTTGACGTGACCCAAGGCCAGAAGGGCCCTCAATCGGCCAACGTGCAAAGAATCTGATTCACATTTGCATCCGCCAAAAGGCCCCGTTTACGGGGCCTTTTTTTTGTCTGGTTTTGGCCCTTTTCCTTCAGGCACCCTACTCCCCCTTGCCGATTGAAGCGCGTCCATCCTTAACCTGCAAGGTCGCAAGCACAAAATGTCCGTCCATTCTCCCAGCAATCAGCAAAACAGGTTATATTGTCAGTTGAAGTAGAACAATCTTCTTTAAGGCTAACAGACCCTACATCTACAGAACCTCAAATTTCTAACTCTACAGCAACAGGATCAGACCATTGGCCTCTTTAGACTTCGAACTGGAAAAGAACCTTTTTCGAGAATTTTACGCACAAAACCAGTGCGATCTTGAAAATATTAAAAATCACTACATCAGCACAATAGAAACACTGATCAAACAGTCAAATCTGGGCGAAGTGACCAAAATCGAAGGGCGCGTCAAAGACCAGGACGAGTGCATTAAAAAGTTTCAGCGCAAATATCAAGGGAGACTCGAAACCGAAGGTCATGCCTATACCATCAAAGACTATCTAAGTGACCTGATCGGCATTCGCATTATCTGCCTCTACGAGGACCAGGTCGCCCTGGTTTCTGAAACCCTCAAGGAACATTTCAACATCATCGACGTCACCGACAAGATTGCTGCGATGGAAGGCACCGAAGATCTTTTTGGCTACAAGGGCCTCCACATGGATCTGGCGGCCGGCACAGCAACCCTCAATCGTGATGATATTGCCAACTGTCCATTTGAAGTTCAGATTCGCTCGCTGATTCAGGATACCTGGAGCGTTCTTGACCACAAGATCAAATACAAAAAATCGATTCCTAACAACCTCAAGCGCCGCATCAATGTTCTCTCGGCGCTGTTTGAACTGGCAGACCGCGAATTCAAGGAAATTCGCAACGCTACCAGTGAACTGATGGAGGCGGCAACAGCAGCCCCCTTAAGCGAGAGCATAACCAGCGATGAGGAAACAGAAGAAGCACAATCCATTAATGGCAAAACCATCAACGCTTTTAACTTCTTGCGCGTTGCCGGGCATTTTTTCAGGGATTTTGAATTTCAGGACTACAAGGTTGACAACTTTGTTCAGGATATCCTCTCCCTGGATCATCGTTTCAAACGCTCAGATCTACACCAGGCGCTGGTCAACAACCTGAAAACGGTCAAGGAATATCGTAACCTCTTCATGGCTGCCAATCCGGACAACACCTTCAGCCCCTATACTATTGTCCGCCACTGTCTTTACCTGCACGATCGCAAAGTCTTTGAACGAATTCTCCCACAAGGTCCACGAGAGCGTTTTAATCGCTGGCTTCGCGCCAGAGAAAATAACGGCACGACAGACAGTACCGGGAAATAGCCGGCAACGGCGGGCAGCCGCCCATAAAAAAAAGAGGCCGCCGAATCAATTGATCCAGTGGCCTCTTGTTTTTATTTGGTTGCGGGAGAGGGATTTGAACCCCCGACCTTCGGGTTATGAGCCCGACGAGCTACCAGCCTGCTCCATCCCGCGTCAGAACTTCGTAACTTATCCCTCATAACGGATACTGTCAACCTTTTTCTTGACATCCTTCACTTTTCGTCCCCATAGTTGCCCCGACCTCCGTCGCTCCGGATACACAACCCGGCGCAGTACACCTCCTGGAGCACCGTAATGCAGGAAACCATCGATCTCGAAGCAACACTTAAATACCGCCACCAACGGGCGCTATTGGTTGATGTTCGCTCTCCGGCAGAATATGTCGAAGCAAGTATCCCCGGCGCTATCAATATCCCCCTGTTCAGTAACGATGAGCGTGCCGAGATCGGCACCCTCTACAAGCAACAAGGGAAATTGACTGCGCGGCGCCGTGGTGTGATCATCGCCGCTCCCAAAATCCCTGACTTTGTCGCCCAAATCGAAGCGGCCCGGGGCGTTTCAACCCTCCCGGTGATTATTTTCTGCTGGCGTGGCGGCATGCGTTCCCTGGCCATGACCAGTTTCCTGAACCTGGCAGGAATTCCCGCACGCCAACTCGTTGGCGGCCATAAAACCTTCCGGCGCATGATCTGCGACTATTTTGACGAATATCAGTGGCCGAAAATCTATGTACTCCGCGGCCTGACCGGTATCGGCAAGACCCGCATCCTGCAACACCTGGAAGAGCAGGGACAGCCAGTGATCGATCTGGAAAAAATCGCCAATCACCGTGGCAGCGCTTTTGGTGGTCTGGGGCTGGACGAGCAGCCTGGTCAGAAACAATTCGAGGCGCGCCTCTGGGACCGGATCGATGAGCTGCGTGAGAGTCCTTACCTGATTACCGAAGGCGAAAGTCGCCATATCGGCCGCCGCGCTGTCCCGCCACGTTTTCATCGGGCGATGCAGCAACAGACCAGCCTCTGGCTCACCACTTCAATGGCACTACGGACCGAGGTTATTCTTGCTGACTATCCCGATCTGGAGCAGCTCCACCCAGCGATTGCGCGCGCGCTTAATTCCCTGCGCGAGCGCCTGGGCAACAAATCTGTCGACCAGCTCCAGCAATTACTTGACGCTGAAAACTGGCCCCTGCTGATAGCCCGGCTGATGCAGGACTACTATGATCCCCTCTATCTGCACACCAAGCCCCAGCACCATCTGGAAATCTGTTATGATTCACTGGAACAAGGGGTTTCTGCAGTCATGAACACCATCAAGCAACTGGAAAAGGGCTGTTGACTATCTTCTCTTCGAGTCAAGCAAAGCGTCCGCTAACCCTTTTACATCGACAATAATGAATAACCGATAACCGTACGGAGCCGTTGCAATGAAGATTCTGATCAAAAAAAAGAACGCCACGATGACCAGTCCCTGCCTTATTTTCTTTACCCCGGAAGGACAAACAAGCCCTCAACTTCTTGCCCAACTGGATGAACATTTGGGCAAACTGGTCACCACAGCACAGCGCAACAATGAATTTCGTGGTCGCCACGCAGAAACCCTCCTGCTCCATGGCCCCGACACGAGGGGCCCCGGCCGAATTTTACTGGTCGGGATTGGCAAAGCAAGTGACGCATCTGTGGACAAATTACGTCAGGCCGCCAGCAGCGCGGTGGTCGTACTCAAACAAAAAAAAATCAGTAAGGCCGCCCTCAGCCTGAGTGATCTGCCTATCCAGAAAACAACAGCAGAACAGCAGGCACAAGCGATTGTCGAAGGGATACTGTTGGCCAACTACCAGTATCAGCGCTACCAAAGCCCCACCCCCGACACGGCAAAACCACTGGAACAGATTGTCCTGCTGGCCGCCAATGCTAAGAGCCTCCCCCTGTTGCAGCGCGGTGCCGCCCGAGCTGAAGCTATCTGTGCCGGCGTTCACCTGGCACGCGATCTGGTAAACGCCCCCGGCAACCTGAAGTCGCCGGAATTTCTCGCCATGCAAGCTGTAGCCATGGCTGAAAAAAACGGCATCAAAGCCCATCTGCTCGATCAAGTGCGGTTACAACAGTTGGGCTGCGGTGCGCTGCTCGGTGTCGCCCAGGGCAGCACCCGCCCACCGTATCTGATTGTGCTTGAGTATGCCGGTGATCCTAAAGGCAGTGCCCCGCTGGCATTGGTCGGCAAGGGTGTGACTTTCGATACCGGCGGTATCTCCCTTAAACCTGCGGATAAGATGGATGAGATGAAGATGGACATGGGCGGTGCGGCAACCGTAATCGGTACCATGCTGACCGCCGCCCGTCTGGAACTGCCCATCAACCTGATTGCTGTGGTTCCGGCGGTGGAAAACATGCCATCGGGCAACGCCATCCGCCCGGGGGACATCCTCACCTCCCTGTCGGGCAAGACAATTGAGGTACTCAATACCGATGCCGAAGGACGCCTCATCCTTGCTGATGCCCTGACCTATGTAGCGCGCTACAAACCCCGGGTGGTCATCGATCTGGCCACCCTGACCGGCGCCTGCATCATCGCCCTCGGCAATCAGGCGGCGGCGGTTCTCGGTAACGATGACAAACTGATCGATAAACTCCTTAAAGCCGGACAGCGCAGTGGCGAACGCCTGTGGCAGCTCCCGTTGTGGGAAGAATACGCCAGCCAGATCAAGAGCGATTTCGCCGATGTAAAAAACACCGGTGGTCGCCCGGCCGGCACCATCACCGCCGCCGCCTTCCTGCAGAAATTTGCCGACCAGTACAACTGGGCGCACCTGGATATCGCCGGCATGGCCTGGGAGGACAAGGGTAGAGCCGGCATCCCCCGCGGCGGCAGCGGCTTCGGAGTCCGCCTGCTCATCGACTACCTGCAACACGAAACCGGTGCGGCCTGATAATTCACCTGCAAACTGAAGATAGCAGGCGCAGCAGGGATGCGTTGGTACGTGAAACCCAAAAACCGGCACTAATTTCCACCACTGCGGCACCAGAGACAGAGACAACCTCATATTGGGCGGTGGGCAGGCTCCCTCAACACCCCATTTTGTCGGGTGGCGACACCTTGACATAGCGGGGAGACTGTTGCTAAATTGCCGCGTTCGGCAAAAACAGATGACGATGGTGCCACGTCCCCGACCCATGGGAACACTCAAGGTGCCCTAGCGGAGCTTTAGTTCATGCGCTTTTCTGATCCACCTCAAGAATCCGACCTTCCCAAAGGGGTTCGCGACTTTCTTCCCCTGAAAGCTGCCAAACTGGAATTCCTGCAACAGCAATTACGCAAGGTCTATTCCGCCTGGGGATTTCATCCGGTCATTCCGCCGCAACTGGAATTTCTTGACGTGTTGGAACGCGGCTTGGGCGAAGGTCTGCGCGAGCGTGCGTTTCGTCTTGATGACCGTCAGAGTAATCGCCTTCTCGCTTTTCCGCCGGACATGACCGCCCAGATTGCCCGGATTGCCGCTACCCGCATGAGCCAGATGCTGTTGCCTTTGCGCCTGTGCTACAACGGCCGGGTCCTGCGCCATACCGAACAGCAGGCCGGTAAGGATCGCGATATTTTTCAGTCCGGCGTTGAACTGATCGGGCTCGATAGCCCCGAAGCTGACGCCGAAATGATCGCCATGACCATTGAAGCCCTGATTGCCGTTGGTGCCGAGGGTTTTACCGTTGATATCGGTCAGATGGAGTTCTTCCGCGGCGTCATGAACGGGCTCCCCGTTGATCGTCACCAGGCTGAGCAGGTGGCCGATGCGATCCTGCGCAAAGACAGCTCCGAACTTGATCTGCTCCTCGAAAACACCAGCATCAGCGACCGCGCCCGAACCGAGATCCTGGCCTTGCCGCGGCTCTTTGGTGGCCGTGAAGTCCTTGAGCACGCCGAACAAGCAGTCAGCAACGACCGCTCCCGCCGCGCGCTGGATAACCTTGCAGACATCCTTGATGTTCTTGAAAGCTACGGCGTCAGCGACCATGTCACCATCGACCTTGGTGAACTGCGCGGGCTGAACTATCACACCGGTATGACCTTCCAGGGGTTCCTTCCCGGACTTGGACGTAGTATCTGCAGTGGTGGTCGCTATAATACCCTGATGGCCCAGTATGGTCTCGATGTGCCGGCAACCGGTTTCACCTTCAGCCTGCTTCATCTGCTTTTTGCTCTTGATAAAAATCTCGATGAGACCATTGCTCCCGGTACCGACCTGCTGGTCTACTCTACCGGCGACAATCTGCGTCCAGCACAGAAACTTGCACAACGGTTACGCCAACGCGGTTATTCAGTAGCGCGTGACATTATCAACCGCCAGATTGACGAAACCCTTGTTTATGCACGCCAGATGAATTACCGTTACGTGGCAGTTATTGCTAGCGAAGATCGTGATATCGAACTGATCTCGCTGGCTGACTCAAGCCGCAGCCGTATCAACTGGGAACAGATTCAAGATCCGGATTTCACCTTATAGTGAGTTTACCCATTGCCGGCAGTATCACCGCACCGGCACAACAGGAGCGAGCAGGAACCTATGGCCAACATGATTATCGTCGGCGCCCAGTGGGGCGACGAAGGCAAAGGCAAAGTAGTCGATATTTATACTGAATACGTCCAGAATGTCGTACGTTTTCAGGGCGGCAACAATGCCGGCCATACCCTGGTAGTGGGTGACGAAAAAACCGTTCTCCATCTGATCCCCTCCGGCATCCTGCATCAAAGCAAGCGTTGCATCATCGGCAACGGCGTGGTTCTTGATCCCAAGGTCTTTCTTGAAGAGATCGACAAGCTCAAGAAACGCGGCTACCTCCAGGATGATCAGCAATTGATGGTCGATGGCGCAGTCAACATCATCATGCCTTACCACAAGAGGATTGACATCGCTCGTGAAGTTAAATCCGGCGCCAAGAAAATCGGCACCACCGGGCGCGGCATCGGCCCTACTTACGAAGACAAGGTCGGGCGCCGCGGCATCCGCTTTGCTGACCTACTCAAGCCTGAGACCTTCCGCCGCAAACTCAAAGAGCTGTTACCGGAAAAAAACTTCTTCCTCGAAAAATATCTTGGCGAAGAACCCCTGAATGAAGAGGCCATCGTTGAAGAATATCTGGGCTATGCCGAACGCCTGCGGGTTTATCTCGGCCGCGCCTCGACGACCCTCGACCAGGCGATCAAAAATGGCGAAAACATCTTGTTTGAGGGGGCGCAGGGCAGTCTGCTCGACATTGACCATGGCACCTATCCTTACGTAACCTCGTCCTCGACCATTGCAGCCGGAGCCTGCACCGGTACCGGTCTCGGACCCCAGGTTATTGACGAAATCATCGGCATCTCCAAAGCCTATGTGACCCGGGTTGGCGAAGGCCCCTTCCCCACCGAACTCGACGACGAAATGGGCCAAACCCTGCGCGCTGCCGGCAACGAATTCGGCGCCACCACCGGTCGCCCGCGCCGTACCGGCTGGCTCGATATTGTCGCCCTGCGTGAAGCCGTCCGCACCAATGGCCTGACCGGCATCGCCCTGACCAAAATGGACGTACTGAGCGAACTCGACACCATCAAAGTCTGTACTGCCTATCGTCACGGCGAACAGATTATCGAGGAGTTCCCCCAGGATCTCGATGTCTTAAGCGCCTGCACACCGATTTATGAAGAAATTCCCGGCTGGCAGTCAGATATCAGCGAACTGAACAACTACCAGGACTTGCCTCGCCAGGTTCGCGATTATGTCAACCAGATCGAAAAGTGGACCGACTGCCCGGTGGTTCTGGTATCTGTCGGCCCACGCCGCGACCAGACCCTGCAGCGCAGTAACCCCTTCGCAAAAAAGTAGTGGAAAAGGGTTGACGCTCTGTGGCGATTCACGTATAAAAGCTTTCCGTTGCTACGGGCCGGTAGCTCAGTTGGTAGAGCATCTGACTTTTAATCAGATGGTCACTGGTTCGATCCCAGTCCGGCTCACCATTACACAGTAGTACCTGCGGGGTCATTTCCCGCAGGGGCTTGAAGTTTCAAGTCCCTATCGTCTAGCCTGGCCCAGGACACCGCCCTTTCACGGCGGCGACGGGGGTTCGAATCCCCCTGGGGACGCCAAAACAATAAGCCTCATCGCGAAAGCGGTGGGGCTTTTGTTTTGTTGCACTATCGGGATTCGTTGCACTATCGGGATTCG
>CAZMFD010000036.1:0-27945 GCA_964565445.1 uncultured Geobacteraceae bacterium
TAATATTCATTTATTGAACTGTGAATGCACCGCTTAAGGCGGTGCATTTTTTTTCAGTGATCCGATCGTTTACTATCAGTTGGACAGTTGGGGACATCTATAGAATTAATCCGTATACATTCGTTTTTTGGGTGAGCACCCGGTGCTTGACCGAGTGAAGGGCCATGATCATGAGTGACACTAAAACGACCAGCAGTATTGACGATAAACTCAAAAAAGTGATGGCCGAAACTGAAGGGGGGGCACGAAACCCGGCCGGTGCTTTTCCTAAAAAAGTTCTCTTTTTTGTGCCGTTAGTCTGGACCCTGTTTCAACTCTGGTACGCATCTCCTCTGCCGTTTCTGTTGAATATCTTTGTCCTTAATGACACTCAAGCGCGCTCGATTCATCTGGCCTTTGCTATTTTCCTTGCTTTTACTGCTTTTCCGACACTTAAACGCTCACCGACCTCCTATATCCCGCTTCAGGATTGGATTCTTGCTCTGGTGGGATCCTTCTGCGGTGGCTATCTCTATCTTTTCTACAGTTCTCTAGCGATGCGTCCCGGCAGTCCGACAACCATGGATCTGGTTGTGTCAGTTGTCGGGATGATTCTGCTGCTGGAAGCGACGCGCCGGGCTCTGGGACCGCCGTTGATGGTGGTGGCAGCAATCTTCTGTATTTATACTTTTTTCGGGCAGCATATGCCCGACGTTATTGCTCATAAAGGAGCCAGCCTCGCCAAGGGAATGTCGCACTACTGGCTGGGAACCGAAGGGGTATTCGGTGTCGCGCTGGGTGTTTCCACCGGGATGGTCTTCATGTTTGTCCTGTTTGGTTCCTTGCTGGAGTCAGGCGGTGCCGGCAACTATTTTATCCGGGCCTCCTTTGCCGCCCTCGGCCACTTTAAAGGGGGGCCGGCCAAGGCCGCGGTAGTGGCATCGGGACTGACCGGACTCTGCTCCGGATCCTCCATCGCCAATGTTGTGACCACCGGTACCTTTACCATCCCTTTGATGAAAAAGGTCGGTTTTAAAAAGGAAAAGGCCGGGGCCATTGAGGTTGCCTGTTCGACCAATGGCCAGTTGATGCCACCAGTCATGGGTGCGGCGGCCTTTCTGATGGTGGAGTATGTCGGTATTAACTATATCGAAGTCATCAAACATGCCTTTTTGCCGGCGATTATTTCCTATATTGCTTTGCTTTATATTGTTCACCTCGAGGCCTGTAAAATGGGACTTGAGGGGATGACACGAACCATCACCCGAACCCTTACCAGTCGCCTGATTTCATTTGTGATGGTCTTTTTGGGAATTATAATCATCGGTGGGTTGACCTATTATGGTCTGGGTTGGATCAAGGTTGTTACCGGTGACGCTGCCTTTTATATTGTCATTGTTCTGTTGGCCGCGGCGTATCTGGGGCTGCTGTGGGTGGCATGTCGGGTTCCTGAGCTCGAATATACGACCGAAATTTCCGAATTGCCACCGCTACGCGAAACCACCCAGGCGGGCCTCTATTTCCTATTGCCGATCGTTGTGCTGATGTGGTGTCTGGTGGTGGAGCGCCTTTCTCCGGCCCTGTCTGCCTATTGGGCAACCATGCTGATGATCTTTATCCTGCTGACTCAGCGGCCGATTAAAGGTTTGCTGCGCAAGCAAAGGGGCGAATATTTTTCATTTAAAACCGGTGCCATGGATCTGATTAAGGGACTGGTTGCCGGCGCGCGCAATATGATCGGCATTGGCGTTGCTACCGCTGCCGCCGGTATTGTTGTCGGAACCGTGACCCTGACCGGTATCGGTCTGGTGATGACCGAATTTGTGGAATTTATTTCCGGCGGTAATCTGATGCTGATTTTGATCTTTACTGCGGTCATCAGTCTGTTGCTGGGAATGGGACTGCCGACCACCGCCAACTATATTGTCGTTTCCACCCTGATGGCACCGGTTATTGTCGAACTTGGTGCCCAGAACGGTTTGATTGTTCCCCTGATCGCTGTTCACTTGTTTGTCTTTTATTTTGGCATCCTTGCCGATGATACCCCGCCGGTGGGTCTGGCTGCTTTTGCCGCGGCCGGCATCTCCGGTGGTGACCCTATCATGACCGGTATTCAAGGGTTTATTTACGATATCCGCACCGCGGTGCTGCCATTCATGTTTATCTTTAATACCCAGCTGCTGCTGATCGGTCTGACTGGCTGGTTTCATCTGTTGATTGTTATTATCACAGCACTTTTGGCCATGTTGTCGTTTGCTGCCGCCACCCAGGGATTCATGCTGACCCGTAATCGCCTCTGGGAGACGGGCGCGCTGCTGCTGGTGGCGCTACTGCTGTTCCGGCCCGGACTGATCTGGGATGAGTTTTTCCCGCCGTTGATGGAAGAACCAGCCACAGAGATTGCCGCCTGGGTCGGCGATATGGATCCAGGCAGTTCTCTGCGCTTGACCTTACATGGTGAGCGTTTGAGTGGTAAAGAGTATACTAAGGCGATCATGTTGCCGATCGGCGATGAAGCGACCGGGGAAGAACGTTTAGCTGCTGTTGGCCTGGAAACACGGGTGGAAGATGACGGACGTGTGTTTGTTGATTTTGTTGCTTTTGCCAGTATTGCTTCGCGGGCCGGTATTGATTTCGATCAGGAAATTCTCAATCTGCAGGTACCGACCCATCCACCGCCAAAAGAAATTGTTTACATTCCAACCATTGCGGTACTGGTGCTGGTCTGGCTAGTCCAGGCGCGGCGCAGAAAAAGGGAACAGGAGCAGTTGGTTTCTGCTTGATGCTGAATGTTTTTTTGGAATAGATGGAAGGGGCTCATGTTTTCGTCGCGTAAGCACCTAGAGTTTTTTGCCTGCGGATTTTTAAGGGAGGTCGATGCCAATGGAAGTCAGAATGAAGAATATCCTGGTTGCCCGGGATCTCGGGAAAGATTCTGCCCGAGTCATCCGTTATGCCCTTGAGCTTGGTTGTAAGTTTCACGCCCAGATTCATGTTCTCCATGTCATGCCGACCGTCGATGCCTCGGTAATGAACATGGTGTCGCTGGCGATGGGGGCTGACAAATTGGCCAAGTTCAACAAGGAGAATGAGGCGGAACTGGCTGAGCAGACCCGCAAACAACTTCATGAACTCATTCTTGAAGAATCCGAATATATGGAGGAAGAGGTTGCCCATCCGCCCAAGGTCGAAGTTCATCACGGTGACCCGGTACCGATGATTTTGACCATGGCCGACAGTATAGATGCTGATTTGATCGTTATCGGTAGCCACAGTAAAGGGCGACTCGAATATGCTTTTCTTGGCAGTGTCGCGGAGAAGATTCTGCGTAAGTCTCACCGTCCGGTGATGATTGTGCCACCCAATGCCCTTAATCCGTCAAAAAAGAAGTAAAGGAGAAACATAATGAATACAGATTTGGAACGTGAAGGAGCCGTAGAATTTAAAGGAAACCCTGCGACCCTGTTGGGGCCGGAAATTAAAGTGGGTGACCTCGCTCCTGACTTTCGTGTTGTTGATAACGGCCTTCAGCCTGTCACTCTGGCCACAGATGCGGGAAAAATTCGCCTGATGACCGTTGTGCCATCTCTCGATACCCCGGTATGTGACGCCATGACCCGCAAGTTCAATCAGGATGCCGCGGCGCTGCCCGACGCTGTTGTGGTTTATACCATCAGTGTTGATCTGCCTTTTGCTCAGAAACGCTGGTGCGGCAATGCCGGGATCGACAAGGTCAAGAGCTTGTCCGATTATCAGGATCGTTCTTTTGGGTTGAATTATGGTGTATTGCTCAAAGATCTCAAGCTGTTGGCCCGGGCTGTGTTTGTTATTGATGCCAACGACAAGGTTGCGTACGTTGAACTGGTTCCTGAAGTGACCGCCGAACCGGATTATGTAGCAGCGCTCGAGGCCGTGAAGAGCCTGCTGTAGCCTCTTGAAAAACAGCTATGTTCATCAAAAAGCCCCTGGGGACGCTGGTTCTCAGGGGCTTTTTGCAGGGTTTCCCCTACGGCGTGCAGATTAGTAGACGCGCCGGGTTTTGCTGGCAATCCTGGTTTCCCCGCGGTCGCGGTCAACCGGATAGCGCAGATTCTCAACCTGATGCTGAACTTCCTGTGGCGGCGGCGGGGTGAAACGTGAGACAACAATTAACAGGATAAAGTTGATCAGCATACCGACAGCGCCAATCCCTTCCGGTGAAATACCGAACAACCAATGCTCTGCCGTGTTCCGCTCCGGATTAAATAGGGTAAAGTAGCCGATGTAGGCCGTGGTAAACAGAACACCTCCGAGCATGCCGCTTACCGCCCCGTACACATTGACCCGTTTGCTGAAAATCCCCATCAGAATGACCGGAAAAAAAGTCGAGGCAGCAAGGCCAAAAGCAAAGGCAACGACCTGGGCGACGTATCCTAAGGGGAAGATGCCGAACAGTCCGGCGACAACAACAGCTCCGGCGGCACCACAGCGTGCCCACAACAGCTCTCCCTTTTCTGACATGCTCGGCATCAGGATGCCTTTGAGCAAGTCGTGGGAAATGGCTGAGGCAATCACCAGCAGCAGCCCTGCTGCGGTTGACATGGCAGCAGCCAGGGCGCCGGCAGCGACCAGGGCAATCACCCAGTTAGGCAATTGAGCAATCTCCGGGTTGGCGAGAACGATAATGTCGCGATCGATATAAACTTCGTTACTGTTATCCGTTGGAGAATTTTTAACCGTTTGCTGGCCAAAGGCCCCCACATGGCCGATCTGTTTGGGCTTGCCTTCAATAGCATCTCCGGGGCCATATTGAATACGGCCATCGCCATTTTTGTCTACCCAGGCGGCAAGTCCGCTTGTCTCTGCACTTTTAAACCAGGCAGGAGCCTTTTCATAGTGAACATTGTGGATGCTGTTGATGAAGTTGGTGCGGGCAAAGATTGCCACGGCAGGAGCACTCGCGTACAACAGGACAATAAAAATCAGCGCCCACCCCGCAGAAGATCGAGCATCGCGGATTCTCGGAACGGTAAAAAAACGGATAATAACATGTGGTAGCCCTGCCGTGCCAAGCATCAGGGCGATTACTACGCAGAGCACATCAATTTTGGGGCGGATGCCGGATGTGAATTCGGCAAACCCCAGATCAGTGTGTAGATCATTCAATACCGCCAGCAGATGGCGGCCCTGGGCACTGGAATCACCGAGAATGGCAGCACCATCGGCACTGACGGTGCTGCCGATCCCAAAGAAAGGAACCGGATTGCCGGTTATCATAATAGAGATAAAGATCGCAGGGATCATGTACGCAACAATTAAAATGCAGTACTGGGCAACCTGGGTGTAAGTGATGCCTTTCATGCCACCGATCACAGCGTAGAAAAAAACCACGAACATGCCGATGACCACACCGGTATTGATCGGCACCTCCAGAAAGTGCGAAAAGACGACACCAACCCCGCGCATCTGCCCGGCAATATAGGTAAACGAGATGAGGATGGCACAAAGCACCGCAAGGATTTTAGCAAACAGGGAATAATAGCGATCGCCGATAAACTCTGGTACCGTATAACGCCCGTATTTGCGCAGGTAGGGAGCTATCAGCATGGCCAGCAGCACATAGCCGCCGGTCCACCCCATCAGGTACATGGATCCGTCGCGCCCCATAAAGGAGATGAGTCCAGCCATGGAGAGAAAGGAGGCTGCCGACATCCAGTCAGCACCGGTCGCCATACCATTCATAATCGGGTGCAGCGATCGATCGGCAGCATAGAAGTCACTGGTGGAGGTGCTACGGGCGTAAAGGGAGATGGCGATATAGAGAAAAAAGGTGATGGAAACCAGGGTCCAGGTCCAGGCCAGTATGCTCATGACGAAAGATCCTTTCGCCCGGTGCCGGGATTAGTCTTGATCCTTGCCGAGAAAGTACAGCAACGCCGCAGTTGGCGAATTTTTGCGACGTCATCAGTCTTCATAGACATCGTATTTTTGATCAAGGCGATTCATCAAGCGCACATAGACGAGAATCAGAATACAGAAGATGAACAGGGAGCCTTGATTGGCGAACCAGAAGCCTAAAGGGAAGCCGAAGAGGTTGAAGCGATCAAGATGTTCGACCAGTATAACGCCAAACAGGCAGGATACGGTAAACCAGACAGACAATAAAATAAAAATATACCTGAGAGTTTCTTTCCAGTAAGAACGCAGTTGCTGCTCTCTGTCCATAGGGCCTCATCGCGGCGGGGCAATAGATGGTGGGGCACAACTCAATAAAGGTGCGCTAATGGTAGCTTGACAGGGAACCGTTGTAAAGAATCATTTGCCTTTTTTGTTAATTAACGGGTTTGTGTAGATGCTGTGAGGATTCCGCGACTGCGCTTGGCTACGCCCAGAATGACGGCAGGCTCTATTCCAGAAATTTACCTCTGTGTCATTCTGCGCGAAGACGCAGGATCCAGATTGTCAGCGGGTTGCATGGGTCACGATCCCGTCACAGTTATAACTAAAGTGAAGTGGACAACAACATCAACCGATCTGTCTGGAAAAATGGCGTTTGGTTGAATCCTGTAACTTGCCGGCAACCCGGAAGGCCTCCTTGAGGAGATCCTGCTCGTTTTTCGACAACTCATGTGGGTTCAGAAAATGCGAGGGGAACTTACCCTGATCAATCATAAAAATTTCGTTACGTAAACGCAAGAAGGTAAAGGCTTCAAACGCAGCCTTAATATGTTCAGCGGTTTCGCCGGTGAAAATTTTCAGTTTGACCAGTTCGTCGATGCGCTCGCTGGTGGTCGTGGCATCAATCTGCTGCTCAAGCAGAAACATGCGCACGCAGTCGACGATGAAGATACTGCCGGCCTCTTTGACCGACAGGGTGCCTTTGTGTTCCTTTTCACGGCTGGTAGTAAAGCGGCCAATCAAACTCAGCGGAACCTTGTGTTTAAAGTCAAGTTCCATCATGTGATAGAGAAAGATTGGGTGCTCCTTGATATGGCGGTGGACAATATCGCGCAGATCCTGGCACAGGGTAGCTTCACCGGCAATCGGCATAAAATCGAAAAAAATCGTTGAGTAGCGGACTTTTTGTGGTTCCGGCACCTTGATCCAGTCGGCAATCCGTTTTTTCCACTCGTTCAAACGTCCACGCCAGATCGGGTTGTCGGCCATCACCTTGCCCTTGCAGCGTGGATAGCCGATACGGGCCAGAGCGCCGACCAGTTTTGTGGAAATTGGAGCGAAAAAAGCTTCAACTTCTTCAGCCTGCTCGTCAGGGAAGTCTTCATAAATCAACCCGTTGTCCTGGTCCGGACCGAGCAGCATCTCTTTGCGACCACCACTGCCCATGATAAAGAAACAGAAACGGATGTCCGGTGGTGTCAGTCCGTGGCGTTTGGCATCCTCGAGAACAATCTCATAGCAGCGCCGGATAATGCGGTGGTGAATATAGGAGATAATCTCGATTGTTTCGACATGAGAGCGGGATTCTCCCATCAGCGCCCGCGCCACCTTGACAATTTCCGAGCGGGCGATAATCAGGTCTTCGATGGTACGTGCCTTGTTGATGTTGCCAACCAGCAGCATCGATTTCTGGCTGCGGTACTTCATCAGGTCCTGGAGGGTGACGATACCGACAATGGTGTTGCGGTCAAGGATCGGAATATGTTTGGTTTTGTGAGCCATCATGAAGGTGGTCGCCTCATACATGAAGGTTTCAGGGCTCATGCTACGAGGACTGGGAGTCATGACTTCGGCGGCGGTGGCAGTTTTGCAATTTGCCATCTGGCGAGCTAGAACCTTGGACACGAGATCGCGTTCGGTGACAATGCCGGTCAGCTGTTTGTTGGCGTCACAGACCAGGACCGCGCCGGTCCCGCGAACCGTCATCTGCCGGGCAATTTCTGGAATGGGGGTGTCAAGGGCACAGGTTTCCGCCGGAGCGGACATGATTTCCGAGAGCCGTTTTTTAAACGGGTAGGCTTCAACCTGGGTCAGGGTGTTGCGCGCATGCTCGTTGACCATATCCGAGTACAGATTGCGCACCCGGGAGTAGATGGTTTTATTGAAAAAGTCGGTGATATGCGGATAGTTGGCAGCAATTTCGGCGAGTAGTTCGCCGGGAATCAGATAACATTCAGCTGCTGTTGCCGGTCGTGCACCGGCAGTATAACCGCCGTCGGTGAAGATCGGTGTGCCACCAAAAAAAGCCCCCTCCTTGCGAAGGTCAACGGTCATTTCAACCCCGCCAGGCGCCAGCACAACAATTTCAACCAATCCGGATTTGACCACATAGAGGTAACCGGTCGGTTCGTCATGCTGGTTGAAGATATGGATCTGCGGGGGGAATTTGTGCACTTTTGCCGAGTCACTGATGCGCTGAAAAACCGCATCGGGTAATTGATCAAAAGGCTGGGTGTCGCGCAAGGATTGGATAAGTCCCATGTATGTCTACTCGGCAGTCAAGAAATAAAATACAGGATAGCAGGCTTTTTGAGCAAAAGCCTGTCGGTGATGATGTGGGACAATATCACAGATTGTAACGATAGCGGAAGGGGAACATAAGAACTGCTGCTGCGCAGTTAAACGTCCTTTTTTTTACCGAACTGAAAGGGGTGGGCATAGCGGCTCAGGATAAAGTCAGCCATCAGTTTCGACCAGATGGTGACTCCGCCGATGGCGCTCCAGTTTTCGTAGTTGGCAAAGGGGCCAAGCTCAATGCCGGTGGCGATGTAAAGGGGGAGGCCGATAACCACCAGGGCTGCCGTCCCGCCTGCCAGCAGGTTAATCAGCCCGGCAATCAGGGCAAACTTTGCCGGATTCTGCGGCGGCAAGCCACGCTTGAGGGCGACTTCGGAATAATTTTTGTCGATTAAAATGCGTTTGGCCCGCCGCAGCCAGAAAAATGCCAGGGGAAACAGGGCCAGAAACAACAGCCAGGTGATAACTGTTGTAGCATCGAAAACTAACTCCATTGACCAACTCCAGATGAAAAAAACATTGATGCTTAAGGGACAGAATAAAGGTTTGTACCTGAACAGCCCTGAATTGGCAACCTTCTTTTAAAAAAAGCCCCACCGGCGTAACCGGCGGGGCATGAATATTACAGATTGTAACTAAAGTTCAGGTTAATATTAGTGGGCTCCCGATACCGCTGATGAGCCGCGTGGGGTGCGTACATTCTCAACCATCTCCTGGATATGCTCTGGCGGTGGCGGAGTGACCTTGCTGACGATGTAGGCGGTCAAGAAGTTCAGCCCTGCACCGATGGCACCAAAGGCTTCCGGGGTGATGCCGAAGAAGGAGTTGGCCCCACCGATCAGACCAAGGTATTCGGTCCCCTTGAAGAAGAAGATTCCTTTGTGGGCAAAAACGTAGAACAGGGTAACAAACAGGCCGACGGCCATCCCCGAGATTGCACCGTATTTACACATGTTCTTGTTGAAGATCCCCATCATCAGGGCCGGGAAGATCGAACATGCAGCGATACCAAAGGCCAAGGCGACGGTTCCTGCCGCAAAGCCCGGAGGGTTAAGACCCAGATAACCGGCGAGTACGATGGCAAGGGCCATGGAGATTTTTCCGGTCAGCAGTTCGTTCTTTTCACTCATGTCAGGTATGAAAATCTTCTTCAGCAAATCGTGGGATACCGCTGAAGAAATGGCCAGCAGCAGACCGGCTGCCGTTGACAGCGCGGCTGCAACACCACCGGCAGCAACCAGGGCGATAACCCAGTTGGGCAACAAGGCGATTTCCGGGTTAGCCAACACGATGATGTCGCGATTAACCGTCAGTTCGTTGCCCTGC
This sequence comes from uncultured Geobacteraceae bacterium, assembly GCA_964565445.1. Taxonomy (GTDB): domain Bacteria; phylum Desulfobacterota; class Desulfuromonadia; order Desulfuromonadales; family Geopsychrobacteraceae; genus Pelovirga. The sequence goes on from CAZMFD010000036.1 coordinate 9,760, forward strand.
CAGCCGGCTGCGGCAAATTTGGGATCTGTGGACTTGTCATTATAATACTGAATTTTCCCATCGTTATTTTTGTCAGTCCAGGCCAGCAGGCCGGTGACTTCCCAACGTTTCATCCACTCAGGACGATCTTCGTAAACTAGACCGGCACCTTCGGCAACCAGCGGGGCGCTGGTCAATACTTCGGGACTGACGGTTGCGTGCAGGTTATAACGGGCCATGGCAGCAACACCAGGGGCAGTGGTATAAAGAATAGCAATAAAAACCAGGGCCCAGCCGGCAGAGTAGCGGGCGTCAGCAACCGTTGGAACGGTGAAGAAACGGATGATAACGTGGGGCAGACCGGCGGTACCGATCATCAGGGAGATAGTGTAAACAAACATGTTCAGGCGGCTGCCGGGCAGCGCGGTAGTATACTCACCGAAGCCGAGCTCGGTCACGACCTGGTTCAGTTTGGTCAGCAGGGTGATGTCCTCACCAACCAGGGAAGCACCAAGGCCCAACTGCGGGATGGGCACGCCGGTGAGTTGGAAGGAGATAAAGATCGCCGGAATAGTGTAGGCCGAGATCAGCACGCAGTACTGAGCGACCTGGGTGTAAGTGATCCCCTTCATGCCGCCGAACACCGCATAACTGAAAACAATGGCCATACCGAGGTAAATTCCCATCTCATTAGTAACACCGAGGAAACGGGCAAAGGTAACACCAACACCGGTCATCTGGCCAATAATGTAGGTGAGCGACGCAACCAGCAGGCAAATAACTGCCATGCCGGCGGCTGATTTGGAATAATAGCGATCGGCAAAGAAGGCCGGCACGGTAAAACGACCGAACTTGCGTAAGTACGGGGCGAGCAAGGTGGCCATAAGGACGTAGCCACCGGTCCAGCCCATCAGGAACAAGCCGCCGCCGTAACCCATGTAGGCGATGAGACCGGCCATGGAGATAAAGGAGGCTGCCGACATCCAGTCAGCTGCGGTCGCCATCCCGTTGATAACCGGGTGAACACCGCCACCGGCAACGTAGAAATCACTGGTGCTGCCGGCACGGGCCCAGACGGCGATGCCAATGTAAAGTGCGAAAGACGCACCGACGAACAGATAGGTTAAAAATGTCAGACTCATTAGGGGGCCTCCTTTTATTCTTCGTTAACGTTGAATTTGACGTCAATTTTGCCTTGCATTTTTGCATACACAAAAATCAGCGCGATAAAGACGTAAATGGAGCCCTGCTGAGCCCACCAGAATCCGAAGGGGTAGCCCCCAAGGGAAATGTTGTTCAGTGCCGGAGCTAAAAGGATTCCGAAGCCATAGGATACAATCGCCCAGACAACCAGAATTCCGCCGATCAGTTTCAGTGTTGCAAACCAGTAAGCTTTTGCTTGATCTTCCATTACTTTCCTCCTCTTCATTCATTGTGATAGTGACAGCCAGAAACCGTTAAAGCGTGAGCAACAAGCATGCAAGTCGCTCAAAAAATACCTCTCGAATTCGCGGCCTCCTTTCTTGGAAGAATACCAAGTTTAAAACCAGGTACATAAACAGGGTCGTAAGCCGCAAAAGATGCCGATTGAGCTTGCTTGCTCATGACAACCTTCCTGGGCTGTAGAGGTTGTAGCCAAGGCGCGCCGAAATCATGTCACCGGCAGCCTTGAGGGCAGGTAGCAGCTCGCTGGTAATGCGACGTTCATCCATACGGAAGGTCGGGGCAACAATCGTCAGGCTCCCGGCAAGTTTCTGTCCCTGCTCAAACAGGGGGACTGCCAGGGCGCTGCTGCCTTCTCCAAGTCCATCATGGTCAACACAGTAGCGTTGTGCCCGGTATGCTGATCCCTCAGGTGTGGTGCCCGCAGGTTCCAGCGCCGAGTCCTGGGAAAAAGCCAGCAGGAGCTTGCCGGGGGCACAGCTGTTAAGAGCAAAACGATGACTGGTCAGGGGGGCGACATTGACCTTCTGATCGTTGTCGGCCATTTCCAGAAACAGAGCATCCTGACCGCGACGCACGACCAGGTAAACAGACTCATCACACTGGCGCGCCAGGTGAGACATCACCGGACGGGCGTGGCGCAGTAAGGGCATGCGGGCAAGCAGTTTCTGGCTGGTTTCGAAGACACCCATGCCGAGCTGATACTCGCCGGAACGCTCACCACGTTCGACATAGCCCATATTTTCAAAGGTCGCCATCAGGCGAAAGAGGCTGGCTTTGGTCATATCGAGCCTGTCGCTGAGCTGTGCCAGGCTGCATCGATCTCCGTTACTCGCCAGTGCTTCGAGCAGGTGCAGAGCGTTTTCAACGGAGCGGATATTATATGAGTCTTTATCCCTGCCTGACATGAACACCCTCGGAAAAAAGCCGTTTGCATATAAAATAATAGAACAAATATTTTCATTAGCAAATATGGCCTCGCCCAGGAGGCTCTTGCGGCGCACAGTAATACGCTGTTATATTTATGTCAATACGGTTTTTTATTTTTTTTGAGATTGTACTTTTTCTATCTCTTGGTTGCGCCTTTTTATAATAGTTAAACTATTGAATAATAGTGATAATTCATTTTTTCTTTGGGGTTGTTTTTTTTAATAACAATGTTTACTTAATAGGTCTTTTTTTGGGGCAGATTGGTAGCATCTAGTGCTATTCTATAACCATGTTTTGATCAAGGAATGGAGCTGAAATAAATAAAATGAAATGGTATTTTTTTTCAGATAGGTGATAAGTCGTCAGCTAAATAGTGTTTTATCTTGAGCAGAATGATGCTCCTGACTGAATCTGTATGTTTTTTCACCTGGTTAGGGCGGCGTGTAAGAGGGGGCTGGTCTTGACTTGTTTTGCCCATGGATGGTAAAAACCCAGAATTTCAAGCCATATCCTTTTTGGCAACTGCCTGCTTGTACCGGATGTCGATTTTTTTATGTATTTCCCCAGTCAAGATGATTTTTGCCACCTGGCGCAACAGGGCAACCTGATCCCCGTATATCGCGAAATTCTGGCTGATATGGAAACCCCGGTGTCGGCCTTTCGCAAGATTGACGATGGCCAGAACGCTTTTCTGCTGGAATCGATCGAAGGTGGCGAAAAATGGGCCCGCTATTCCTTTCTTGGCAGCGGTCCGGCGCGGGTATTTCGTAGTCGTGCTGATTATTATGAAATTCTGTTTGATAATAAACTCGAAGAATCCGGTACGGTAACAGATCCTCTGGAATATCTGCGTAGCTTGATGGCGGTCTATCGGCCGGTCGAAGTTGCTGGTCTGCCCTTGTTCTGTGGTGGTGCGGTTGGCTACCTTGGTTACGATATGGTGCGCTTTATCGAGGACCTGCCGGATTCGAATCCGCGCAGCATTGGTGGTTGGGATGCCTGTTTCCTGATTACTAATCGCGTCATTATCTTCGATAACATGCGCCAGAAGGTGAAGGTTGTTTACAATGTTCACCTGCGTGAAGGCGATGACCCGCAACAGGCCTACACCGCTGCGCAGCTGCAGATTGACCAGCTGATTGAGCAACTGCGGCGTCCGCTGGTTTATTCTCAGCCGCCAATCCATGAGTCCGACGCGCCGGAGCTGGTGCCCAACTTTACTCGCGCCGATTTCAAGGCGGCGGTCGAGCAGTGCAAAGAATACATTCGCGCCGGCGATATTTTTCAGGTGGTTTTGTCACAACGCTTTAGTGGCCCTTTGCAGTCCGACCCATTTGATATCTACCGCGCATTACGTACCATCAATCCTTCTCCCTATATGTATTTTCTCCGTTTTGGCGACTCGCTGGTGGTCGGGGCATCACCGGAAGTGCTGGTGCGCAAGGAGGGGGATCAGGTCGAGGTGCGACCCATCGCCGGAACCCGCCCGCGGGGCCAGACGGTGGCAGAAGACCAAGGGCTGGAAAAAGAACTGCTGGCCGACCCTAAAGAACTGGCAGAGCATATTATGCTGGTTGATCTCGGGCGCAACGACCTTGGCCGGGTGGCGGTGGCCGGTAGCGTTGAGGTCAGCGAACTGATGGTGACCGAGCGTTACTCCCACGTTATGCATATTGTTTCCAATGTGCGCGGGCGGCTGCGTCCGGGACTTGACAGTTTTGCAGTATTTCGCGCCGCTTTTCCTGCCGGCACCCTGAGCGGATCACCCAAAATCCGGGCGATGGAGATTATTGATGAGCTCGAGACGGTGCGCCGTGAAGTTTATGGCGGTGCGGTTGGCTACTTCTCTTTCAGTGGTAATATGGATCTGGCGATTGCCATCCGTACCCTCCAGATTGAAAAAGATCAGGTCTATCTGCAGGCTGGTGCCGGGGTTGTTGCCGACAGTGATCCGGAACTGGAATATCAGGAAACTCTTAATAAGGCACGTGGGGTCAAGCGTGCCATCGAAATGGCAAATCGTGGCTTGCTGTAATATCCGCCGGTGAAATGGGACTGATGTAATGCTGTTGATGATCGATAATTATGACTCCTTTACCTACAACCTGGTGCAATATTTTATGGAGCTGGGGGAAGAGGTTGAGGTCTACCGCAATGACAAGATCAGTCTCGACCAGATCGCTGCCTTAGACCCGGCCCACTTGGTTGTTTCACCTGGCCCCTGTACCCCGGCCGAGGCCGGTATCTCTATTGCTGCGATTACGCGTTTTGCCGGGCAGATCCCGATTCTTGGTATCTGCCTTGGTCATCAGGCGATTACTGCAGCCTACGGTGGCGAGGTGGTTCGGGCGCAGCGTCTGATGCATGGCAAAACCAGCCCCATTGAGCATGACGGTAGTGGTTTATTTCAGGGGCTCTCCAATCCGTTTATCGCGACCCGTTATCATTCCCTGCTGGCACAACGGGAAAGCTTTCCGTCAACTCTCAAGGTAACGGCGTGGACGGCAGAAGGGGAAATTATGGCTCTTGAACATGTCAAACAGCCGGTTTGGGGGGTGCAGTTTCATCCTGAATCAATCCTCACCGTCGAAGGCAAGCGCTTACTGGGCAACTTCCTCGAGCTCAGCAGCAAGGAGAAAGCCGCATGATCAAAGAGGCGATTGGAATGCTGGTCGAAGGTCGAGACCTGTCTGAAGAAATGATGATCGAGGTGATGACCATGATTATGGGCGGCGAAGCAACAGCCGCCCAGATCGGCGCTTTTATCACGGCACTGCGGATGAAAGGCGAGACGATCCCGGAAATCGTCGGCGCGGCGCGGGTGATGCGCGCCCAAGCGACGCCGATTGAGGTGAATACCACCCTCGATCTGGACCGTGATGATATCAATCTTGATCGTGAAACCATCCTTGATACCTGCGGAACCGGCGGCAGTGGGACTCGCAGTTTCAATATTTCCACTACCGTTGCTCTGGTGGTTGCCGCCTGTGGGGTCAAGGTGGCCAAACACGGTAATCGCAGTGTCTCATCGGCCTGTGGCAGCGCTGATGTCCTGGAGCATCTTGGTGTCAACCTGGATGTGGCGCCGACGCTGGTGGCCCAGTGTATTGACCAGATTGGTGTCGGCTTTCTCTTCGCCCCGGCCCTGCATGGCGCAATGAAGCATGCCATCGGACCGCGTCGGGAGATCGGTATCCGTACCATCTTTAATATCCTTGGGCCCCTGACCAATCCGGCACGAGCCAATCGCCAGGTGTTGGGGGTTTATCGTGCTGATCTGGTGGAAAAGCTGGCCGCGGTGCTGTTCTCCCTCGGTTGTCGTAAAGGGTATGTTGTCCATGGCAGTGACGGCATGGATGAAATCACCCTCACCGGGGCGACGACGATCGCTGCGATTGACAGCAGCGGGGTGACGGTATCTACCATAACTCCGGAACAGTTTGGTCTGACCCCCTGTGCCCTGGCTGATCTGCAGGGCGGAGATGCGACCCGCAATGCGGATATTGTCCGCGCGATTTTGTCCGGGACGCCCGGCGCACAACGGGATATTGTGCTGCTCAACAGTGCGTATGCGTTGTTGGCGGCAGGGTCGGCAGAGACGGTGCCCGATGGCATTGCCATGGCCGCCGAGGCCATTGATGACGGTCGGGCAGCACAGGCGCTGGCTGACTTGGTACGGATGACGAATTGATGATATTAGACCGGATATTAGTAACCAAAAAAGAAGAGATAGCCGCTGCTAAGGCCCAGCGATCCCTTGCTGATCTGGCCGGGCGTATCGGTGATCTTGAAGATATTCCGCGTGGTTTTGCGCGGGCACTGCGCACCATGGCTGCCTCGGGAGGCACTCCGGTTATCGCCGAAGTAAAAAAAGGTTCCCCCTCCAAAGGGGTCATTCGTGCTGATTTTGATCCGCTGGCCATTGCTGAAGAATATCAGAACGGCGGCGCTACCTGTCTGTCGGTGCTGACCGATCAACAGTACTTTTATGGTCATCTGCGCTATCTGGGGTTGATTCGCGAGCAGGTGTCCTTGCCGCTACTGTGCAAGGATTTTATCATCGACCCCTATCAACTGTATCAGGCTCGCCACGCCGGTGCCGATGCGGTATTGCTGATCGCTGCGGCCCTTAACGACGAGCAATTGCTGGAACTGGCGCAGCAGGCAACGGCCTTGCGTCTTGATACCCTGCTTGAGGTTCACGATATCGCTGAAATGGAGCGGGCACTTAAGCTACCGGTAGATCTGATCGGGATCAATAATCGTGATCTGCGCACCTTTGATACCGATCTGGGGATCACCGAAGCCCTGGCTGGGCTGGTGCCGGAAGCCCAACTGGCGGTTGCGGAAAGTGGAATTGCTACGCGCGCTGACATTGAGCGACTGCAGGCGGCCGGCGCCCGCGTCTTTCTGATTGGAGAAACCTTGATGCGCGAGGTCGATATTGCCGGCAAATTGCGCGAATTACTGGGAGCTGATTAGACGATGGCAGTTACCCGTATTAAAATCTGTGGCATTACTAATATTGATGACGCTAAAGGAGCCGTGGCGGCCGGCGCGGATGCCCTTGGTTTTGTTTTTCACCCTGCCAGTCCGCGTTATGTGGCCCCAGAAGAGGTTGCCCAGATTGTCGCTGCGCTACCTCCTTTTGTCTCCACCGTTGGGCTGTTTGTTAATCTGCCGGCGGTAAAAATTCACCAGATCATGGTTCAGACTGGCCTGCAGTTGATTCAGTTACACGGTGATGAAACGGCAGCCCAGTGTCATCTCCATCCTCCTTATTCGGTCATCAAGGCGTTGCGGGTACGTGATGAGCATTCGCTGGACCATCTTGATGACTATCCGGTTGCGGCGCTGTTACTCGATGCCTGGAGTGATGACGATTACGGTGGAACCGGACGCCAGTTTGATTGGCAACTGGTAAGTCGTGCTACACTGAATAAACCACTTATTCTGGCCGGCGGTCTGTCTCCGGCCAATGTGGCCACGGCTATTCAGTTGGTCAACCCGTATGCTGTTGACGTTTCCAGCGGTGTTGAACGGGAGCCGGGGCGCAAAGACCAGACCCTGGTGGCCCAATTTATTGAACAGGTGAGGATGGCATGAGCTACGAATATCCCGACGCAGGTGGGCATTTTGGACAATACGGCGGTCGTTATGTTGCTGAGACCTTGATGCCGGCATTGCTTGAACTCGAAGAAGCTTACACCGAGGCCCGCAATGACCCCGAGTTTCAGCAGGAGATCGATTATTATCTCAAAAACTATGTCGGTCGTCCCAGCCCCCTTTATTTTGCCGAGCGCCTGACTGCCGAGTTGGGCGGGGCCAAGGTTTACCTCAAGCGCGAAGACCTCAACCATACCGGTGCCCATAAGGTCAACAACACCGTTGGCCAGATTCTGCTGGCGCGGCGGATGGGCAAGAAAAAGGTCATTGCTGAAACCGGTGCCGGCCAGCACGGCGTGGCGACTGCGACAGTCGCAGCCCTGTTCGGTATGGAGTGCGAAGTCTTCATGGGGACGGAAGATATTCGCCGGCAGTCGCTGAACGTCTTTCGTATGAAGTTGCTTGGCGCCAAGGTGACCGGGGTCACCAGTGGCACAGCAACCTTGAAGGATGCCATGAACGATGCCTTACGCCATTGGGTGACCCACGTGCGCGATACCTTTTACGTGATCGGTACGGTTGCCGGCCCGCATCCCTATCCGATGATGGTCCGGGACTTTCAGGCAGTGATCGGGACCGAGTCAAAAGAGCAGATTCTGGTTGCCGAAGGACGTCTGCCCGATGTCGCGGTGGCCTGCATCGGTGGGGGTTCCAATGCCATCGGCCTGTTCTACCCTTTTATTGGCGATTCCCAGGTGGGCCTGTTGGGGGTCGAGGCGGCGGGGTTTGGTATCGACACCGGCAAACATGCGGCTTCCCTCGGTGCCGGTACGCCGGGGGTCCTGCATGGCAATAAAACCAGCCTGCTGCAGGATGCCGACGGTCAGATTCAACACGCCCATTCCATTTCCGCCGGCCTTGATTATCCCGGTGTCGGCCCTGAACACGCCCATCTCCATGATATTGAGCGCGCCTGCTACGTTTCCGTGACGGATGACGAAGCCTTGGCGGCATTTCGTAAATTAACCGAGATCGAAGGGATTATTCCCGCTCTTGAAAGTGCCCATGCGATCGCACAGGTGATCAAAATGGCGCCTTCCATGAGTCCGGATCAAATTGTCCTTGTTTGTCTTTCAGGTCGGGGGGACAAGGATATCAATACGGTCGCAGAAGCGATGAAGGTAGAGTTGTAATGAGATTTACCGAATGTGATTTGCCGGCAACAGTGCTGCAGGGTATCGCTGACGCCGAGTTCGAAGAGTTGACCCCGGTTCAGCAGCAATCAATACCACTAGCCCTGCAGGGCAAAGATGTCGCTGCCCAGGCTCAGACCGGAACCGGAAAAACCGCTGCGTTTCTGATCGCGATATTTTGTCGGTTACTGGCCAATCCGCGTCCTTCCGGGGCCAGTCCGCGCGCTCTGGTGATGGCGCCGACCCGTGAGCTGGTAGTCCAGATTTGTCAGGATGCCGAGCTGCTCGGGCGCCATACCGGGATCAAGATCCAGCCGATCTTTGGTGGTGTCGATTACGAAAAGCAGCGTCAGGCCCTGCGGGATGGTGTCGATATTATTGTTGCCACCCCGGGACGCTTGATTGATTACTTCAAACAACGGGTTTTTTCGTTTGACCAGGTTGAGGCGCTGGTAATTGATGAAGCCGATCGGATGTTTGATATGGGTTTTATTAAGGATCTGCGTTACCTGTTGCGCAAGTTGCCGCCTTTTGAAAAACGTCAGACCATGCTTTTTTCGGCAACCTTGTCGCCCCAGGTCATGGAGCTGGCCTATGAGTTTATGAACATGGCCGAGCGGGTCGAGATTGCTCCCGAACAGGTTTCCGCTGAAGGGGTTGTGCAGGTGCTCTACCATGTCACCCGGCGGGAAAAATTCGCGCTGCTGCTGGGGTTGCTGCAACAAGAAAAGAATGCCGAGCGGGTCATGATTTTTGTCAACACCAAGATCGAAGCGGAAAAGCTCGATGCCCTGCTTCAGGTAAACGATCTCTCCAGCGCGGTATTATCCGGGGACATTCCGCAGAAAAAACGGATGCGGATCCTGGACCAGTTCAAGCTCGGCAGTATAACCCATCTGGTCGCCACCGATGTCGCTTCGCGCGGGATCCATGTCGATCAGGTGACCCATGTTATTAATTATGATCTTCCCCAGGATCGTGAAGATTATGTCCATCGTATCGGTCGTACCGCCCGAGCCGGAGAACTTGGCCGCGCGATCAGTTTTGCTGATGAAGAAACCGTCTATGTGCTGCCGGAGATTGAAGATTATCTTGGCTTCAAGATTCCCAGCGCGGTTCCTGTAGATGAAGACTTCTGCTTTGCCTACAAGCGCGCGCGCCCGAAGAAAAAACGCCCAGTGCTGGAAAAGCCGGCTGATCCACGTAAGCGGCGGCGCCCACGGCGTGGCAAGAAATCGGGAAGCCCGGGACAAGGGGGAAGTACGGGCGGTCCGACAGGACCGCAGAGTCATAATAAGTAGTTACAAAAAAATGATTGAAACCCGCGCACAGAATCGTCTAAGGTGATCTGTCGTTGTCAACAATGTTAATGGTCTAACCAGCCATTTGATGAAAACGGATGTTATGTCACGTCTGCAACATACCTTTGATGTATTGAAAAAACGTGGCGAAGCTGCCCTGATCCCCTTTATAACGGCCGGCGATCCCTCCCCGCAGCGGACCCTTGAGTTAATTCGAACCCTCGCTGCCGCCGGGGCTGATGTAATTGAACTGGGCGTGCCTTTTTCGGATCCGATGGCTGATGGCCCGACCATTCAGGCTTCATCCGAACGCGCCCTGGCGGCTGGTACGACCCTGACGACGGTGTTGGACATTGTCGCTCAGGCGCGTCGTGAATTGCAGATCCCGCTGGTGCTGATGGGTTATTTTAATCCGGTTTTTCGTTATGGGGTCGAGCGTTTTGCCCGGGATGCCGTGGCGGCAGGTGTCGATGGTTTATTGCTGGTTGATCTGCCACCCGAAGAAATGGCTGAAATCAGGCCGGCGACCGCTGCCGCCGGGCTGCCGCTGATTACCCTGTTGGCACCAACCACACCGTTGGAGCGGACGAAGCGTCTGGCAGCAGCGGCTGAAGGTTATATCTATTATGTGTCGATGACCGGCGTGACCGGAACCCAGGCGGTATCCCCGATGGCTATTCGCGATGCTGTGGTGCAGCTTAAATCTCTGGCGCAGGTGCCTGTGGCCGTCGGTTTTGGGATTACGACCGTGGCCGATGTTCAGGCCGTGGCACAATTCGCCGACGCGGTCGTGGTCGGCAGTGCCCTGGTCAGGATTATCGGTGAGCATGGCACAGATGAGACAATGTTGGACAAGGTTGCAACCTTTACCGAATCATTGAAACAGGGTTGCAAAAAATAAATTCAGATACAAGAGGTTGTGACTCCCAGCTGACGACTTTGGGCGCTGAACATGCTTGAAAAACATAGCATCTGTAGATTCACAAACCACTAAAGAGGTTGAACATGGTCTGGTTTCGTAAGAAAACGTCGTTGACGGCTTCAGTTGAGAAAAAAAATGTTCAGGTTCCTGAAGGGGTCTGGACCAAGTGTAAAAACTGCCAGGAAATTATCTATTGCAAAGAGATTGAACGTAACTTTAACGTTTGTCCGAAGTGTGATTACCACTTTCGCATTGGTGCCCGCGAACGTATCGATTTGATTATCGATGCCGGAACCTTTGTTGAAATGGACGCCAAAATGCGCTCGATCGACTTTCTTGATTTTAAGGATTCCAAGAAATACAAGGAGCGGATCAAGGCTGCGGTTAAAAAAGCCGGTGATGGTGATGCGGTTATCTGTGGTGCAGGGCAGCTCGATGGTCTGGCAGTGGTGGTCGCCGTCTTCGATTTTTCCTTTATGGGCGGGAGTATGGGCTCCGTGGTTGGCGAAAAAATCACGCGAGCTATTGAAAAGGGTCTGGAGACCCAGGCTCCGGTGTTGATCTTCTCTTCGTCCGGTGGCGCACGGATGCAGGAGAGCATCCTGTCGCTGATGCAGATGGCTAAAACCAGTGCGGCGCTAGCGCGTCTGAAAGCCGCCGGCATCCCCTTTATCTCGGTTCTGACCGACCCGACCACCGGCGGGGTCACGGCCAGCTTTGCCATGCTTGGTGATTTGAATATTGCCGAACCTCGGGCGTTGATCGGTTTTGCCGGCCCCCGGGTTATTGAGCAGACGATCCGCCAAACCCTTCCGGAAGGGTTTCAGCGTTCTGAGTATCTGCTCGAACACGGTATGGTTGATATGATTGTTAAACGTCAGGAAATGAAGAAGACCCTGTCACAGATTCTGCGTATCTTCACTAGAAGCTGATCGCAGGCGATGCTTCCAGATTATCGCGACAGCCTTGATTATCTGTATGCGCTGCGATTTTTCGGCATCAAGCTGGGTCTTGAAACCATTGCAGAGCTGCTCGATCGCGTTGGCAACCCGCAGCAACATCTGCGAATATTGCACATCGCCGGAACTAACGGAAAGGGCTCAACGGCCGCAGCTCTGGCGGCTGTTTTTCACGCTGCCGGCATCCCTGCGGGTCTCTATACCTCACCTCATCTGCATCAATTTACCGAACGTATCAGGGTAGATACCCGTCAGCTTGAGCTTGATGAGACAGTTACATTGATCAGGGAATTGCGGCCCCACGCTGAACAGCTGCAGGCAACCTTTTTTGAGGTGACTACCGCCATGGCGTTGCTCGCTTTCCAGCGCCATGGAGTCACCTGGGCGATTATGGAGTGTGGGATGGGGGGGCGCCTTGATGCCACCAATGTTGTTGCTCCGGAATTGTGCCTGATTACTCCTATCGCCCTTGACCATACCCGCCACCTCGGCGAAACGCTGGCGCAGGTGGCCTACGAGAAGGCTGGAATTATCAAACCCGGTGTGCCGTTGATCAGTGCCCGTCAATTGCCGGATGCGGCGACGGTATTGGCACAACGTACCCAGCAGTTGGGGAGCAGGCTGCTGCTCCCCGATCGCGATTACTGGTGGCAATCACGACCACAAGATTTTGATGTACAGGTCGATTCTTTTGAGCTGAAGGCCGTTCATCCGACTCTGTCTGGCGCGCATCAACACCAGAATCTCGCTCTGGCTGCTGCTGCGACCGGTTATTTGCGTGAGGTTGGGGTTGAGCTGGCGCCGTCAGCCGTTCGCTCGGGTCTTGAGCGGGTGTGTTGGCCGGGGCGACTGGAGTGGCTGCCGCAGCAACTGCTCCTTGATGGTGCCCATAATCAGGCCGGAGCGGCGATTCTTGCTGCGTATCTGCAACAGCAAAATCTGCATGGAGTGCACTTGATCTTCGGCTGTAAAACCGATAAGCAGGTACTGCCCATGCTTGATCAGTTGCTGCCATTCTGTCAATGTCTCTACGCGACCCAACCGCCGGTTGAGGATCCTGCGGATATTAAACTTATATGTGAGCACGCTGCAGAGCATAATGTCGCCGTTCGTGGCTTTGCCGAGCCGCCTGCCGCCTTGCAGGCGGCCAGACAGTCACGTGCCGCTGATGAATTGATTCTGGTTGCCGGATCCTTGTTTCTGGTGGCCGCTATTCGTGAACAGGTGGTTGCCCGGACGGATGTCACAGCGATTATGCGCTGATCCGGCTCCCTTTTGGATATTATTTATGTTGATTCGCCATCTGGTTCTGTTGTTGCTGATCTGCTTTTCTTTTGCCACGAGCGTAGAGGCACGCAGTCGCGTGATCGTTATGGGAGAACCCGTCTATCTCGAAGCAGATGAACTGCGTTATGACCATGAGGCACAACTTTATCAGGCCAGCGGCGATGTCCACTTGAATCAGGGCGAACTTGAGGTGTCAGCTGAGCAGATGAGCTGGAGTCGCGCCACCGGTGAGGTCGAAGCCGCTGGTAATGTTCAGTTTCTTTCGCCGACGGAAATCTTGACGGGTTCCACCGCCTGTTACAATCTGGATGCCGGAACCGGCCGCGTTGACCAGGGTTATTTTTATCTGCTGGAGGAAAACCTCCATGTTCGTGGCAGCAGCATCGAACAGCTTGGGGAAGACGACTATCGGATAACTTCCGGCACCTTTACCACCTGTGATGGTGCGGTGCCGGACTGGAAGTTTGGTGCCGGTCATATTGATGTTACTCTAGGTGGGTATGCGCGCGCTCGCCATATGGTTTTTTATCTCAAGGATATTCCCACCCTGTATTTCCCCTACATGATTTATCCGGCTAAAACCGAGCGTGAATCGGGCTTGCTGATCCCTTCTGCAGGTTACTCCAAAAAACGTGGATTCAGCTACGGCGCTGCCTACTACCAGGTGCTCGGGGTCAATCAGGATGCCACCTTTTATCTTGATTACCTGTCGAAGATGGGGGTCGGTAAGGGGATGGAATACCGTTACGTTTTTGGTCGTGACAATGCCGGTGAGGCGCGCGCCTATCATATCGACGTGCAAGAGGTTGATGATGAGCGGATCGACGAAGAGCGTTATGCCCTTGAATGGATCCATACCGGAACCCTGCCGGGCCAGATACGCATGGTGGCTGATGCGCTGTATGTGAATGATGACGAATACTTTAAGGATTTTGGTGAGGTTGCCGGGGACTACAATCGTGATCAGGTACAATCAACCTTTTCCCTGAGCCGTAACTGGCAGCGCGCGAATCTGGTTGGTCTGTTGCAATATACCAAAAACCTTGAGACCGATCAGCGTACGACCCTGCAGATGTTGCCACGGATCAATTTCAATATTGCCCGCAGTACCATCGGTAGGACTCCTCTGGCTTATGAGTGGGGTTCTGAGTACACTCATTTCTGGCGGCGTGAAGGGATGACCGGGCAGCGCCTGATGCTGCGCCCGGCATTAAGCATGAATCCGCGCCTGTTTAATCTGCTGAGCGTTAACCCCACGGTGGCCTATCGGCAAAGATATTACTGGGATCTTGACCAGGAGTCAGCCACCGAAGAACAGGGTATTCTTGAGATCACAACCCGGATTTCAACGCCGCCATTGCAACGCATTTTTAATCTACCCTTTGGTGTTTCCGGACGGGTGCGTCATGCCATCAATCCGGAAGTTGTCTATGATTATGTTCCGGAAAAAGATCAACAGCACATCCCACGATTTGACTCATTTGACCGGATCGCTCCCAAGAACCGTGTTGAGTATGCTCTGGTGCAGCGTCTGCGGGCCCGCCTGGACGAAGAGAATGGGCGCCGCCACTATCGCGACTGGCTCTACCTGCGCCTGTCGCTGCTGCAGCATTTGAATAAGGACGAGGTCGATAAGGGTTTCGGTGAGGCCCGAGCTCAGTTGACCCTGCTGCCTTTGGCGCACTTGCGCCTGGGAGCAGATGTGATTGTTGATTCGCGCACCAACGATCTGAAAGAGTTGCTGGTCGAGGGCCAGCTCGCCGATCGCTCGGAGAACTATCTGCGCCTGCGTTACAATATTGACCGCCGCACCGACCTTGACTATGGTGAAATCAATCTGGGCTTAAGTTTTTTGCAGCCGATTTATCTGACTTATCAGCAGCGCTATGATTTTTTCACCCACGATCGCCTTGAGGAACGGATCGGTATCGAATATCGCCGCCAATGCTGGAGTCTGCTGTTGACCCTGCGTGAGCGCACCGATGGTGAACAATCATTTATGTTGACCTTCAGCATGCTCGGCATCGGTTCGGTTGGCGGCTTCAGTGGTGGTTTGGGCGGGGGCTAATAGATGGTTAGGCACCGGGGTTGATCTTAGTGGATTAGTTTGAGAACCTGTGCGCTGGTCGATAACAGAGACGCTATAAATGGGGAGACGCTTGGGATCAGAACATGAATCGGGGTTGTCCGGCAGGAATAATCTGCTGACACTTGTCCTGCTGCTGCTCATCTTACTGATGGCTGCCTATGCAGTGTTTGGTAATCGTGGCGTTCTGCGGATCGTTCAGGCGCAGCGCCAGCAACAGGAATTGCAGCAACAACTGGAACAGATGCAGGTGCAGCAGCAGGATTTGCGTCAGGAGATTGAACGGCTTAATAATGACCGGGACTACTGGGAACAGCTGGCCCGTACGCGCTTGGGGATGGTGCGCGATGGGGAGCTGATCTATTTTGTCCCGACGGAAACTCACAAAGAAAGAGGCAGTAAGTGATTAAGAATGATATCCGCTCAGCGCTCAAACAGGTGCTGGAAAACTGTTATCAGCAGGGAACTCTGACCTCTGGGGAATTTCCTGCTGAAATTCAGCTTGAGGTGCCGAAAAACCCGGAACATGGCGATTACGCGAGCAACCTGGCGATGACGCTGGCGCGCCCTGAGAGCAAGGCTCCCCGTCAGATTGCTGAGATTCTGGTGACTGCTTTGCGTGCGAATGCCCTGTTTGATGCAGTCGATATTGCCGGGCCGGGATTCATTAACTTCCGCCTTGCGGCGAGCTACTGGGCGACCGTTCTCCATCGCATTTATGCCGAACAGGGCACCTTCGGACGTTCCCAGATCGGTGCCGGGGTCAAGGTTCAGGTCGAGTTTGTCAGTGCCAATCCGACTGGCCCACTGCATATCGGTCATGGCCGTGGTGCGGTGGTCGGCGATGCACTGGCCTCAATTCTAGCCGCCGCCGGGTTTGAGGTGCAGCGTGAATATTATATCAACGATGCCGGTAATCAGGTACAGACGTTGGGTCGTTCGATCCTGCTGCGCTTGCGCGAATTGCAGGGGCAGATTATTGATTTTCCTGAGGACGGTTATCAAGCCGCCTATATTATCGAGCTGGCGGCGCGCTTGCGGCAGGAACAGGGGGAGCTTACCGATCTCAACGATGATGACGCCATCAACTGTTGTACCCGCTTCGGGGTAGAGCAGATTTTACAATGGATTGACAGCGATCTTAGAGCCTTTGGTATCGAGTTTGACAACTGGTATAGCGAACAAAGCCTTTACGATCGTAATATGGTTGAGCAGGAGCTCGGGCGCCTTAAGGAAAAAGGGCTGACCTATGAAGAAGAGGGTGCCCTGTGGTTGCGCACTACTGATTTTGGCGATGACAAAAACCGCGTACTGATCAAGTCGGATGGCAGCTATACCTATTTCGCCTCTGATGTTGCTTATCATCTGGAAAAATTTGATCGCGGTTTTGACCGGGTCATTGATGTCTGGGGTGCCGATCATCACGGTTATATTCCGCGCATGAAAGCGATGCTCAAGGGTTTTGGTCTGCCTGCTGCGGCCCTCGAAGTGCTGCTGATCCAGATGGTCAATCTGTTGCGCGATGGTCAGCCGTATGTCATGGGCAAGCGCTCAGGAAATTTTATTACCCTGCGCGACGTGGTTGATGAAGTCGGACGGGATGCTTGTCGGTTTTTCTTTTTGATGCGTCGTTGTGACAGTCAGCTTGATTTTGATCTCGAGTTGGCCAAGCAGAACAGCAGCGATAATCCGGTATATTATGTGCAGTACGCTCATGCGCGGATCTGCAGTATCAATCGCAATGCTGCCGAGGTCGGCATGGTGGTGCCATCCCTGGCACAGTTTGACTTTTCGCACTTGACCCACGCTGAAGAAATTGCTCTGATCAGACAGCTGTCGCGTTTTCCTGAGGCCGTCGAGGGCGCCGCTTTGCACTGTGAGCCCCATCGTTTGGTCTTTTATCTGCAGGATCTCGCGGCACAACTCCATAGTTATTATAATCGCCATCGGGTGCTGGATGAAGATCCGCAGACCACAAGTGCCCGTTTGTATCTGGTTAACGCCGTACGGATCATCCTCGCCAACGCCTTAAGGTTGCTCGGGGTATCGGCACCGGAGCAGATGTAAAGAAGGGGTCTCGCGACAAGGGAGTAAATGATGCAGACTGAAAACAAAACCCGTACCCAAAGACGCTTGGAAAAGCGCCAGACTATCGTTATTCTGGCGCTGCTGTTGCTGGCCTCGTTACTCAGCTTCGTCCTCGGGGTAACAACCGGGCGGCGTGGTGCTGAACGTGACTTCGCCCAGCAAGTCAGGGACCAGCAGGAAGAGGTAAGGGTCGTCCAGGTTCCGGCAGCTCCGCCGGTGGCGGTTCCTGCTCCGGCCCCGGGAGAAAATCCGGGGGCTGAAAAGGGTGCGCTTATTGATACGGTTGTGGAAAATGCGCGGCTGAGTTTTTATGATGACCTGATTCGTGATTCCTCCCCGTTAGGCAGTGGCATCAATCAACCTCCGGCTGAGGAAATCCGGACGCAAGCCACTGTGCCACCGCTGGAGCTGGCAGATCAACCGATTGTTGTCACCGGCAGCGGGACACAAACACCGGCTCCGGCAGTGCCGGAGCCACCAGCGCAGCAACAACAGGCCTCCTCTGCCGCTGCTCAGGCGCCTGCCGACCCGGTCTTGCCCGCGGTCACAGCGCAGGGCAGCCATGTCGTGCAGGTCGGTTCTTTTGGCTCCGCGGCGGATGCTGCTTCGTTGCGACAGCGCCTGCTCGACAAGGGCTACCCGGCTTTTCTTGCTGAAGCGGATTTGGGTGAGCGCGGGATCTGGTATCGGGTACGTATCGGACCGTACGCAGATTCTGATACTGCCGGAGTTGCACGCCAGATCATCCTTGACAAAGAGCAGATTGAGGGCTTGGTGACCCGCCACTCGCGCTGATGGTGACGGTGTCGAGCCGCTTTTCCTCCGCTTTTTTCTCTTGACATTTGCTGGCCCTGAGATTATTTTCCAGTGCTCGTGTCGCGGGATGGAGCAG
>CAZMFD010000037.1:0-10171 GCA_964565445.1 uncultured Geobacteraceae bacterium
GGGGCCGAAGCCGGTGCGCTTGATCGATTTGAGAAATTGCTTGGGAATGATCGCATCGGTATCGATGTTGGAGCGATCGAGGGGGGCAACAATGCCGGTAAAGGTTGTAAAAGGTTTCATGCCAGCACCTCCAGTTGGCGAACATCGATAAAGTGACCGGTCACCGCAGCAGCGGCGGCCATGGCAGGGCTGACCAGGTGGGTGCGGCCTCCTTGCCCCTGGCGCCCCTCAAAATTGCGATTTGAGGTCGACGCGCAACGTTCGCCCGGTTTCAGGCGGTCGTTATTCATGGCCAGACACATGGAGCAGCCGGGTTCGCGCCATTCAAAGCCGGCGTCAATCAGGATCTTATCGAGCCCTTCGGCTTCCGCCTGTTGTTTGACCAGTCCCGACCCGGGAACAATCAGCGCCTGCTTGATGGAGTCAGCGACCTTGCGTCCTTTGACCACAGCGGCAACCGCACGCAGGTCCTCGATAC
Source organism: uncultured Geobacteraceae bacterium (assembly GCA_964565445.1). Taxonomy (GTDB): domain Bacteria; phylum Desulfobacterota; class Desulfuromonadia; order Desulfuromonadales; family Geopsychrobacteraceae; genus Pelovirga. Next base: position 479 of record CAZMFD010000037.1, read on the forward strand.
GACCATTGGTACAGGAGCCGATGAAGATGATTTCAGGGTGGATAGCGGTCATCGGGGTTCCGGGGGTCAGGCCCATGTAGGTCAGGGCGTTGAGCATCCCTTCACGCTTAACCGGATCCGGTTCGTTTTGCGGATCAGGGACACAGGCGTCAATGGTAACCACCATTTCCGGCGAGGTGCCCCAGCTGATCTGGGGTTGCAGATCGCGAGCATCGATGCGGACGATGCGATCAAACTCGGCATCGGAATCACTGCGTAATTCCTGCCAGGCTTTGGCGGCCTGATCCCACCGGGAGCCGGTAGGAGAAAAAGGGCGTCCCTTGATATAGTCGATGGTGGTCTGATCAACGGCGATCAGACCGGCTCGTGCGCCGGCTTCGATACTCATGTTGCAGATGGTCATCCGCCCCTCCATCGACAGGCTGCGGATGGTCGAGCCGCCATATTCGATGGTGTAGCCGGTGCCGCCGGCAGTGCCGATGCGGCCGATGATTGCCAGGACGATATCTTTTGCCGTCAGTCCCGGTGGTAATTCACCATTGACTTCTATCAGCATTGATTTGGATTTTTTCTGGATCAGGCACTGGGTTGCCAGCACATGTTCAACCTCGGACGTGCCGATACCGAAGGCCAGCGCGCCAAAAGCACCGTGGGTAGCGGTGTGGGAATCGCCACAGACGATCGTCATGCCGGGCAGGGTTGCCCCCTGTTCCGGGCCAATGACGTGAACGATACCCTGGCGCGGATCATCCATGGCAAATAGGGTAATATCGAAATCTCGGCAGTTTTTTTCCAGGGTTTCAATCTGCAGCCGTGAAATCGGGTCACTGATGCCGGCAGCGCGATCTTTGGTCGGCACGTTGTGATCAGGCACCGCGAGGTTGGCATCCGTGCGCCAGGGTTGACGATCCGCCAGGCGCAGCCCCTCGAAGGCTTGCGGCGAGGTGACTTCGTGGAGCAATTGGCGATCGATATAAAGCAGGCTGGTGCCGTTTTCATCGTGATTGACAAGGTGGGCGTCCCAGAGTTTGTCATATAGGGTTTTCGCCATGGATGGTCTCCTTCTACATGCAATGAATAGATGTGTTGGTTTTTATGCGTTTATCAGTCTAGCCGAAGCACTACCTGGAAGGGTAGTGTTACGATGAAAAAAAACAAGTGACCTGCTGATCGCATCATAACTTGCCTTATGGTGGTTCTTTTGTTAAAAATAGCGTTTGTATTTAGCGGATAAATTACCCTCAGGGAGATTTAAATATGGGATTGATGGCTGGAAAGCGTGGAGTTGTATTTGGTGTTGCCAATGATAAAAGTATTGCCTGGGGGATTGCCCAGCAGCTTCGCGCTGCGGGTGCTGAACTGGCCTTTACCTATCTCAACGGGGCGTTGGAAAAGCGCGTGCGGCCGTTGGCGGAGAGTTTGGATTCCACCATTGTTCTCTCCTGTGATGTGCAGAATGAAGAAGAGATGGTCGCCGTTTTTGACCATTTGAAACAAGCTTGGGGAACCGTCGATTTTGTTGTTCATGCGGTTGCCTATGCCAACCGCGAGGATTTGAAAAACCCCTTCAGCCAGACCAGCCGCGATGGCTTCCGGCTGGCTCTCGATGTCAGTGCCTACTCGCTGATCTCCATGACCCGTTGCGCCCTGCCGGCGATGACAGCGGGGGGAAGCATTGTTACCATGACTTACCTTGGTTCCGTACGATCCGTCCCCGAATACAATGTCATGGGCGTAGCCAAAGCGGCGCTTGAATCGTCAGTGCGCTATCTGGCAGCCGAATTGGGTGAGAAGGGAATTCGTGTCAACGCCGTTTCTGCCGGCCCGATCAAAACCCTGGCGGCTTCCGGTATCGCCAATTTTAAGGAAAAACTGCGGGTCGCAGAAGAACGTTCACCGCTAAAAAGGCTGGTTACCCAGGAGGATGTTGGCAAGGCAACCCTCTACTTGCTCTCTGACCTTGCTTCCGGGGTAACCGGAGAAATCCATTACGTTGATGCCGGGTTCAATTTCAATGCCGGTTAGTCCCGGATGCTACTCAGATCCTGCTGTAAAGGCCCCGATCGGGGCCTTTAATCGTTATGGTCGTTATGGCGGCCGGCGATGATTGAGGGTAAAACCACCGGGCTGAAAGCCGGTCAGATCAAGGCACTGGAACGCATCTATCGGCGCAAGGTGCCGGTAGACGAGTTGATCGGCAGCGACCTGGCGCGCTATATTGCCGAGCTTTCGCGCGACATCGAACGCCAGATCGGGTTGATTATCGATCGTGCCGGGGTCATCCATCACGTGATTGTCGGCGATGATCGCGAAATTGTTATCCCCGACCTGTCGCGTTTTGGTCTCGGCCGCAGCGGCTTGCGCGGCCTGCGTTGTGTCCATACCCATCTCAAGCAGGAACCTCTCAATCAGGACGATATCACTGACCTTGAGCTGTTGCGCCTTGACCTGATTGCCGCCATCGGCGTGCGCGATGATGGCTTGCCGGGGGCATTGATTTACGCGCACCTGCTCCCGACCGACGCTAAAGCCCAGATCGAAACCATCCATCTCAGCGATTTTCACCGTCTTAACCTCGATTTTTCTGCCTTTATCCAGGCCCTTGATCAGGAAATGGAAGGGCTGGTTGCCGAGACCATCGATTTAAGCGATGGCCGCGAACGGGCACTGTTGATCTCCGTTGCCCAGACCGGGCGTGAAGCGGTGGAAGCGTCCATGGCAGAGCTCGAGGAACTGGCCCGCACTGCCAATCTGGTGGTGATCGATCAGGTTATTCAGCGCCCGCGTCAGCTCAATCCACGCTACCTGGTGGGGTCTGGTAAATTGCGTGAAATCATCATCCGGGCATTGCAGCAGCGTGCTACCCTGCTGGTTTTTGATCAGGATCTGAGCCCGAACCAGATTCGTTCCATCTCAGAAATTACCGAGATGAAGGTGATTGATCGCACCCAGCTGATCCTCGACATCTTTGCCCGCCGCGCCCAATCACGCGATGGTAAGGTGCAGGTCGAGCTCGCCCAGCTCAGGTATATTCTGCCGCGCCTTACCGGCAAGGGCACGGCTATGTCGCGCCTGATGGGGGGGATCGGCGGCCGTGGGCCGGGCGAAACCAAGATCGAGATTGACCGGCGGCGGATTCGCGATAAAATCAGACGTTTGGAAAAACAGCTGGATGAGCTCGGGCGCGGTCGGGTTCAACGCCGTCAAAAAAGGATTCGTGCCGGGCTGCCGATTGTCTCGATCGTCGGTTACACCAACGCCGGCAAATCGACTTTATTAAATGCATTGACACAAAGTGATGTTTTTACCGAAAATCTATTATTTGCCACTCTCGATACGGCGACCAGGCGCCTGCGCTTTCCCCTGGATCGGGAAGTGATCATTACCGACACGGTCGGCTTTATTCGCGATCTGCCTGAGAGCCTGATCGGTGCTTTCAAAGCCACCCTCGAAGAGCTTGAAGATGCCGATCTGCTGCTGCACCTGGTGGATTTGTCCAACCCGGGCTATCAGCAGCAGATTCGTGCGGTAGAAAAGATTCTCGATGATCTGAATCTGGGCACAAGTAAGCGCTTGCTGGTGTTCAACAAAACTGATCAGGTGCCGAAAGAAGAACTCCCTCATATTTGCCGACGTTTTAACGCCATTCCGGTGTGCGCCATTGATCGTGCCAGTTTTGGACCGTTGCTGGATGAAATGCAGCGGCGTTTCTGGCCGGAAGAAGTGCTGAGCGATTCCTTTGGCGAAGTCGGCGATCAGGACAGCACCGATCCAACGAAGACTCAGCCATCTCACTCAACGAGGTCAGAATAAAGGAAATGATGTGTTGATGTACCGATATCTCTTTTTGTTGTTTTTGCTCGTTCCCGGGTTGATCAGCTGCCAGCTTGGTTCAGTAGTGCCTGACCCGATCCCTGAGGTTAAGGTTGAACAGGACAGGGGCGAAGCCGATACTGCTGCAGTAACTGACGAGCCTCTTGACGCTGATCCGCTACTGGTTGATTCGATCCTTGCAGGCCACGAACTCTCCATGGGTTTGTCTGAGTCTCTGGGCAATTTTCTTCAAATCCAACCGTTGCTTCCTTATGTGGGTGATTTTCCGCTGAGTGATCATCCGCGGGTAATGGCATTCCTTGATCGTTATCAGGGACGACAAAAACAGACGTTAATCACCTGGTTGCAGCGTTCAGGACGCTATCTCCCCAAGATGCAGCTGGTCTTTGCCAGCGAGGGGGTGCCCCTTGATCTGGCCTATCTGGCGATGATTGAGTCCGGCTTCAACATGCGTGCCTACAGTTGGGCCCATGCAGCCGGCCCCTGGCAATTTATTGAAAGTACCGGGCGGATGTACGGCTTGAAAAATGACTGGTGGCAGGATGATCGTCTTGACCTCGAACATTCAACCCGGGCCGCCGCGAGATTTTTAAAGGATCTGCATAAACGTTTTGATGGTGACTGGTACCTGGCTGTTGCTGCCTATAATGCCGGCCCGGGTCGCGTCTCCCAGGCGATTCGTGCCAGCGACAGCCGTGATTTCTGGGATCTGGCCGATGGCAATGTGCTGAGAACTGAAACCGTAGAATATGTTCCCAAGCTGCTGGCAGCCCTGCATCTGATTAGTGATCCGGAAACTTATGGATTTGTCGGCCTTAAGCCGGCAGATCCCATCGATTACGAAGTGGTTGTTGTTGCAACCCAGACCGATCTGGAAATAATCGCTGAATTAAGCGGAGCCGGTTATCAGACGATTAAGGACCTCAATCCGGCCTTGAAACGCTGGTCAACACCGCCGGGAGTCACCGATTATCAGGTGCGGGTACCGGTAGGAACAGCAGAGAAGTTCCAGCAGTTGTATGCTGATCTGCCTGCCGATCAGCGCGTCCGCTATCACCGCCATCAGATCAAGTCCGGCGACACTCTGCTGTTGTTGGCAAAGCGTTACCAGATTCAGGTTGATGATATTATTGCGCTGAACAATATCAGTAATCCACGTGCCCTGCAGCTTGGCCGCGATCTGATTTTACCGTTGCGGGAAGGCTTCACCCAGCGCCCGGTGGAATCTTTAGCGGACAGCTATGTCCGCAGTCGGAGGCGCAGCTATACTGTGCAGCCAGGTGACAGCCTCTGGTCGATTGGCAGACGCTTCGAGGTAACGGAAAAACAGCTGCGCGTTTGGAACACCCTGGGGTGGAGTAATATGCTGCGGCCGGGCCAGGTGTTGCTGGTTTCTCAACCATCAAGCCGCGTGGCCCGCCAGACCGGCAAATCAACACAACCGCCGGCCGAGGTAATCTACCAGGTTGTGCGCGGCGATACCCTGTGGGGGATTGGTCGCCGCTTCGCTGTCAATGCCGACCAGATCCGCCAGTGGAATGATCTGACCCGTGAGCATATTTTACGCCCCGGCCAGAAACTCACTCTGCTGGTTCCTGCAGGCCGACAGGGTTGACGCTGTCAGTTCTTTATGTCAGCACAAACCATCCTTTATTTTGACTTTTAGCAACCGGATTGCTATAAGAATTTCGCGGTTTTTTCCGCTGTCCTATCGCCGTATTTTACGTCCGAAATTTTTTACCAGAAGGATCTTCAGGCCATGTTGAATTTGCTGATTTCGATTACCGCATCAATTTTTACTACCGCTTTGATGTTGCGCTTTGTGACCGATAGTACCTGGATTGCCATGGCCGTTTCGACACTGGTTTTTCTTGCGATATTTATTCTGATTACCCGCATTGTGATGAAAAAAGTTGGCGTGCTGATGCAGTCGGCACAAAAAGATGTGCTCGCTAATCGAGGTGATCGCGCGATCAAATCGCTACAGGAGGGGATGAAGTACGGTGCCTGGCAGTTTTATGTCAAGCCCCAGATCTATTCCCAGATCGGCAGTATCCACTACCTTAAGCGCGAGTTTAATGAGGCTCTTCCTTACCTGGAAAAAGGTTTCGTACGTAACTGGGTCAGCATGGCGATGCTGGGGATCAGTTACATGAAAAAAAACAAGCGCAATAAGATGCACGCAACCTTTGATAAAGCCATGACCGGAAACAAAAAAGAGCCGATGATTTACGCTCTTTATGCTTATTGTCTGGAGCAGATCGGGGAACGCAACAAGGCGATTGAGGTGTTACAGAAGGGGATCAAGAAAACCGGCGGAGATGAACGTCTGAGTGAGAATGTGGCTTTGCTCGAAGCCGGCAAGAAGATGAAAATGAAGGGATTTGGTGACGCCTGGTATCAGTTCCATCTTGAGAAGCAGGGCTCGATCATCAAGAAACAGACCAAGGCACTCACCGGACGCCGCAAGCAGGTACTCAGGTAGCAAGAAATGGCCAGGAACAAAAAAACAAAATCCGTCACCAGCAAACACTCCAACAACCCCTTTGGCTCGCTGAAGGGGTTTACTGTTTCCGCCGGGCAGCCGCCTGCTTCGCGGCCGGCAACGACTCCTGCTGACGAGCCGGTGTCGTCTGCCGCCGAAGAAGCTGACTTTGATACCCAGATGGAGCGCCTTGGGGTGCAGCGCCTGAGTACGGAAGAGCTGACCGGGGATCATCATCGTGACGGGCAACCAATTGACATTGAGCCCATTGCGCAGGACTGCGATCAGGCTCTTTTTTTGACGGCGATGAAGGGCCTCAACGTCCCCTTTGTTGATAGCGTTAACAATGAGGAGAGGTTGTCATCAAGCGCTCCACGGCGAATGAAACAACTGCGTCGCGGCACTCTGGTTCCTGAGGCAACACTCGATTTGCACGGTGCAACGCGTCAGGATGTTGAGGCAAAAATGATCTCTTTTATTACCAATGCGCGCTATCATGGTTGGCAGGTGTTATTGGTAGTTACCGGCAAAGGGTTGCATTCGCCGGAAGGTGAAGGGGTTCTGCGTTCGGCCGTTGAAGAATTTTTACAGCGCGGCAAAAGTGATCAGGTTGCCGAATGGGCGCGAGCTCCGCGGCAGTATGGCGGTGATGGCGCTGTAATTTTGTTCCTGCGTCGGCAACAGGGGTGATCCTGCTGCCGCCATTCATCTTTCGGCCCATGCTTTTCTGTGCTAGATTTACGCTGAAAAATCGTTTCAATGTCTGTAGTGACTGCCTTTTTGTTCAGCTTGATTTGAGTTTTTTAGCACGTTAAAATCTTTATTGTGAAGAGTTTCTCGGTTATGACATCAGATGCAAATATGACTCTTGACGCGATCATTGATCGTACCCTTGCCGCTCTTGCTCCTATTGACCCGGAGCAGCACGCTGAAGAGGCTCCTCTGCTGGCGTTGCGGGCACGCCAGGAAGAAGGAGCCTTCCGGTTGGCGGTGCTTGGGCAGTTCAAGCGTGGTAAAAGCACCTTTTTAAACGCCCTGCTTGGGGCCGACCTGCTACCAACGGATATTCTGCCCGTCACCGCGATCCCGACCTTTATTCACGCCGCCGATTCCCTAACGGCTAAAGTGTTTTTTGACAGTCAGACCAATCCCGTGACCTTTGAACCGGAAGAAGGTGGGAGTTTTGGTGATTTTTTGCAGGCCTACATCACCGAAGCAGGAAATCCCGATAACCATCGTCAGGTAGAGCGGGTTGAGATTGGTCATCCGGCGGCGATTCTTAAGCAAGGAGTGGTGCTGGTTGATACCCCGGGGATTGGATCAACTTTCCGGCACAATACTGAAGTCGCTTATCAAATTCTGCCACACTGTGATGCTGCGCTGTTTCTGGTGTCTCCTGATCCACCGATAACTGAAGCTGAAATCACCTACCTGCGCGAAGTACGTGAGCTACTGCCGCGAACCTTTTTTCTTTTGAATAAAGTCGATTTTCTTGATGAGCAGGAGAAGTTTGCTTCTTTGACTTTCCTTGCTGATCAGCTCAAGCCCCTTTTTGACGGATCTCCACAGGTATTGCCCATCTCCGCCAGAAGCGGCCTGACCGCCAGGCTGAAACAGGACATGGATCTGTGGAAAAGCAGTGGCATGCGTCAGGTGGAACAGAACTTGATTGATTTTTTCGCCCGCGAGAAGCAGCAGACCCTTGAATTGTCGTTGCGCCGCCGGGTCAAGGATCAACTCAATACCCAGATTATGTACTTGCAGTTGTCCCTCGAGGCGTTGCGTTTGCCGGAGGTCGACCTGAAAAACCGGATTGCCCAATTTCAGGAGATCCTGCCCGCTATCGAGCGTGAGAAGCAGGCTTCGGCTGACGTTCTTGCCGGCGATCTGAAACGCATTGTCACAGCCTTGAGCCAACAGATTGAGGCGCTGCGGGCAGCAGCCAAACAGCAGGTCATGCCGAAGGTTGAAGGGGTGATCCAGGCAGTTGCCGATACCGAAGAGTTGGAACGGCAGGTGCGTACTATTGTTGCTGCCCAGGTGCCGGCGTTTTTTGCCCCGGTGCTGCGCCGGGTTGATGATGACATCAGGCGTCAGGCGACAGAGATCCTTTCTCTGCATCAGGAACGCTGTGAGCAATTAATCGAACGGGTTCGCAAGGCAGCTGCGGAACTTTTTAATGTTCCTTACCATGCGCCACTGGTAAAGAAGGTTTATGCCCATTTTGAGCCGCCGAGCTGGAGTCAGGATCTATTTATCTCAGATATGGACCCCATCGGCCAAAAAATTTCCCGCAAACTGATGACCCGGCGCTTCCGTCATCGGCGCACCGTACAACGACTGCGCGAGCAAACGCAAAAACTCCTGAACGAAAATACCGAACAGCTGAACTGGGCTTTAAGGCGTGGACTTGATGAGAGTTTTCGGCGTTATGGCTTTGAGCTCGATGAGCAACTTGACAAGGTCATTACCGCAACCCGGGCAGCGATGGACATTGCCTTGCAGAAAAAATCCAACCGTCATCAGCAGATGGAAGATCAGATCGCACTGTTTGAGCGTACTACTGCCGAGTTGCAGGTCCTGTCCCAGGAATGTCTGGTGCCGGAAGGGTCAAGCTGAAGCGTTCCGAGCTTTCAGGGCTCTTGCGTCTGCACGTCAGACGTTGTCGAAGCCGTCTCTGCTGACGTCTTGGCCGGCTTGGTACGGCGCCGGCGCTGAGGCGTTTTGGTTGCTGCTGTGCCCTCCGGTGGTGCTTGTCCCTGTTCAGCCTCATCTTTTTTAATGGCGGTATTATCCTCGGCCGCTTCAGCAGCTACTTCCTTTTTGTTTGACGTATCTGTAGCGTTTTCTTTGTTCTTTGCTGTTGTTCTCGGCGTGGTTTTGCGGCTCCGGCGGGGTCGTTGCGGGGCTGGTTTGTCAGCATCAGCATCTGCGCTTATTTGTCCTGGGGTTTCCGCGGCTACTGGTACAGGGCTTTTAGCAGCACGTTGCCTGGGCTTGCGCACAGGTTTTTTTGCCGGTTCCGGATTATCTATAAAATTCTCCGTAGGCACAGGGTTCTCTCCAGCCTGAGGGTTCTGGTCTGCCACAGCCGCTTCAGGTGGTGCCTCGGCATTGGCGGCAGCCGCCGCCCGGTTCTTTCTTGCCGGTCTTTTGCGTGTCGGTCGCGCTGGTTTGTCCCCGCTGTCATCCGTTTCCGGCGCCGATGGTGGTGAGTCAGCTGTTATCTCTGCCACCGGACTGGTTGTATCGACAGCTGGAACGTCAGATTCCGTATGTTGGGCATGAGTCTCATTTTTAGCTGTTGTCTTGCGGGGACGGCGTGAACGGCGTTTGGGTTTTGCTGCTTCAGTTGTTGCAGCCTCAGTTGTTGC
>CAZMFD010000037.1:10271-27066 GCA_964565445.1 uncultured Geobacteraceae bacterium
TCAGTTGTTGCAGCCTCAGTTGTTGCCGGGGTAGTGGCCAGGGGCATGGCAGGCTGGCTAGCAGTGGCCATTTCTCCAACGGTTTCAGTTGGTTGTTGCTCTGTCGTGGCTGAGGTTTCCGGCGCGGCAACTGGGCTGGTGGCTGGAGCTTCTTCACTCGTTGTTGCAGTGGTTTTCGCTGCTGGTTTTTTGCGCCGTCTACGGCGGCGTTTTTTTGCCGGAGAAGGTGTTTCAGCATTTTCCGTAGCTGGTGTGGAATCGACCTCGTCAACGACTTCTGCTGCACTTGTTTGTTCATCAGGGGCCAATCCAGGATCTGTAGCGGTGCCGCCCTCAGCTTGTTGGTCCTCAAGTAATGCTTCAGACAGAGCCATTTCGATCTGGTTGGCATGGGAGATCGGCATGCTTTTTGTGTCGTCACTGGTGTCTTTTTCCCGCTTGAAGCTTTCCAGGTGGAGCTCGCCGGGGAGTAAGTCTGACTGACCGAGGATCGTGACCTTGAGGCCGAGAAGAATTTCCAGCTGGGTAATGGTGTTGCGTTTCTGATTCAGCAGATAGTTGGCAACCTCGTAGGGGACACGTGCTTCGATGTGACCGATTTGCCCCTTGGCGGCAGCCGTATGCGCCTGGCGCAGAAAGGACACTGCCTGGGCTTCAATACTCTTGATGCGGCCAAGACCATGACAGTGGGGGCATTCCTGATAGGCGCCGACACTTAATACCGGCTTGATGCGTTGGCGACTCATTTCAAGCAGGCCAAATTGGCTGATTCTGCCGACAGACACCCGTGCTTTGTCGTTTTTCAGGGCTTTGCGTATTTCCTGCTCAATCTCGCGGATATGTTTGCGATCGCGCATGTCGATGAAATCGATAACGATCAGCCCACCCAAGTCACGCAGACGCAGTTGGCGGCCAACTTCTGTCGCTGCTTCCAGGTTGGTTTTGCTCGCGGTCGCTTCGATACCACTTTCACTCGACATTTTTCCGGAATTGACATCAATGGCAACCAGTGCTTCGGTCGGGTCGATGACGATTGAGCCACCGGAAGGCAGGGGGATCTGGTTGCGTGATAAGGTGTCGATCTGTTCTTCAATCTGGTAGCGTGAAAAAATCGGTCGGCGTTCGCGATGGCGTTTGACCAGATGGGTATACTCCGGCATGACCAGAGAAAAAAAGTCTTTGGTATCGCTGAAGACCTTCTCATCATCAACCAGTACTTCATCCATATCGCTGCTGAAGTAATCACGGATGGAGCGGATCGCCAGGTTTGATTCCTGGTAGAGTTGCGCCGGTGCCTTGACCTGCTCTTTACGCTGGATAATCCCCTCATAGAGGCGCACCAGATAATCGAAATCACGCTTGAGCTCGTCTTTCTCCTTGCCGATACCGGCAGTACGGACGATGTACCCCATCTGGTCGGGAAGATGAAGCTCGGCCATGGTTTTTTTAAGAATTTTGCGCTGCGCCTCTTCGGTGATTTTACGTGAGACGCCCTTGGTTGAGCTGTCCGGCATCAAGACCATATAGCGGCCAGGCAGGGACAAAAAGGTCGTCAGGGCTGCGCCTTTGTTGCCGCGCTCTTCCTTAACAACCTGAACGAGAATTTCTTGGCCACGATGGAGGATGTCCGCGATTCGTGGTCGGCCATTGCTCTGGTTTCTGGCAGGATAAATTTCGGGATGGATTTCACTGATTTGCAGAAATCCGAGTTTGTCAGCACCGTAATCAACAAAAGCGGCCTGCAGCCCGGTTTCAACCCGAACCACAGCCGCTTTGTAGATGTTCCCTCGGCTTTGTTCCTGGCCGGCGAGTTCGATGTCAAGCTCGCTCAGGACCCCATCAACGACGATCGCCACCCGGTTTTCCTCCGGGTGGGAGGCGTTAATCAACATCTTTTTGCTCATCTGTAAACCTTTCTGTCCACGATCACGCGGCATCTGGTGATGAGTCAATGCTCCGGACCTCATCGCAATGCGGGGTCGGCAGAGCAGTGCCTCAGCACTAAAGGGGAAAATTTTGCCGGGCAAATCCAAAAAATCGAAAACCCAACAGGTTGAAATTTATCAACGGCCTCGACACGACGGGGATCGTGGAAGCATGTACTCATCATAAAAAAAATTCTTTTACCATTCCATCTTAGCAGAGAACGGGGCGCAATGAATACGAGAATTATCACTGCGCAAAATTTTCTGATACGGATCAAAGGTTGTTGCCACCGTTTGTCCGAGTTGGTTTTGCCTCGGTGTGCTGCTGGTGGTATTATATAAAGCATGTCGTTAAGCTTGCGGTTTTGTTGGTTGCAGGCGCAACCTGATGATGGTTTTTGATTTTTTCCCAAATAAATTAATTATTAGTTATTATTGTGGTAGCTTATGGCTGCTGATTGAAATGAGTATAACGGCTGAAAAGGAGGATTGAATGATTAAAAGCAATGTCTGGACCCCGCAGATGGAAGCGATGCTACAGGCGTGGTATAAACAACAGCAGCGAGCCGATCAGGACAAACCTGCTGCCTGCATTACACTGACCCGCGAGTTTGGTTGTCAGGCTTATGCTCTGGCTGAAGCGTTGCAACAACGGCTTAATGCGCGCACCAAGGGTGAGCCGTGGGTTATCGTTGGACGTGAGATCATTGATGAGGTAGCCAAGCTGTCGGGATTTACTACCGAACAGATTGACCGGTCGGAGAACACCCCGGCTTCCTTGAAATCAATCTTTTCGATGTTTCTGGATCGTAGCAGCGCTGAGGAAACCGAAGTGTTTGCCCATATGCGCCGCGTAATCCGGGGTTTTGCCAAGCGTGGAAACTGTATCATCGTTGGCCGCGGTGCCCCCTATATTACTCAAGATCTGGCCAACTGCGTTCATCTGCGGCTGATCGCACCTCTGGATTTTAAAATCGATATCATCTCCAGGAAGCACGCTATGAGCCCGGCTCAAGCGCACGATCATATCAATAGATTACAGGGGCAGCGCGAGGCTTTTGTGCGGCGGTTTGTCAACGATGATACTGAGAATCTCACCCTCTATCATCTGATCATGAATGATGCGCGGATGGCTACTGAGGGGCTTGCGCAATTGGTTGATGAATATATGCAACGGTTGTAACCTGGATATCGGTTGCTGCTGATCGGCAAGGACGTGTCTGCTGGTCGGACTGCTTGTTGAACTTCATGAAAAAATTGGAGGTTGCCGTTTGTGGACCTCCATTTTTTTATTCCCGGGATGTCCTCTTGTTGTATAAGGTAGCGCCTGTTGTTTTTTCCCCTTCGAACTTATCGATCGATTTCTTATGATCCAGCTGAAAAATATTGATAAATATTTTGCCGACCGGCGCTTGTTTGCCGCCATCGATTGGCATATCCGCCCAACCGACCGGATCGGTTTATGCGGTGCCAATGGAGCCGGTAAGTCGACCCTGCTCAAGCTCCTTGCCGGCTTCGTAGAGCCTGATGGTGGCTCTATGCAGGTTGCCAAAGGCACGACCTTTGGTTATCTGCCGCAAGAAGGACTGGTGCATCAGGGTCGCTCCCTGGTGGCCGAGGCCCGCAGCGCATTAGCGCAGTTGCAGCAGATGGAGAAAGAGATCCGTCAGCTTGAGAACTCCCTGGGTGCACAGACAACCCCAGCCGAAATGGAATATTACGCGCAATTGCAACAGGATTTTGAACAGCGTGGCGGCTATCTGATGGAAGCGGAAGTCGGCAAGGTGCTTCACGGCCTCGGATTCTCTGCGGAGGAATTCGACAAACACTGTGAACACTTCTCCGGTGGCTGGCAAATGCGCATTGCTCTGGCCAAGTTGTTGCTGCAGCGCCCCAATCTCTTGCTTCTTGATGAGCCAACTAATCATCTTGATCTGCCGGCCCGCGACTGGTTGGAGGGATACCTGCAGAGCTACCCGCATGCGGTGGTTCTGGTCTCTCATGACCGTTTTTTTCTTGATCAGGTGGTTACCCGGATTGTCGAGGTCTGGAATGGCGCCTTGACCGCATATCCAGGTAACTACAGCCGTTATATTCAGGCCCGCGATGAACGCATCACTGCGCTTAAGGCCGCCAAAAACCAGCAGGATGAGGAGATTGCCAGGATAGAGGCGTTCATCAATCGCTTCCGTTATCAAGCTAATAAGGCTGCCCAGGTCCAGAGTAGGGTCAAGCAGTTGGAAAAAATTGAGCGTATTGATCTGCCACCTCAGCGCAAAAAAATTGCGTTCAGTTTTCCTGTGCCACCGAAAGGTGGCCGCATCGCCTTGGGACTTAAGGGCGCTTCGCAGCACTATGGTGCCTTGAAGGTACTGGTAAACATTGATCTCAACATCCTGCAGGGGGAGCGGGTGGCGTTGGTTGGTCCGAATGGTGCCGGCAAGTCAACCCTGATGCGCCTGCTGGCCGGGGTCGAAGCGCCGGTTTCCGGCAAGCGTGAAGAAGGGCACAATCTGGTTCCGGCCTATTTTGCCCAGGATCAGGCAGTGACGTTGAACCCGACGCGCAGTGCCTATGCCGAGTTGATGGCCGATGCGCCGGTGGCGATGGTGCCGCGCTTGCGCAATATTCTCGGGTCCTTCCTGTTTTCTGGTGATGATATCGAAAAGCCGGTCAGGGTTCTTTCCGGGGGGGAGCGCAACCGCCTGGCTCTGGCTAAGCTGTTGTTGCGTCCGGCCAACTTGCTGTTGCTCGACGAGCCGACCAATCACCTTGATCTGCAGTCAAAGGAAGTGCTACTCGAGGCTTTAAAAAAATACCAGGGCACCATTGTTTTTGTGTCTCATGACCGCTATTTTGTCGATGCTTTGGCGTCCCGGGTGATTGCCGTGGGGGGCGGGGGGATTGACTCCTATCCGGGGAATTACGAAGATTTTCTGGCGGCGCGCCAGCAACAGGGGGATCTGACTCACAGTAGCAAACGGGTTGAGCAGCAGACCGAGAAATCCCTTGATTCAGTGCCGCAGGAAGACAAGAGCGGCCGCCTCAAGGCTCATGCTCAACGCAAAGAAGAGCAGCGTCTTCAGCAACGGCGCGAACGCGAGCTGCATGGCCTTGAGGAGAAGATTGCACAGGCTGAGGAGGAATTGACTGAGCTTGAAAAAACCATGGCCCAGCCCGATCTTTATCAGGATCAGGAAAAATGGCGACATATCAGTCAGACCCACGAGCAGCTGCGCCGGCAACTGGATGATATGTACCTGAACTGGGAACAGCTAGAGGAAGGCTGAATATTGAAAGCGGTGTTCTTTAAGTGTACCGATTTTCACATTTTTTTGTTAGAGTACTGCGGTTCTGTCGTTTCATGTAAAGGCAGGTTGTCAACCTGGGAGCAATAGATGCTGTCTCTACCCAAAGGAAAAGCTGTGCGCCAGCAGGTCAACCCGGCCCGGATCAATCTACCGGAGGCGATGGCCAAGTTGCGAGCTGGAAAGTTTACCGGCTATCTGCGCTTTGATGCGCAACCGGGCACCGGGATTGTGCTTTTTCAGGGCGGCAAGTTAATCAGTTCGGTCTTTATCTCCAGGGAAAAGAAGTCACGGCAGATTGCCTATGATGCGATTGCCAGGATCTTTGAAATATCGATCATGGGGGACGCTCGACTCAATATCTATCAACTGTCGACTGACCTGGTTGTTTCAGTACATGCCCTGTTGCAAGGCCATTATTTGCATCGCGGGGAAGATTTGAGCCGTTTCGATGTGGCTGCCATGCTTGATCGCGTCAGTGCAGAAGGGCTTAGTGCTTGTGTGCGGGTATATGCCGCTGATCGTACAGCCCTGATCTTTTATGACAGTGGTTATCCCCTGGGTTTTTTTCTCGAGGGGGCAACTGAGCTGCAGCAAGCGGTTGATTTGACAAATTCAGTAGCTGCCTTGCCTGGGGCCTGCCTTGATCTGGTGGAAATTCTGAATCCCGACCAGATTGTTCTGGCTGACCTGATGGGTTCAGCTGATCTCGCTCCGATCTGGCAAAAGGCGCGCAGAGAGTTGCTCGAGGAGCGCCGCCAGTACGAGGAAAATCAGATGCTCTCGCAAAAATAGCTATAGTGCCGTCGCCAGCGGTTAATTAGCTGCTGAATCAATTGTACCAATGGCCCTGATCATAGTTGACCAATTAGGTCGGTTAGTTTATACATGATGGTTCTATCAGTTTTCTTTATTCCGAAACAAATCAGGAGGTTGACCATGCAAAGAATAACTGTGTTATGTGTGTCTTTACTGTTGTGCTTTGTTGTCTCCGGCGTTTCTGCCGAGACCATTAAGCTGGGTGTTGCCGGTCCTCATTCGGGTGACCTTGCACCCTACGGCATTCCCACCATGCGGGCCGCTCAATTGGTGGTCAAAGATGTTAACGCCAACGGCGGGATCCTCGGTAGACAGGTAGAATTGCTGATTCAGGATGAGCAGTGTGATCCCAACATCGCCACCAATGTCGCGACCCGTCTGGTGACTGACGGTGCCCATGTGGTTCTGGGCCATATCTGCTCCGGCGCAACCCGCGCCGCACTCGGCATTTACCGCGAAGCTCAGATTCCGGTCATGTCTCCGTCAGCGACCAATCCGCCGTTGACCCAGAGTGGTGAATACCCCAACTTCTTCCGGACGATTGCCTCCGATGACATGCAGGCAGCATTGGCGGTTGATTATGCCGTTGACAAGCTGGGAGTTAAAAAAGTTGCGGTACTGCATGACCGTGGTGATTACGGCCGTGGATTTGCGGAGTTCGCTAAGCAGAGTCTCGATAAAAAGGGTATCGAAGTGGTGATGTTCGAGGGGATCACCCCTGGTGCCATGGATTATTCTTCTGTTGTCCAACGGGTTCGTCGCGAGGACGCTGATTCTTTGATCTTCGGAGGCTATCATCCCGAGGCGTCAAAACTGGTAACCCAACTTGAGCGGCGGCGCGTCGATGCTGTTTTTATCTCCGACGACGGGGTTAAGGACGACAGCTTCTTGAATGTTGCCGGAACCGCAGCCGAGGGCGCCTATATGACCGGGCCCAAGGATCTGTCCGCTCTGCCCCTGAACCAGGCGGCCGCAAAGGCCTATCGTGAAGCCTATGGTGCTGAGCCTGGTGCGTTTTTCCAGGAAGGTTATGCCGCTGCGCTGGCACTGCTTAATGCGATCGAAAAAGCCGGCAGCACCGACTATGAGGCGGTGGTCAAGGCATTGCAAACTGAGTATGTAGATACCCCGGTCGGAAACATCAAGTTTGATTCTAAAGGCGATGCAGAAGGTGTCGGCTTCTCGGTGTTCACCGTAAAGGACGGCAACTTTGTTGAGGTGCAGTAGATTGTACTGCACTGATGTAACAGGGATATTGCTCTCAATGTGATATGCCCGCGTTGATATCAGTCGGGGGACTGCGCGAGACCGCAGTCCCCCGAACTGTCTCGAGCCGGCAGCCCTGAATCTACGGGTGGTAACCTATATGGATATAGAATATTTTTTAGAGCTGTTTTTCAGTGGTCTGACCCGCGGGAGCATTTATGCCTTGATTGCCCTCGGCTACACCATGGTGTACGGCATTATTCAGTTGATCAATTTTGCCCATGGTGAAATTTATATGATCGGGGCCTTTGTCGCCCTGATTGTGGCCGGGGTGTGTACCATTTATGGATTGAGCGGGTTTGCGATTCTGATCCTGGCCGCGGCGATTGCCATCATTTACGCCGCAGCCTACGGCTACACCCTGGAAAAGATTGCTTACCGTCCCTTGCGCGGTTCTCCGCGCCTGTCGCCGCTGATCAGTGCTATCGGCATGTCGATATTTCTGCAGAATTATGTTCTTCTTGCCCAGACCCCCGATTATTTGCCCTTTCCACGTCTGATCCCCAGTTTTGCTTTTATGGATCCAGTAGCGCACATTATCGGATCGGCAGAACTCGTTATTCTTATTACCACCCTCGTGACTATGGTGTTGTTGACCCTGCTGATTAAAAAAACCCGGGTCGGTAAGGCGATGCGGGCGACCCAGCAGGACTTAAGCATGGCGCGTCTGGTGGGAGTTAATGTCGACCGGGTGATTTCCCTGACCTTTGTTATTGGTTCGGTTCTGGCAGCTATCGGCGGAGTTCTGGTCGCGTCCTATATCGGGCAGGTCAATTTTTATATTGGCTTTCTTGCTGGCGTAAAGGCCTTTACCGCAGCGGTTCTCGGCGGCATCGGTTCGATCCCTGGTGCCGTGTTGGGAGGGTTGATCATCGGTTGGTCCGAAAGCTTTGCCGCCGGTTACTTTTCCAGTGATTACGAGGATATCCTCACTTTTGTTCTACTGGTTGTCATCCTTATTGTCAGACCGGCCGGGATCCTCGGTAAGGTTCGCAAACAGAAAGTCTAGGTCTTAAGTTATGCTGCGTGAATTCAAACAGTCGCTTCTGATCGCATTGTGGTTTGTGTTTCTGACCTTTCCATTGATGGTGGTTCGGGTCAACACGATTGAGAATGTCGTGGTCTGGCGCTGGGCTAATATTCTGTGGGTGGCTATCGGTGCTTTTGTTCTGTCCTACTGCTGGCGGTATATGCTGGCGCGGCGGCAACGTCAGAGTAAGAAGGCGGAAGAGGGCATTGATACCCGCGGCCCGTTGCAGGCGGCCCTTGACAATGTCCAGCTGCGCAACCGCGCCATGGCCGTACTGTTGGCGCTGGCGGTGATTTTCCCACTGGTGTTTGATACCTATCAGACGAGTATTATGGTGACGGCCCTGATTTTTGTCGTTCTCGGCCTGGGCTTGAATATTGGGGTCGGACTCGCCGGTCTGCTCGACCTGGGTTATGTTGCTTTTTTCGGTGTTGGCGCCTACACCTATGCCATCCTTAATGCCAACTTTGATCTGGGGTTCTGGATCGTCCTGCCCATCGGCGGGGTTTTGGGTTGCCTGTTCGGCGTTGTCCTAGGCTTCCCCATCCTGCGTTTGCGTGGCGACTACCTGGCCATTGTGACCCTGGGATTTGGGATGATCTTCAAGGTCGTCATGGAAAACTGGGAAACTTTGTCAAGAGGGCCAAGCGGTATCGCCAACATAGATCGTCCCGGATTATTTGGTCTGGAAATGACTCTGGCTCAGTCGACGGTGTATATCTATTACATCATGATTGCTCTGGTTATTTTGACGATCATCGTCACCAATCGACTGAAAAACAGTCGCGTAGGCCGGGCCTGGATCGCCTTGCGTGAAGATGAGATTGCCTGTGTCGCCATGGGCATCGATATGGCCCGCACCAAGCTGTCGGCCTATGCCCTTGGTGCCTTCTGGGCAGGGATGGTTGGCGTGCTGTTTGCGGCTAAAACGACCTTTATCAATCCCGCCGGATTTACCTTCATGCAGTCTGCTATCATCCTGTCGATTGTGGTTCTCGGGGGGATGGGATCAATTCTCGGGGTGATTCTGGGAGCTTTTATCCTGGTGCTGCTGCCGGAATATCTGCGCGCCTTTTCAGAATACCGGATGCTGGTGTTTGGTGCGGCCATGACCCTGATGATGATCTTCAGACCTCAGGGGCTGATCAGTAATCTGCGGCAAATCTATCAATATAAAGGCTCGAAGGACAGCACAGCTCATGACGGATAAAAAACACAAGTTGCTCGAGGTTAAAGGTCTGACCATGGATTTTGGTGGCCTGCGCGCGGTGGACAGCGTTTCATTGGCGGTTCATGAAGGTGAAATCGCTGCGCTGATCGGCCCTAACGGCGCCGGGAAAACGACTTTTTTCAACTGTATCACCGGGATCTATACACCAACCAGCGGCGACATTCTGCTCCATCCAAAGGGGCTTTCGACCCGCCGGCTTAACGGACTTAAACCCAATAAAGTGACCGAAATGGGGTTGGCGCGAACCTTTCAGAATGTTCGCCTGTTTCCCGGTATGACGGTTCTTGAAAATGTCATGATTGGACGTCATTGTCGCACCCATTCCGGTATCTTCCGCTCAATTATTCGTAATCGCAGCGTCCGCGAAGAAGAGCAGGAGACTGTCGAGTCCAGTTATCGCTTGTTGGAGAAGGTCGGTCTGGAAAAATTTGTCAATGAGTTCGCCCGCAACCTGCCTTACGGTGCCCAGCGTCGCCTTGAAATTGCCCGCGCCCTTGCAACCGATCCCTTTTTGTTGCTGCTTGACGAACCGGCAGCGGGGATGAATCCCTATGAAACGTCTGAACTAGATCAACTGATTTCCCGGATCAGCGAGGAAGAGCAGATTGCAATTTTATTGATTGAACACGATATGAAGCTGGTCATGAAAATTTCCAATCCGATCTATGTCATGGAGTATGGAAAAAAAATTGCCCAGGGCTCGCCCCTGGAAATCAGGGATAATCCGAAAGTGATCGAAGCTTATCTGGGAGAAGAAGTTGATGCTTAAGTTGCAGAATATTCAGACCTATTACGGGAATATTCAGGCATTGAAAGATGTGACCATTGAGGTGGAAGAAGGGGAAGTTGTTGCTCTGATTGGCGCCAACGGAGCGGGAAAAACAACAACGCTGATGTCGATCTGTGGAATTACTCCTCCGCGTTCCGGCGAAATTTTCCTTGATGGCGACCCGATTCATGATTTAAGTCCCGAAAACATTGTTAAGAAGGGAATCGTCCAAGTGCCCGAAGGACGACGGATTTTTCCTGATATGACAGTGCTTGAAAACTTGGAGATGGGCGCATTTTTGCGCACCAACAAACGCCAGATACAACAGGATCTGAATTATGTTATGACCCTGTTTCCTATCCTGGAGAAGCGTCAATCCCAACTGGGTGGCACTTTGTCCGGCGGGGAGCAGCAGATGTTGGCCATCTCCCGCGCCTTGATGGCGCGTCCGCGGGTCTTGTTACTGGATGAGCCATCCCTGGGTCTGGCGCCGCTGATCATCAAGCAAATTTTTGAGATTATCGGTCAGATCAACAAAGAAAATAATACCACTATTTTTCTGGTCGAGCAGAACGCCAATCAGGCCCTCAAACTGGCTGATCGTGGTTATGTTATGGAAAATGGCAGGATTACCCTGGTTGATTCGGCATCCAACCTGTTGTCTAATGTGGACGTTCGCAAGGCCTATCTTGGAATCTAACCCGACCGATGTCGACTCATTTGTCAGGGTGTGGATACAATATGCGTAAGCTGTTTTCAACTGTGACCAAAAAAGTCGTCATCGGTTATCTGGTGATTGTTTTTTTTACTCTTGGCGCTGTTGGTTACGCTCTTTTTCAACTTCATCAACAAACACGTCATACCGAACACCTGGTGCAGATCGAATTTTCAACCTTTGAGTTGCTGCGCGACTTACAGCAGAACCTGCTGGCGCTGGAAAATATCGAGAAACAGTCGCTTATCTTACGCGATGTGGAATTGCTCGGGTTGCGGCAAAATCGCAACGATGAATTGGTACGCCATATCCTGACCCTGCAAGGATTGCCCGTCAATAAGCAGAGCCAGACGTTACTGAAAATTCTCGATGCTTACCGTCAGGCCGATAGACATCTTGCCGACGCTCTGCAGGTCGAAAACTGGGAACTGGCAACGACCATTTCTGCCCGGACGATGGTGCCGCTGCGAACCCAGATCGTTGAATTGTTAGTGGCATATCGGGAACGTCATCAGCAACAGATTAATACCGATTTGACCCGTCTGTCACAACAAACCAGTGCCGCCTTTCGCGCCACCGCGCTTCTGACCCTGTTTGGGATCTGTCTTTCGGCGCCGGTAACGATCACGGTTGTCCTCAGTATCCATCGCTCGGTGCGGGCGCTTAAAAGAGCCACGCAATCGATTTCGGCTGGTCGATTCGATCATCGCCTGGAGCTCTCCGGGGATGATGAGTTTTCCGAGCTGGCCCATGATTTTTATCAGATGGGGGAGAAACTGCGTGAACTTGAGCAGTTGCACCTCGATGCTAATCCGTTAACTCTTTTGCCGGGAAATCGCGCCATTGATCGCGCTATCGATACCCGGATTAACCAGAACATCGATTTTTCTCATCTTTATATCGATCTCGATAACTTTAAAAGTTATGGTGATCGTTACGGCTATAAAGCCGGTAGCGATGTGATCAGTCAGGTTGGCGATCTGGTTCAAGCGGTTGTCAATGAAAACGGAAATTCTGATGATCTGGTGGGTCATATCGGCGGTGACGATTACGTGGTTGTCACCACGCCGGATAAGGGCGAGCTCTTGGCTCAGTCTATCATTGCCCGCTTTGATCAGTTGGTGCCAACTCTTTATTCCCCAGAGGATCGCCAGGCACAATCTTTTGTCGGTAAGGATCGCTATGGAGTAGAGCGGACATTCCCCTTAATGTCGATTTCCATTGCCGTTATTCATTCGACCCGTTACAAGTATCCATCACGACTGGCAATCAGTCAGGATTGTGCCCGCCTTAAAGAGTACCTGAAGCTGCAGGATGGCAGCACCTATATGGTGGAGGAACACAGGGAATGAGCCGCTGGTTTTTAATGTTGTTATGCGCGCTATTGTTGTCAGGGTGTGCTTTGTTGCCTCCCGAAGAAAAAGAGCTGCCACCTGTGCTGCCGGAATCAACAGCGGTAAAGCAACAGGAAGCTGACCGCTATCTTGATGATTATCTTGCCGGCGGCGGCTCGGTCGCCCTTGATCAGTACCTTGCTGCCCTTCCTGAGAGCCGGCAGCGCGAAGCGCTGAGGCGCCTGGCCCACGAGCTACGGCTGTGTCGAGCTGAGTATGGTGACCTGAAGGCGATCCTGGAGACTAAAAACCGGATTGTCGTCGATCTGGAGGACCAGAATCAACATTTGCTTGAAACCATTGAACAACTTAAAAGCCTGCTGATCCAACTGGAACAACGCGTCCACTGATTTCATGGGCCTGCGCCGGCGTCTTCATCAACCCTCATCTGGCATTGCCTGACGGTTTCCTGCTGCTATGACTTCACCTCCAACATCTCAAGATCCCGCCCGCGGTCTTTTGCTTCTTTATGTCGGATTGACCCTGCTGAGCCTTAACGGCTTGTTCGCGAAATTGATTCCCCTTGATGCTTTTTCCATGACGCAGTTGCGCAGCATCATTGCCATTGGCGGTTTTTATTTGTTCTGCCGGTTGTTTCGGATGCCTTTGCGGGTGCAAAGTTTTAAACAGTTGCTGGGAATTTATGGACTTGGTCTGGTCATGGGGGTTCACTGGGGCACTTTTTTTCATGCCATGCAGATTTCAACCGTTGCCGTTGGTATTCTTGCCCTGTTCAGTTATCCGATGATTACGATTCTGCTCGAACCCCTGTTTACCCGATCCCGTTTGTCCGTACGAGATGTCTTTTCCGGTCTCCTCGTGCTGGTTGGACTGTTGATTATGGTCTGGCAGGATATAAGCGGAGGAATGTCCGGCAATATCCTTCAGGGGGCCTTCTGGGGGGTGCTTTCTGCCTTGTTGTTTTCCTTGCGAAATTTATGTCAAAAATATTACTTTACGACGACCCCCAGTAGCGCCTTGATGTTTCATCAATTGGTAGCGATTGCCCTGTTATTTGTTCCTTTTGTCGATCTGTCAACTGTCCGCCTGCTAAATCCTTATGACTGGCTGCTACTGGTACTGCTAGGGTTTTTGGGAACCGCCGCAGCCCATACCTTGTACACCGTCAGTCTGAAGCGGTTAGCAGCCAAAACCGTTTCGCTGGTTGGTTGTATGCAGCCGGTGGTGTCTATTCTGCTGGCCTGGCTCATTCTGCGTGAAGCGCCTAGTGTAGCTGTTATGATCGGCGGTGCCATCGTCCTGATTGTTGCCATTGCCGAATCTCTGGTCAGATCCGGTTAGCCTTTCTTCCCCTCGTCATCCATTGAATATGGTGGAAAGCATGGAGTGCTGATGGCCTTTTGCAGACACTTGAATTCTGCCGATAATGCGCTATGCTTTTGGTGAGTTGGTTGAGTTTCTCTCAGATCCTTTCTGTCTGCATCTCTTCTGACTGAGGCAGGCTGCAGCGGGTAGCTTGCCTGGTGAAGTCTCCCCGCATGTGCACAAGGAGGAAGCGATGAAGTTGGCAAAGTGGGATCCATTTAGAGAAATGGAAGGCATCATGGGGCGCCAGGATTGGCCGTTTCGTGGTGGTGCAATGACCCCAGGCGAAGGAGCAGACTGGGCACCACGGGTCGATATCAGCGAGACCGATAAGGAGTTTACCATCAAGGCTGATGTGCCCGGGGTTAAGCGTGAAGATGTGAAAATCAGTATTGAAGACCAGGTCTTGAGTATTCGCGGCGAGAGTCATCAGGAAAAAGAAGACAAAAGTGAAAAAATGCATCGAGTTGAGCGGTTTTATGGCAGCTTCAGTCGTAGCTTTACCTTGCCGGAGAATGTCGACATCGAAAAGATTGACGCTAGTTTTAAGGATGGTCTGTTAAGCCTGGTTATTCCCAAAATTGAAGTAGCCAAACCCAAAAGTGTTGAGGTGAAAATCAAGTGATCGGTCGTGGTAGCGACTGTCGATATGGTGTGAGAGAAAATAATCCCATGATAAGGCAGGCAGTTGGCCTGCCTTTTTTTGATAGACGTTAGCAGCCGACCAAGGTTGTTAGTTTTAAGTGCACTATTCGGCTGGTGTTCATGCAGGGCGTTGGAAGATCACTATAGCGCTTCCGGGCGAATGCCAGCTAAATTTTCTCGAGGTCAGTAACAAAATTTTCAAGTTTGCTCCGATCGATCGGCTTGACCAGATAACCGTCACACTGCTCTTTGAAGGCGCTCATGATGCTTTTGCCATTGTTCATCGATGTTGTCATGATAACTCGTGCTCGATTTGCATGAAGTACGTCATGGTCGTTTTCTAACTGGCGAATTTTTTTCAGGGCTTCTTGCCCGTTCATCTCCGGCATCACCACATCCAAAGTGATGAGGCTATAGGGGGTTTTGTTGTCGAGGCTCATCTTGACAGCTTGAGCTGCTTCGCGTCCGTTGACTGCAACATGAACCTCGCCATATTGGTTAAGTATATTCTGTAAAATAAGGCGGGTGGAAAATTCATCCTCAACAATCAGAAATTTCATTTCTCTGTCCTTTCAGTGGGAAAATTGATTAGGGCTAAGAGTCTTGAATCTGGTGCTTTTGCGCAGCTGCATGGGTGGATAACACGACTGCCACTGCAGGAATGTCGCTGGTCCGGATCATCATGTTAATTCCATCAGTGGTTGGTCAAGGGGGCTCAGATTATTGGAAGCACCTCAGATACTAGCATTGTCATTAGTGAAAGTAAATTAA
This sequence comes from uncultured Geobacteraceae bacterium, assembly GCA_964565445.1. Taxonomy (GTDB): domain Bacteria; phylum Desulfobacterota; class Desulfuromonadia; order Desulfuromonadales; family Geopsychrobacteraceae; genus Pelovirga. The sequence goes on from CAZMFD010000037.1 coordinate 25,471, forward strand.
TAATGGCATTTTTCTTTCAAAGTTTTCACATTTTCTTGCAGAACTGGTAAAACGTTATGATGAAGAAGTTATGAACCACCGAATCATCTTTGTTGGGAGGAATAAATGAAATCCTACAGTAAGTTATATATTGATGGTGACTGGTGCGCCCCGCTAGGCACTGATTTGATTGAGGTGGTAAATCCGGCAACCGAAGCCGTTATTGCAACGGTTCCGGCTGGGTGCGCAGGCGATGTTGATGCGGCCGTAACTGCCGCGCGTAATGCCCTGTCCGGGTGGTCGGCCACCAGACCTGCCATCAGGGCCGGCTATTTGACCCAGATTTACGAAGCGCTGGTGGCACGTGGTCCGGAGTTGGCTGCTTTGATTACCAATGAACTGGGGATGCCGATCAAACTCAGTCAGCGCATCCAGGCGGGACTGCCGACGGTGGTGCTGGAAAGCTATATTAAACTCTTAGAGGAATTTGATTTTTCTGAACGCATCGCTAATTCGTTGGTGCTGAAGGAGCCTATAGGTGTCGTTGCCGCCATCACCCCCTGGAATTATCCACTCCATCAGTTGATGATTAAGGTCGCAGCAGCTCTTGCCGCCGGCTGTACCGTTGTTGCCAAGCCGAGTGAACTGACCCCCTTGAATGCTTTTGTGCTGGCAGAGATCATTGAATCCAGTGGATTGCCGCCAGGGGTTTTTAATCTGGTGTCAGGGGATGGAACGGTGGTCGGTGAAGCTCTGGTCTCTCATCCCGATGTTGATATGGTATCATTTACCGGGTCCACACCCATCGGCAAGCGGATTATGGTTCTTGGTGCCCCAACAGTGAAGCGCGTGGCGTTGGAATTGGGGGGGAAGTCAGCCGCCATCCTGTTGGATGATGCTGATCTTGAAACCGCTGTTAAGGCCACGCTAAGCAGTTGTTTTCTTAACTCCGGACAGACCTGCAACGCCAACACCCGCATATTGGTTCCCCAGGATAAATACAATGCGGTGGTAGAGCTGGTCCGCCGCCACGTTGGACCTTATGTACCGGAAAATCCCCTCAATATCCAGGCTCGTATTGGTCCGATGGTCTCTGCCGGTCAGCGTGATCGGGTTCTTGATTATATTCGCAGTGGTCATGAGGAGGGCGCAGAACTTTTGCTTGGTGGTGTAGAGCCCCCGGATGGATTGCCTCTGGGCTATTACGTCCGCCCGACGGTATTTGGCCGGGTGACAAAAGAGATGAAGATCGCCCGCGAAGAGATTTTCGGTCCGGTACTGTCAATCATGACCTATCGTGACGAAGATGAGGCCATTGAAATCGCCAATGATACGGTATATGGCCTGGCTGGCGGGGTCTGGTCGGCGGATCCCGAGCGTGCTGAGCGCGTGGCAAAAAAACTGCAGACCGGCCAGGTCGATATCAACGGGGGGCGATTCAATCCCCTGGCTCCTTTCGGTGGCTACAAGCAGTCCGGCAATTCCCGCGAGTTGGGGCGTTATGGTCTTGAAGCGTTTCTGCAGACCAAATCGCTGCAGTTTTGACGGATAATACACCACTACTTTGAGTACTTTGATTGACTTTTCAGCCCAATCAGGTAAGATGCCTTGTATAAA
>CAZMFD010000038.1:0-26677 GCA_964565445.1 uncultured Geobacteraceae bacterium
CTGACGCATCTGCTCAAGCTGCTGCTTGAGCTCCATGGTCTGGCGGTTCAGGGCTTCAATGCGTTCCTCGAGGGTGGCTGACAGGGCGCTGACGGGCAGGGCCAGCAGGCCGACCAGTACCAGTATACCAAGTACCTTTTTCATCTTTCCTCCTTGTTGTGGGTTGTGGCTGTGGGCAGGTCAGTTTCGTAGCAGGAACCTGATGCAAAGCAACAATGGGTTGTTTGCACTATCGATGCACGCAGCCGATCAAATGTGGAATTTATTATCAGCTGCGTTTATATGTCTAAATATCAGGATAGGTCAACATAAAAATGGAGCGGGCGTTCTTTCTGGTGGGATTTTTTTGATCTGCAGGGGATTAGCCACCAAGGCACCAAGGCCACCAAAAAAAGCCGGGGTCTGGGATAAATGCAACAACCCAAAGGCTTTTCTCTCCATCTCTCCGACTCTCCGTTAGAGTCTTTAACGCAGAGGCGCAGGAGAAGGAGAGACGCAGAGATAAACTTTTTTTGATCTTCTTGGTGTCTTTGGAGCCTTGGTGGCTAAATTCAGGTTGGAGCGGTTTTTCAGCGCCCTAAAATAACGTCCATCTCTTTCGGATAGCTGATCCTGTAGCCGTATTTGAGGGTCTTTTGACCGCCGGCTTTTAACGGTAGGATCCAGAAAATAACATCCTCTTCACGCTCCGGCAGGGGTGGCTGGAACGCCTCCTGGATGCTGATATCCTGGTGGCCGGCCTGGGGGATTTTATCTTCCACTCGCAGCTCAATATCCAGAGTTTTATGGTTGGTCAAGGTCAGGGTCCAGTTCCAGTCATAGGTTTTTGCGCGGTTAAGTAATCCGCGTTCGCCGGCAACGTGAGCACTCTTAACTGCAACTGCAATGCCCGGATCACTGCCGAAACTTAATGCAACATCTTCCATCTGATACAGGGAGAAAGAACGCTGACCGACGTGCACCCCCTCAACCTGGATCGAGGCGCTGCCGGTTGGTAAGGGGATGAAATCTTCTTCGGTGTGCAGGCGGGCTTCAAGAAAAGCCTGGGTCGACTGCAGCGGCCTGGCAAGGTAAGCAAAATCAGCTTGCCATTGGCCACTGCGGATCTGTGCCTGAGTTGGAATACCGGAGGCGATGCTCTGGCGGCCAAGGTCATAGATATCAAATAACTGCCCTTGCGCACGCGGTGGTTCGGCCGCAACGCTATCGTAGGCCGGAGCGGCCGGCATAGCTTCACTACGAGCCAGGGTTTTGGCTACGGGCATGATCGCCCCTTCTTGAATATTCCAGCCCGGCAGGGTAGGAGGCGTTAAAGTAAATACCGGTTCCGCCGTCGCCAGTTTGATCTGGACATTATCCCAATCGGTGCCGCTGCGTTGATTAATCTGCGCAGTCCAGATCCATTCTACCTGATTATCGGCCGGTTGCGCATTGAGGATATAGCTGGATGACCAGCCGGCGTTACGAATCCGATACTGGGCAATCACCTCAAGGGGGGTGTTAAGGGGGTGTGACAATTGTGCGGTGATCTGCCAGGTACGCCGCTGCTGATTACTTTTCTGCTGCAGTTGGCGCTCGGCTTCGGTCAGCTGACTTTTAAGTTCGTCCTGCTGCCAGGTCAGTTCGCTGATTTCTGTCAACAGGGATTCCCCCTCACTGCGTATCAGGGTCGCCATCTGCTGGATGTCGATTGGCGTGGTAGTGGCTGGAGCCGGGGTCTGTTGTTGCCAGTATGCCAGGGCGATGCGTCGCGCGGCGACCTGATCTTCGCGGGCAGCAATCCGGTGTTTGAGTTCTTTGATGATATCTTGTAGTTCGCTGAATGGTTCAACCTGCGGTAGAATCGAAGTTGCTTCGATGGCGGATATGCGCTGCTGATCTGGGGCATCGACCAGTTCGAGGCGCAGGGTTTCAGGCAGAGCCACTTCGGGGAGCATGAAACGGATCTGTTGTGTTTCGGCAGAAAAGCGCAGATCTTCGGTCACCATCGCACCGGCAGGAAAGAGGACGACTTCCTTTGGTGCGGCAACGGCAACATGGCTGATCAGCAAGATACAGAGAAAAACAGGCAGAAATTGTTTTGTCATAAATTCCTCCGGAACATATTGTGCGAAAAACAACCATCGAAATGATAGCAGGGATTGTCGTTTCTGGACACAAGAGTTTGATCTGACACAATCGTCAGCCTAAGAGTTTCTGGTCCTGGTGGGTTGCGATTGGCCTTGATTGCCAGGAACCACCTTCTTGTGCTAAAAACCTGACCATCCACAGTTATCTGCCTGCTTCAGTTTAAGGCTGGAAATAGTGGTGGCTTACGTGTATTATGAAAAGTTAGAAGTTTCTATCAGTCCCGATATCTGTTGACCACGCAGCGATTGAGTTGTCATTTATGAACGCAAACTGGATATTATCACCTCAGGAACGCACAGCCTTGCGCCGCAAGCGCATGCTGCGGGTCGGGCTTGTTGCGCTGGTGTTGGTTGGTCTGCTTGGCTATTTTGTTTCCACCCCCCGCCAGCACCAGAATCTTTCAACCAGTGTTGAGAAGACGTCGGCGCCGGTGAGTGACGAGCATCATGATGCGTCTGTTGTTGCCCTGGGTGAAGAATTTCCCGTTGTTGAAGCAATAGAGGAGATTGCTGACCCTGTCGTCGTCCACCAGATCACCAGCGGTGACACCCTCAGTACGATTTTCGATCAACTCGGTATCCATAGTGTCATGTATCAGGTTCTTGCCGCCGATGAGTCGCTGCTGGCCCTGGATGTGCTGCGCCCCGGACAGCATCTGAGTTTTACCTTTGATGAAGATGGTTCACGCTTGCTGAGTATGGAGCTCTTTATTGATCCGGGCAAACAGGTTCTTTATTCCCGTTTTGATAACGACAATTTCGGCTACCAAGAGATCATTCATCCCGGAGAATGGCGCCAGGAGCTGCTCGACGGTGAGATCAATGGCAGCTTTTATCTGTCGGCCAAGCGGGTCGGTTTAAGCGAGATGGAAACGGCCAACATTACCAACCTGTTTCGTGATCACCTCAATTTTGCCCGTGATATGCGCGCCGGAGACCGTTTTCAGGTCGTGCGCAGTCAGCAGTTTGTCGGCGCGGAGTTTACCGGCCAGAGTCGTATCGAGGGGGTACGGATAGTGCGCCGTCAGCGCGAACACACCGCTTTTCTGTTTGAGGATGGTAGCTACTACGATGATCAAGGGGAGAGCCTGGCCCGAGCCTTCCGGCGCTACCCCATGGGTTCCCAGTATCGTATCAGTTCATCCTTTAACCCGGCCCGTAAGCATCCGATCACCGGACGGGTGACTCCTCACAACGGGGTTGATTTTGCCATGCCGACCGGCACCTCGATTTTGTCAACCGGAGATGGTGTCGTGACCCGGGTGATGAGCCATCCTTATGCCGGCAAATATGTTGAAATCAAGCACGGCAGCCAGTATCTGACCCGTTATCTGCACTTGCACCGGATTCTGGTGAAGCGCGGGCAGACGGTGAAACGTGGCGAGCGGATTGCTCTTTCCGGCAACACCGGACGGTCAACCGGCCCGCACCTGCACTTTGAGTTACACGTGCGCGGTCGGCCGGTGAATCCGATTAAGGCAAATATTCCTATGGCGGCTTCTGTTCCTAAAGATAAGCGTACTGATTTCAGTCGGCTGGTTGAGCAGTTGGTGGCAGTCATGGAAAATGGCAACCAGAAGATTGCGGCTATAGACAAAGCTCGTCAGGAGTGACCTTCTTGCGTTTCCCATCAGTCAGCTAGTGGATCTTCCCCTTCCTGCCAGCCGGCGAGATAACGCTCGAGCAGATGAAAGTCCTCCCCTTTGTGTTCGGTGAGAGTAACGTACATATGTTCTTTCGGGATCTGCCAGGTGTCGTGCAGCAACTGCATAAAGCCCAGGGTTAACGCGCGGCGTTTTTCCATGGTGCGCCCCTCGCGGATATCAGCATTGACCAGGGCAATACCTTTTTCCGGCTGCTTGACGCGTCCTACCGACAGATTGTAGGTACCAAATTCACGGATTGAAATACTGATGTGATCGGTCCCGGTGTCCATAATCGTTGAAAACAGTTGCCGGACGTTTTCGGCAAAGGCGACTTTAGCGCTATCTTCCAGTGGGCGGTTGATTTCAAACTGCAGATGAGGCATAAAATTCTCCGTACTAGAGTGATCGAGGGAAGTGTTGCCGACGGGCAACTATAACATAGTTTTATTTTATTGGAATATCAGCCGGAGGATTAAAGCAAGTGACAACCCAACTGACACGTCCATCCAGCCCGGAGCTTGATAAGCTGCTTGGCCATGCCTTTCCCGTGCTTGACGACGGTTTTGTGCGCCTTGTTGATTACATGGGGAATGATTCATCTATCGTTCAGGCGGCCCGGGTTTCCTACGGTGACGGTACCCGCAAGGTGTCGGAAGACCGTGCCCTGATCCGTTACCTGCTCCGCCATCAGCATACCACTCCTTTTGAGATGTGCATGCTCAAGCTCCATGTACGGGTGCCGATGGATACCTGGCGCCAGTGGATTCGCCATCGCACCGCCAGTGTCAATGAGTACAGCACCCGCTATTCTATCGCCATTGACCGCGCCCAGATGACCCCGGCAGACAGCTGGCGTCAGCAAGCGCAGGATAACAAACAGGGGAGTCGTGGTTTTTTTGAGGCTAGCGAAGGGGGGGAGTTCAGTGCCAGTGAACAGGAACTTCACCGTCTCAGCAAAGAGGTCTACCAGCAACGCCTTGACGCTGGTGTCGCCCGTGAGCAGGCTCGCAAGGATCTGCCCTTAAGCACTTACACCGAAGCCTTCTGGCAGATTGACTTGCACAATCTACTCCATTTTCTCGCCCTGCGCATGGACAGCCACGCCCAGTTGGAAATCCGCCGCTATGCCGAGACCATCGGTGAAAAGATTGTCAGACCGTGGCTACCGGCGACCTGGGAGGCATTTCAGGATTATCGCTTCGGACAGATGACCCTGTCGCGCCAGGAACAGGAACTGCTGGCGCTGGTTGTCAATGGTCAGACCGAAATGGCGCTTGCCTGGTGTGCAGACAGGGGTTGGGTCAAACAGAAAGAAGAGCGTCAAATCCTCTCGCGTGAAGCGAAAGAGTTTGCGGACAAGTTGGTAAGCTTTGGACTGACACCGCCCTGGTAGATTGCAGGCAACATTGATCTCAAAGCAACGCAAAAAGGCAACCTCATCATGGGTTGCCTTTTTGCGTTAGCCGCTTATTTGCGCAATGAGTTGGGATGATGCCCTTCAAACTGCTGCGCGACGGTATGGCAGACGGTGCAGTCGTTGCCGATGGGGCGATCATTGCCCTGATACTGCAATGGCTGAATGTTATCGCGCTTGCTACCGTATTTGTTGTCGGCAGGATAGAGGGCATGGGTGCTGCCGTGACAGGCCTGACACATCATCACCCCCATCAGATCCTGACGATTGCGAAACAGCTCGTCTTCCGCGTCAGTCCAGTTGTTAAACGCGTCCAGCGACGAACCGACTGCAAAAAAATCGTGACAGGTAAGGCAGTCAGGTTGCTGGCTCCAGGGTTGGCGCGGATTGATGGTGTCGACCGGGTGATTTTTGCTATCTAAATTTGCCATCAGCACCGCTGCTCCGGTTTTGCCGGCCTGCTGCTCGAGTTTAAGCAGGCTCAAGGCATGTTCTTCCATGGTGCCGTGGCAGTTGGTGCAGTTCATGAACGCTGCGTGGTGTTCGCGGTGAAAATGGGTTGCCCCGTGGGGATCGCCGGCATGGCAGGAAATGCAGGCCTGGGCGTCCCCCCGCTGGGTCAGAAAGTTGGCGTGCCAGCCATGAATGGCGGCTGACAGGTTGAGCAGTGGCGAGGACTCATCGTCCCTGCGGGGATGGCAGGTAGCACATGCCACAGGTTCGCCACCCTCGGCCTGCTGGCGCAGAGTGGTGCCGCTGATACGGTCATGAACTGCCAGGACATCCAGCGCGGTGGTGGTGCTGATACCGGTTTTGTCGTCGATTTTCCAGCCGCCGCCATGACAATTTTTACAGCCCATTTCAGTAGAAACCGGCACCGTGGCTCTGGTGGTGGCCAGGGTTTCTCCAGATTCAGTGGCGATGGCACTGATGGTCAACAACGGGTAGGGGTTGACCTCGCCCGACTGGGTGTAGGGCACCAGCGGGAGGTTATCGGCATAAAACAGAAAACGCTCGGCATCCGCTGCCATGGTGCCGGATTTTTCGCTGGACAGTAGCTGTGAGGCCGATGAACCAGGGGCCTCGTCAATCTGGTAGCGAATTTCCACTCCTTCAATAACCCGTTGCGGGGAATCGCCGCGGCGCACCAGTTGCGCATGGATTGCGCTGTCCGGTCCTTGGATCTGCCAGTAGTCATCGGCATCACTGAGTTCGCGCATGCCCAGGGGACTCCAGGCCAGCAGCACGTACTCGTCATGGTTTTTATCGAATGCGGGAATCTCCACCGCTAATTCAACCGGAGCAACATCAGTGTTGCCCATGCTCAGGTTGTATAAGCCTTCTGTTTCCGGGCGCTGATTGATCGTGCCGACCAGATAGCTTGCCAGGGCCCAGCGTTCGCTACGATTGCCGATAAATGGTGGCATGTAGGGACTCATCGTTCCCAGACCGTTGAGTTTGGAATCCATCCCGAAGACATTGTCATATTTCTGTACCAGTGGCCGGATATCGTTCAGCGGACCATCGATAACGTGACAGGAGCTGCACTGAAACTTAAACAGTTCATGACCGGCCGCGCTCAGGTTTTCATCAACAGCACTGTCAAATCGCGTCCAGCGTCCGCTCTTGAGAAACCCGGCCTGCATGATATCGGGGGCGTCACTCACCGGAATCTGGTTGGAATACATATAATTATATAGAACAAAGGGACGCCGTCCGCCTTCGCGGACGAACTCAAAGGCCCCGAAATAGACAAAGGCAATTGCCACTACCCCAAAAGCAAAAACCTTTTGCAGGCGGTGGGGCAGGCGGATGGTCATGACCAGGGCGGCGATAAAGAGCAGGGGCATAAACCAGAACATGGTGGACAGGTAACTGGTAAGTTCCGGCGATTTTTCCAGGATCATGGTACGTTGTGGTTCGGGCAGGGCCTTTAAGTACCACCAGCCTCCTGCCACCATCAGGACAAAAGGGAGGACAACCCAGCCGGCGCAGGTACGCATGATCTTCTGGCGCAGGGCGGCATCTTTGAGGTAAGCACCGGTAACAAAACCGAACACCCCGCACATTGTTAAGGCCAGACCGGTGCGGAAGACCAGGGAGGGCCAGAAACTCGGGTTGAAAAAGCCGGACCAGAAGTTCTGGTTTTCGCTCCAGCCCCCGGGGGTCAGCATAAAGCCGATAATGCCGTTGATTAAAAACAACGACATCCAGGCACAGAAAAAGTAGATCATTCCCACGCGCAGGTGATTTTGCCGGTCCATTTTTCCGAAGGTATAAAAGTAAATAAACAGGGCGATGATCTCAGCCAGAAAAAAGACCCACTCAGCGGCCCAGCCGAAGACAAAGATATGGATCAGAGCGGATGTGGCACCCGGGCTGACCAGGGAAATAATCCACCAGATACCGACACCCGTCATACCGCCAAAGACCATAGTCAACAGCAGAAAAAATTTGCTGTGTTTTTTGACGTAGTCAAGCAGGCCCTGGTCCTCTTCCTGGTAAGCCTTGTTTTCCATAGCAACAAGAAACAGACCACCACCGACGGCAAAGTGGGCAACAAAAACATGAACCACGGCGATCAGGGCAATCAGAAAGCCGCCACCATAGGTTGTCAGTTCCCAGACCGGATAGTTCATTTGGTCACCTCCTTACCGCAACTCAGCGCCAGTTTGACCATATAGGCGATCAGAGCCAGACCGCCGACAAGCACCAGTAAAAAGAAAATCAGGGGGGAATACTGGGGGACAACCTCAAGATCACCAAGGCTGAAGTAGGGTTGCAGATAGGCGGTTCGCACCAGGTCACGCATCAACACCATGACAATCATCACCACCAGGGTCAGGACGCAGGTGGCTATCACCCGCTGACGGTAACCAAAGTGCAGTAGCCCCAGGGTCAATAGCAGACCGATAACCAGCAGACCGGTTCCGAGGACACTGCCGCCCATGAAGATCATCATCACCTCGCGCGGCAGAGCGATCAGAAACCAGGTGCCGACGATCAGTTGCAGTGCCGTTGCCAGGGTAAAATAGCGCATCCCTTTGCTGATCAGCGCCGCCGGATCAACCTGGCTTTTGCGCCAGCCAAAATGACCGATCAAGGCCAGGTACAGACCGGCCACCGCCACCGCGCCGATGATAAAATGCAGATAACGGGGGATAACCGACGGGTCGGTAAGGTTCAACAGGGTGCCGCTGCTGTTGCTGAAGTAAGCCATCCAGCGTTCCGGTTGCAGCATCAGGGTCATGTTGTTGGTGAACATGAAGGCGATCAGTAGCATCAGAGCAACCGCAAACAGGGCGACAAAAACGCCGGGGTCTCCCAGTCTGTCAAACTTGAAATCATAGATGTAAACGGCGTAGTAAGAGAGGATCAGCATGGCGATAATCGACAGCCACCAGGCCGCTATCAATACCGAGCTGGTATAAATAAACTGGCCGTAAAGCACCTGCAGAAAGAGCAGCGGAGCCACACCAAAATTGACCGCAAAGGCGATGGTATAAGGCCATTTATAGCTGAATTCACGGCAGAGCAGTCGATCCTGTTCGGTTTTGCGGAACATGCTGATCAGGGTGATGATGCCGCCGCCTAGCATGGCGTTCATCAGCAGCAGGTGGAGCAGGAAGGTCGCCAGCAGCAGAACATAAAACCAGCCCCAGGGTGCCGGGATAACATCAGCAGCAGGAACAAGTGCGGCAGGATCCATGATATGTCACCTTGTTAGAGAGAGAAATTCAGGTCAAAGGTAGATCAGGTTGGCCCAATATTTAAGAACTTTTCCTGACAAGGAAAGTAGCACAAAAAGAGTGGGAATAGTAGGCTGGAAAAGCTTTAAAAAGGGGGAGAAGTTTTAATCTGGACGTTGTTTATCGTTGTCTGGCTCGTCGTCAGCAGGATCATCATCGTCATCATCCAGCATCCGGTATTTGGGGCCTTCGACATCATCAAACTCTCCTTTTTTAACCGCATAGAGAAAAAACAGCCAGACCCCGGTGCCGATACAGAAGGAAAGAAAAATCAACAGGATGGTAGACGTCATCATGGCAATTGTCCGTGGCGTTTAAGGCGCAGGGAATTCAGCAGGACGCAGACCGAACTGATGGCCATCGCCGCTGCCGCATAAACCGGCGCCAGCAGGCCACTGGCGGCCAGGGGGATTGCAATCAGATTATAACTGAAAGCCCAAGCCAGGTTCTGCTTGATGTTGATCAGGGTTTTTTGCGCAAGGCGCAGGGCAAAGGGGATGTTGGCCAGGTGCGGGCGGGTGAGAATCAGATGAGCACTTTCCACCGCGATGTCGGTGCTGCCGGCAATGGCACAGCCGATGGTGGCTTTCGACAGGGCCGGCGCATCATTGATACCGTCACCGACCATCATTACCGCAGCCGGAGCCAGCTGGTCAATCTGCTCTGCTTTTTGCTCAGGAGTCAGTTCAGCATGCCAGCTATCAATCGCCAGTACTGAACAGATACGGCGGGCGACATCTTCACGATCGCCGGTTAACAACAAACAGGTGTAGCCGAGTCGCCGCAGGTCGCTGAACATCCGGGGCGCGTCGGGACGCACCTGATCGTCGAGGGTGACCAGTCCCATATACCGGCCGTCGCGTGCCAGATGAACCTCGCTGCGTCCGGCGCTTGGGGACTCAGGCAGGGCGATCCCCTGCTGTTTCAGAAAACGGCGGTTGCCGGCCACTAGATGGGAGCTGCCCTGCCAGGCTTCAATCCCCAGACCAGTATGGGTAGTGGACTTATCAACGGGGGCGGGAGCGATGCCACGCTGCGCAGCTTCCTTGAGAATGCCGCGGGCGAGGGGGTGGTGACTACCGGCTTCAAGATCGGCCAGTCCTTGCAGCAATTGCTGTTCATTACCCTCCTGGACACTGATCCCGACAACATGGGGACGGCCGATGGTGATGGTGCCGGTTTTGTCGAAAGCCAGATATTTAATCCGTGATGCCGCCTCCAGGATATCGCCGCCACGAAACAGTACTCCGGCCTCAGCCGCACGTCCGGTGGCGATCATCACTGCCGTCGGGGTCGCCAGTCCCAGCGCGCAGGGGCAGGCGACGATAAGTACCGAGACGGCGTTGAGCAGGGCGGCGCCATCGCGCAGGTGCCAGTAGATAAAGGTGGCGGCGGCAATCAGCAGAACAATCGGGATAAAAACCCCGGCCACCCGGTCAGCGAGACGCTGAATCGGGGCCTGGTCGGTCTGCGCCTGTTCAACGATGGCAGTTATGCGGGCGAGAAAGGAATCGCCGGCAGCCGAGGTGACCTTGACCTCGAGGGTACCGTTCAGGTTGAGGGTGCCGGAGACAACCTGATCCCCGCACTCTTTGAATACCGGCAGGGGTTCACCGGTGACCGCTGCTTCATCAATTTCGCTGGAACCGCGGGTGACGATGCCATCTACCGGCAGGCGATCACCGGCTTTGAGCTGGATGAGGTCACCAGGTTGCAGTTGTTGGCTGTCAACCTCATTCCAGACGCCATCTTCATAACGCAGGGCGTGTGCCGGCGCCAGCTTGAGCAGACGATCGATGCCGGCGGCGGCTTTGCGTCTGGCTCCCGCCTCGATCAGGCGCCCGGTAAGAATCAGGGTGATAATCATTGCTGCGGTTTCAAAGTAGACTTCAGCACCCGTCACCATCGCATAGAGGCTGTAAAAATAAGCACAGAGAGTGCCCATGGCAATCAACAGATCCATGTTGGGCTCATGATTGCGTAGGCTGATCCAGGCGCCACGAATAAAAGGATAACCCGAATAGAAAACCACCGGGGTGGTAACGATGGCGGCAAAATACTCGAGCATCGTCTTGGTCTGAAGGTCGATTCCTTGAAAATATCCGGCATACAGGGCCAGGGAAAAACCCATCAGCTGCATGGTCAGAAAAACCGCTGTTCCAAAACGCATCAGCAGGCTGCGCATTTCACGGTGGGCCGATTGTTGCAGCTCGTCCAGGCTGTAAGGGCGTGCCAGGTAGCCAATGTCGGCAAGTTTGCGGCAGATATCGCCGGCATTGATTTCAGCGCCATCAAAGCGGATCAATACCCGGTGGGTAGCAAAGTTGACTCGTACCGAGACAATCCCGGGATGCTTTTGCAGCAAGCGTTCAATCAGCCAGATACAACTGGCACAGCGGATCCCATCAACAATCAGGTTGATCTCGTCCCCTGCATCATGATGACGGACAAAACGTTCCAGGTAGGCATCGTCAAAACGTAAGTTGAAGGCTTCTTTAAGGGCTCCGGTCTGACGATCGGGGCGCTGGTAAAAGTGTTCGAGGCCGGCGCCACGGATAATCAGGTAGGCACCGCGACAACCGAAACAACAGAAGTTGCGGGTGGTGCCGGCGATCTCTTCGCTGACCAGATCAGCAGGGAGGAACTTTTCAGCACAGTGATCGCAGATGAGTTCAGCGGCAGGGGGCATTTTAGATGGTCAACAACAAGCGCCGCAAAATCCGGGCACCGTTGTGTTCAAACTCAGCGCTGATGAGGTTCTCACCGGATAATTGGGGTAATTCCGCGCGGTAGACGCCGGGATCTGTCTCTTCAAGGGGAATGATAAGGGCAACTTCGCGATATTGCAGTTTAAGCTGACCTTTAGCGCCGCTTACCGGTTCACCGTGACGGTTGCTTAGGTGCTGAATCAAGGCGCCGTCAATCAGTTCGCTGTGAAGCTCCCACCCGAGCACGGCGGCTGCCTGTTTTTCCAGTATCGTGTTGTTATATTTCAACCCTTTACTGTAGTAGTCTCGGTCACTGATGTCACTGACCCGAGTTGCGGCCTGGTAAGCGGCCCAGCTGGAAAATACCAGAAAGGAGCAGAGCAGCAGGGGAACAAGCAGGGAGCTATTGAGTTTGGCCATGAATTTCTCATTTCGTTGCCGACAAAGGATGTCAGCCTGAAAGAATCGTTGATCTTATTGGCTATCAGCTGAGGCTGAAATCCGTGCCGTGGCTGTGGCTAGTGATTGCTGACGGTTGTCGAGCAGGTGAAATTCTACCATGATCGGCTGATTACTGACAGGGGCGAGAACCATCAGGCGGAGTTGGTAGTTGCCGCCGGCAGCGACAGAAATCTGTTCTGTCTGCCCCCTGATCTCCAGTGGCTCAGCGCCGGGGGAAGCGGCTTGCAACTGATATTCCTGATCCTCTGTGCTGCGGTTATTGATCCAGACAGTGAACAGGGTGGTCTGCTGGTTATCAACGACGCGACTGACAGCCGTTGGTGCCAGGGAGACCTTCAGGGACGCCGTCGCCCGCGTCAGAGTGGCATAAGTCAGGGCGCTGAACAGTCCGATCAGGAGCAACCCTAACAGCAGTACCCGGAGATTCAGCAGACCACCGGCACCCCGGTTGTCTACTCCAAAGGTGTAGGAGATCAGCCCGGGCTCACCGCGTTTGGTCATGATCCGCCGACAGGCGTCGAGGCAGCGCCCACAATTAATACATTCGATCTGGTAGCCGTTGCGGATGTCAATATCCATGGGGCACGTGCGCACGCAGGAGTTGCAGCGGATACAACGTGGCTTTTCTTGCTCCGGTAAGTTCAGGGTGAGGGTCGCCGGATCGACAAAAGAGGATTGGATGCGGCCGTAGGGGCAGAATTCACGACAAAAAAGACGTCTGATCAGGGCCAGATCAAGGTAGATGATGGCCGTCATCACCAGAAAAGTGACCAGGACACCAACCTGCAGGGTGCCGGTGAACAAACTGGAGAGAAAACGCTGGGGTTCGATGAAATACCAGAGCAGGTTGGCAGCGACCAGCAGAGCCAGCAGCAGGTAAAAAATATGGGCCATCATTTTTTGAACCAAGGCCCCCTGCAGACGGTTGCCCAGGACTTTAAGCTTTAAGCGCCTTGCCAGCCATTCCGCGAGATCGGTCAGGGTGGTTTGCGGGCAGGCCCAACCACACCAAAGACGGCCAAATACCAGGGTGATCAACAGAAAAGTAATGATCGTGACCAGGATAAAAAGCAACAGCAGGTAGAGTTCCTGAATGCGCAGGACCTGCCCGAGCAGGTGCAGGCTGAGGTTGGGAATATCGATGCGCACAAGGCTGACCCCGCCCGGTTGGATCCAGGGCAGCAGGATAATAGTCAGGGTCATCAACCACTGGAAGGTACGGCGCCAGGGGCCGAGGAGCAGCGGGCGTTTTGGTTGCTGGGTGGTGGGCATGATGGTAAGGCGGTGACCGTGGCCGGCCACCGCTTCAAGGTTCCTTTTGCCGTTACAGCTCGAGCAGATAAGCGACCAGGGCATCAATTTCGGCGGCACTGAGATTGTCAGCGAAGCCGGGCATCATGTCGCCACGCCCATCAGCGATGCTGGTGCGGATGTTGTCGGCATCTTTTCCATAGGTGTAATCACCGGTCAGGTCGGTAGCAAAACCGCCGGCACCACCGGCACCGTGGCAGGCAGCACAGTTGGCACTGTAAAGACTCGCAGCATTAATGTCGGTCTCAGCAGACACTACAGACGGTTCTGTGGCCTCAGCCGCCGGACTGGTTTGGGTATTATAGGTCTCTTGATAAGCGGCCATTTTTTCTTCGAACTCTTTTTCTGAATTCCAGCCGCTGAACAGGTAGTAGGCACTGAAGCCGATTCCCCAGATGATCAGCCCGTAAAAAAGAAGGTTGAAATATAAAGGCGCCGCCTGCTGGCGATCTTCAACAATGCCATCGGCATGCTCGTCATGTTTGTCACGTTTTTTCGCACTCATCTGTTACAACCTTTCTCTTGTTCTGAAGGCTTGTTACCAAAGGATTAATCATCATCCATCATGCGGTATTTAGGTGCTTCTTTTTTCCCTTTGTTTTTGCGGCGGTAGGTATTGAATACAATCAGGGCAAAGATAACGAAAAGACCAAAGGTTACCGCCAGATAAATAATCGAAGCCAGATCCATAGTCAGTCTCCTTTTGGCTGGTCATCTTTGATCAGATTGACCAGTTGCCAGACTCTCTCCGTGCCGAGACTGGCGTAAGAGGGCATGCCCCCTTCTGCTATCCCATCATAGATGATCCGGAAGAGAGTCTCCTCATCGTAACTGTCGCCTACCAGTTCCGGTCCGATACCACCCTGCATCTCGTCACCATGACAGGCTGAGCAATTACTTTGATACAGCGGCCGCCAGCTTGCCAGGGTGGCCTGATCAGCGTCGCTGAAGGGATTGCGCAGCTCTCCGACAATTTCGGTGCGCGCGGTCTGCCGCCAGGGAATGTCGCTGCCGAGTTTCTGCATGTAGGCAATGATGGCATCCATCTCATTTTTGCTTGCCAGTGCAGTGATTTGTTCTTCAGTGAAAGGAAATCCCAGAACTTCTACTTTGCGCCGGATTTTGTCGGGTTTAAGCGCATTGTTGCTTAGCCAGCCGTAAGTCGGCATGTTGGTTTTCGGATAAATGGAGCTCGGGGTCTCCATGTGCTGATAGTGCCAGGCATCGGGATATTTGCCGCCCAGACGTGCCAGATCCGGGCCCGTACGCTTGGATCCCCAGAGAAAGGGACGATCGTAGACGAACTCACCCGATTTGGAATAATCACCGTAGCGTAGAACCTCGGCCACCAGCGGGCGCACGGTCTGGGTATGACAGTTGTTGCACCCTTCACGCATGTAGATGTCGCGCCCTTCCTGTTCCAGGGGGGTGTAGGGGGTGACCCCTTCAATGCGGTCAGCCTCGGTGTTGACCCAGACAAAGGGGAGAACCATGGTGACAATGGTGCCGACCAGAATCGCCGCTGTGGCCAGCAACATCAGGAGAATCGGTTTTTTTTCCCACATGATTTAGGCTCTCCCTTCGACTTCAAGCAGTTTCGGGGCCGGTTGTTTGCCCTTTTGTACGGTCATGTAAACATTGTAGATAAACACCAGCATGCCAAGCAGGTAAATAAGGCCACCAATAGCGCGAATCCACCAGTAGGGGTACATCTCGACCATGGTTTCGGTGAAGGTGTAGGTCAGGCTACCATCGCTATTCATGGCATTCCACATGCCCGCCTGCAGCACTCCCGCGATCCACATGCTGGTCGACCAGACCAACTGACCGATTACCACCAGCCAGAAATGCAGATTGGCCAGGGGGATGCTGTATACCTCGCGCCCGTAAATGCGTGGTAGCAGGTAGTAGATACCAGCAACGCTGACCAACGAAACCCAGCCCATAGTACCCATGTGAATATGACCGGGGATCCAATCGGTGTAATGAATAAATGCAGAAAAACTGCGAATCGCCTGCATCGGCCCCTGCAGGGTTTGCAGACCGTAGAAGGTGATGCCGAGAATCAGGAATTTGACCAGATAATTGTCACGCATCTGGTGCCACTGTCCCTTCATCGACAGGTAGCCGTTGATCACCGATCCCCACGAGGGGGCAATCAGCATAATCGAAAAGGCCATGGCCAGGGTTTGAATCCAGTCCGGAACCGGAGTCCATAGCAGATGGTGAGCGCCGGTCCACAAGTACATGAAGATCAGGGACCAGAACGAGATAATCGACAGACGGTGGCTGTAGATGGGAACGCCGGTTGTTTTCGGCAGAAAATAGTAGAACATCGCCAGTGGCGGTGCCGTCAGGGCCATGGCCACAGCGTTGTGGCCGAACCACCACTGAACATTGGCGCTGTTGGTGCCGGCAAAGATTGAATAGGATTTAAACGCCGAAACCGGAACCGCCAGGGCATTAACGATGAAGAGGATGGCAATGCCGATGATTGCCGCCATCATGTACCACAAAGAGATGTACATCTGTTCCTCTTTGCGTTTGATGATGGTCATGATGATGTTGAGGGAAAAGGCAACCCACAGAACGATGATCATGATGTCGATGGGCCACTCCATTTCGTGGTACTCAAGGGTGGAGCTGTATCCCAATAACAGGGTGACGGCTGATGCTGCAATGGTAATATTGAACAGCCATAGCTGGAATCTGGCCAAGCCCAGGCTCCACAGCGGGGTTTTACACAAGCGCTGGGCCATGTAGAGGAACATAGCGAAAATAGTACCGATTCCCCAACCGTAGATGCCGGCATTGGTGTGTATCGGGCGCAGGCGGCCAAAAGTGAAATAGGGTGGATAGTTCAGATCAGGATTAACCATCTGAAATGAAACAATCACCCCGACCAGTACCGCGATGACACCCCAGACAAGGCTCCAGTTAACAAAGCTTTTGACGATGTCGGTATGGTATTGCGGTTTTCCCATGTGGCCTCCAGAGGCGAAGTGGCAAGTGGATCCAGAAAAACGGATTAATGTGGTAGAAAAATAATCATGAATGGAAAACGTGACCATATTAGTGAAATGCTAGGGAAAGTCAATTCACATTGCGTTATTTTGCGTCGGGATGGTAGCTGGTGTAAGCTCTCAGGTGTATACTTCTGGAAATAGTGAACTAATCAACGAGCCAAAAAAGGAGATGATCAATGAAAGTCGTTTCTCTCGATCAGGTACCTCAGATGCCTATGGCCATGGAGGGTGCGCATCTGGTCAGCAAGCAAGTTCCGGTTGGCAAAGAGGATGGTGCTCCGACCTTTTCGTTCCGGGTTTTTACTATTGCTCCCGGCGGTCACACGCCATATCACGTCCATGCTTCAGAGCACCTGAATTATGTTATTGCCGGACAGGGTGCTGTGGTCAATGAGACGGGCGAGCAGAGGCCGATCACGGCGGGGGAGTTTGTCCTGGTCTTGCCGAACGAGAAACATCAGTATCGTAATGCTTCGACAACCGACGAATTCAAGATGATTTGTGCGGTGCCGGCAGCTTACGAGTAGCAAGTGAGGAATAAGGGGTAAAGAGTGAGGCGTATTTACTCCTCACTCTTTACAGAATCAGCTTATTCCTTGGGCTTTTCCGGCACTTTAGGCTGGGCCATCTCCAGGAACGGTTTGACTAGATCGATGGGCATCGGGAAAAGGATCGTCGAGTTTTTCTCGGCAGAAATTTCCGTCATTGTCTGTAGAAAGCGCAACTGCAGGGCTCCCGGCTGGGTATTGATCTGTTCGGCGGCATCGGCCAGGGTTTTCGATGCCTCAAACTCACCGGTGGCGTGAATAACCTTGGAGCGGCGCTCGCGTTCGGCTTCAGCCTGGCGGGCCATGGCCCGCTGCATTGAGGCGGGGAGGTCAACGTGCTTGATCTCGACATTGGAGATCTTGACCCCCCAGGGGTCGGTCTGGCGGTCGAGGATCTCCTGCAGGTCATGATTGATCTTGTCGCGCTCCGCCAACAACTCATCGAGTTCGACCTGGCCCAAAACGCTGCGTAATGAGGTCTGGGCCAGTTGACTTGTGGCATAGAGGTAGTTGTCGACCTCGATGAGGGCTTTATCGGGGGTAACAACTCGGAAATAAAGGACAGCGTTGACCTTGACCGAGACGTTGTCACGGGTGATGATGTCCTGCTCGGGAACATCCATAGCAACGGTACGCATATTGATCTTGGTCATCTTATCGATAACCGGGATAATGAACTTCAGTCCCGGGCCTTTGACACTGGAAAAGCGGCCAAGTCGAAACACCACTCCGCGTTCGTATTCGAGCAGAATCCGTACCGCGGCACTGATGACGACGGCTCCGATGGCAACCAGGACAATCCAGAAAAATCCTGCACCAAAATCAAACATAAACGTCCTCCTTGCTTTCTTGGTCTGCCGGTTGTTTGCCTGATGCAACGCCCGCGACCTTGATTTTTAGTCCCTCAAGGACCTCGACAACTTCTACCGGTTCTCCGGCAGCAATCGGCTCGTCGGCGCGCGCCGACCAATGTTCTCCATAAACAAAAGCGCGTCCGCTGTGCGCATCAATCGCCTCGACGGCTTCTCCTTGCTTGCCGACTAGTCCGTCCTGGCCAAAATGGCTGTGACGTTTTTGTGTTTTAACCACCATGGTAGCGGCAAAAATGGTAAAGGCGGCACAGGAAAGGACCGTCGCGGCGATCACGGCGCGGGAAATCTGCAGATAAGGTTCGCTGCTGTCGATCAACATCAGAGAACCCAGGCTCATGGCAATAACCCCGCCAATAGCCAGCATACCATAAGATGGGACATTAGCTTCGAGAACAAAAAGGATGAAGGCAACGATGATCAGCAGGACCCCGACATAGTTGACCGGCAGAGCCGAAAAGGCAAACAGGGCCAGCAGGATAGCGATGGCACCGACGGCGCCGGGAAAAATCGAACCTGGTTGTGAAATTTCGAAAAAGATACCGAGGATGCCGAGCATCATCAGCAGATAGGCAAAGCTCGGATTGCTCAGGGCGTTAAGTATCTTCTGGCGCCAGTTCATTTCCACGGTTACCAGTTGGGCGCCGGCACTGGCGAAGATCTTGACCTCGCCGTCGCGGATAAATTTGTAGCCGTCAAGCTGGCGCAACAGGTCCTCACGATTTTCGCTAACCAGGTCGATCACTGCCAGATCCAGGGCTTCACGGGCTGAGATGGAGACGCCGTCGCGCACCGCTTCTTCAGCCCATTCCTGGTTGCGCCCGCGTTTTTGGGCCAGGCTGCGCGCATAGGCGGCGGCATCATTAGCGACTTTTTTCATCATCGTTTCGGCACCCTCGCCACCCCCACCCCCGCCACCAATACTGACTGGTGTAGCAGCACCAATATTGGTGCCTGGAGCCATGGCTGCAAAATCGGCAGCCAGGGTGATCAGTGCCCCGGCAGAGGCTGCTCTGGCGCCCTGTGGAGACACATAGACAATTGTCGGAATAGCTGAGTTGAGCTGGGCCTGGATAATGTCGCGCATGGCGGTGTCAAGCCCGCCGGGAGTGTCTAGCTCGATCAGTACCGCGCGATTGTTGTTGCGGTTAGCGTGGATGATGGTATCGGTGATAAAAGCTGCGAGTACTGGGTTGATGGGTGCTGCGACCTCGATCAGGATGATACTGTCCGCTGCCGGCGGGTTGGCAAGTACCGGTAGTGACGAGCTCAGGGCGAGCAATCCCATGCCGAGTAGGGCGGCTAGGCCGCTGATGGTGCGCAGTAGCGTTCTTTTTGTCGATTGTCGCTTGGTTGTCACTGTTTTGGCGCCTCTTAGTTGTGGCCCTGGGGGCGATTGTTGCTGCTAAGTGGAGCGCTTGCTCAGGTTTTGTGATGAATCTGTGACTTCTTTACTTGTGTTTTCACAATGAGTCGTTATAATAGATAGTTTGTATATACGGGTGCCAGAACCTTCTGCGCGCCCTCTTTGCATTCAAGTCCTACCGAAACTTCTGCGATCAGGGTCTATCAATGAGTCTTAAAGAACAACTCAATCAGGATATGAAGGCGGCGATGAAGGGCAAACAGACAGATCGCCTCAGTACGATTCGCCAGCTCCGCAGTGCCATCAAAAATAAAGAAATCGACGTCAGACAAGAAATCGATGACGCTACTATTCTGGCTGTCATCAGCACCCTTGTCAAGCAGCGTCGGGAATCTGCCGAGCTTTATCGCAGCAATGATCGTCCGGAATTGGCCGCCAAGGAAGAAGCCGAACTGGCGGTGCTGCAGGGCTATCTGCCGGCACAGTTAAGTGAGGATGATGTGCGGACGTTGGTGGCCGCCGTGATTGCTGAGACCGGGGCGACAGCCATTAAGGATATCGGCAAGGTGATGCCGGTGGTCATGGCGAAAACCAAGGGCAGCGCTGAAGGGCGACTGGTCAACCGGATTGTCAGGGAATTGCTGGCGGGTTGAACATTAAGGGCCGTCATTTACCTGTTTTTTGTTCCTGATGGAGTCTATTTTTGGGTCTGTTTGATATCCTGATTCTGATTGTTCTGGCGGTTTTTCTGATCAAGGGGTTGCTGCGTGGACTGCTAAGGGAAGTCTGTTCTCTGCTTGGTCTGGTACTGGGGGGTGTTTTTGCTTTTACCTTTCATGTTCCTGTCGCTCAGTTTCTTCAGGACAGCGCCGGTCTCCCAGGTCAGGTTTCTGTGTGGGCAGCTTTTCTGCTTGTTTTCCTCGGCGTCGTGATTGTTTTTGCAGTACTTGGTTTTGTGTTGCATCGGTTTGTTAAAATTATTCTGCTGGGCGGCGTTAATCGCCTGGCCGGCGGTGTTTTTGGTCTGATCCAGGCGGTGGTTATTCTGGCCATGCTGATTCTTGCCATGGGTTCACAACCGGCGCCGGCCATGGCCCGGCAGTTGATCGGGGCTTCGCATCTGGCACCACCCTTTGCCACCTTGGGTGAAACCCTGCTGGATGAAGGGCGGGCGCTGATGGGCAGGTCTCCCGGCCGATGATGGTTGACGACGCAGCTTTGCTCGAGCGTCTTGGCTTCCCTGAAATACGAGGCTGGCTCGCCGACCAGACCCAGTCAGAGCCGGGCCGATTGCTGGCACAACAACTTGGGTTGCTGAAAGATCAGGAAGCGGTTGAGCGGGCACTGACCGAAGTCGATGAGGCGCTGGCGCTGATTCAGACTGACAAGTCACCGGCCCTTGGGGGTTGTTGTGATGTGACTGTGGTCCTGGCGGATTGTCAGGCCCCGGGGAGTCTGGTGCCGGCAGCCCAGCTGCGACCGGTATTGCAGTCGCTGCTGGCGATAACCGCTTGCCGCAGCTGGTTTAAAGGGCGCAAGGAGGCCTATTGCCTGGCACTGGTAGCCGCCGGGCTGGTGCCGTTGCCGGAGTTGCAACGGCGCCTGCAGAACGCCATCGGCGAACGTGGTGAGCTGCTCGATAGCGCCTCGCCAAGGCTGGCTGAGCTGCGTTATGAAGGGCGTCAGACCCGTGACCGGGTCAAACAGCAGCTCGAGCGGTTGTTGAGTGATGAGCGCCTGGCTGCCTGTTTTCAGGAACGTCTGGTGACCGTTCGCAACGGCCGCTATGTGGTGCCGATCAAGAGCGACTATCGCGGCCGTCTCAAGGGTTTTGTTCAGGATGAGTCAGCCAGTGGCCAGACTCTCTATGTTGAACCGGCCCAGATTCTCGATGGTAACAATCGTCTGCAGCAACTGCTGCGCGAAGAACAGCGCGAAGAGCGGCGGATACTGCTCCAGCTTGCCGATTTGTTGCGCCGCGATCGGGCTCTGTTGCTCAGCAATCAGCAACTGTTGGCGCAAATTGATTTACGTTTTGCTGCGGCGCGTCTGTCACGCTCCTATCAGGGTTGTCGTCCTGAGCTGGTGACTTCTTCACTGATCGAACTGCGCCAGGTACGGCACCCGTTGCTGATGATCCGCGCCGGGCAGTTCGACCCGGGGGCCGCAGTCCCGATTGATCTGTTGATTGCCGAGGAGGCCCAGGTTCTGGTGGTCAGTGGCCCGAACACCGGGGGCAAGTCGGTGGCCTTAAAGACGCTGGGTCTGCTGCTGTTGATGTTGCGCGCCGGTATGCATCTGCCCTGTCGCAGTGACAGCCGTATTCACTTGTATCAGCAGATGTTTGTTGATATTGGCGATGAGCAGAGTATTGCCGACAGTTTATCGACCTTTTCCGGACATCTGTTGCGGATCCGCAAGATTCTCGAAGCAGCTGATGCCGACACCCTGGTGCTGCTCGATGAGGCCGGGAGCGGTACCGATCCGGCGGAAGGGGCGGCGTTAATCCAGGCGGTGATCGAATCTTTGTGCCGTCAGGGAACCAAGATCCTGCTGACTACTCATCTTGGGCAGCTCAAGCAGTTTGCCCATGTCAGTTCCGGAATGACCAACGCAGCGGTTGAGTTTGACCCTGATACCCTGGAACCGACCTATGGTCTGCATTACGGCGTTCCCGGCGTCAGCAGCGCCCTGGCAACCGCGCGACGTCTCGGGTTGCCGCCGGAGGTAGTCGATCGGGCCCAGGGTTTTCTGGGAAATCAGCATGATCAGAATCAGATTCTGATTGAACTGGGACGCCAGCGCCAGGAATTAAATCGTGAGTTGGTCGCAACCCGACAGTTAAAGATCGAGGCAGCGGCATCGCAGCAGTTACGCAAACGTCAGCTGCAGGACCTTAAAGAAAGTAAAAGCAAGGTGCTGTCGCGCGCGCGTCGCCAGGCTGAAGAGTTGATTGCGGCCACCCAGGAACGCTTGAAACAGCTGCGCCGGCGACCGGAAACTTCCTTGCCGGGCCAAGCTGCACAGGAGCGTGAAGAACTGGCTGCTGCTCGTCAGGCTTTTGCCGCTTTTGCGCCGAAAGCACGACAAAAGACCCTGGTGCCGCAGGATTTGCAGGTTGGCGAGTTGGTGCGGATTGTCGCCCTGGGAGTAGAAGCCCGGGTCGAACGGATCAGTGGTGACCAGGTCGACCTGCGGGTCGGTGGCAAGCGTATGCGCCAGGCGTTGACGGCATTGGAGCAGTTTGTCCCGCGCCGCTTTGTTGCGCCGCGTGCGGCCTCCACCTCACTGGTCCGCCCTGCGGTGGCGGAGCAACTTGCGCCGCGGTTGAAGTTGGTTGGTGAGCGGGCTGAGGATGCTCTGGTGCTGTTGGATCGCTACCTGAATGATGCCCTGCTGGGACATCTGCAGCAAGTCGAGATTATCCATGGTGCCGGTACCGGTACCCTGCGTCGCGCCGTTCGTGACTATCTGGCGACCATGCCCGGTGTGACCGCATTTTATGCGGCGCCACAGGAGCAGGGTGGCGACAATGTGACGGTGGTTGAGTTGGAAGGACGATGAGCGGACAGATTGGCGACGATAAAATAGAGCAGGTTCGTGACCGTACCGATATCGTTGAGCTGGTCTCCCAGTATGTTGACCTCAAAACTTCCGGCCGTAACCGCTTAGGTCTGTGTCCGTTTCACGCTGAAAAAACACCTTCTTTCAGTGTGAATGCCGAACGTCAGTTTTATCACTGTTTTGGTTGTGGTGCCGGCGGTGACGCCTTCAGCTTCCTGATGCGCAGTGAAGGCTTGAGCTTTCCCGATGCGGTCCGGCGGCTGGCCGAGCGCGCCGGTATCGATCTGGAGGAACGCCCCTTAACCCCGCCGGAACGGGCACAGATCGAGGAGCGCGAGCGCCTGTACCGGATCAACGGTCTGGCGGCTGATTATTTCCATGCCAACCTGATGGAGCAGCCACAGGCGGTCATGGCGCGTAATTACATGAAAAAACGCGGCTACGGACAAAAAGCTGCCGCTGAATACCGTATCGGCTATGCTCTTGATGGCTGGAGCGGCTTGAAGGATCACCTCGATCACCATCAGATCGCGGCGGCAGAGGCGCGCACCCTGGGTTTGTTGCGTGAGGGCTCATCGGGGCGCGGTGACTACGACATGTTCCGTTCCCGCCTGATGTTCCCGATCTTTGATCTGGTGGGTCGTGTTGTCGCCTTTGGTGGCCGGGTGCTGGATGACGGCAAACCGAAATATATTAATTCGCCGGAATCGCCCATTTATCACAAAGGGGCGGTGCTCTTCGGTCTCTACCAGGCGCGTCAGGCGATCCGCATCAGTGGTGATGTGCTGGTGGTTGAAGGCTACTTTGACCAACTGGCCCTGAATCGTGCCGGTTTTGCCCAGACCGTCGCCACCTGCGGTACTGCTCTGACCGCGGAACATGTTCAGCAGCTCAAGCGTTATGCTCAGCGGGTGGTGCTGGTTTTTGATCAGGACAGTGCCGGCAAACAGGCAACCTTCAAGGCGATGACGATTCTGCAGCAGGAAGGGGCGGCAGCTGCGGCTATCACCTTGCCCTCGGGTGATGATCCTGATTCCTTTTTGCAGCGCCAGGGTGCCGAAGCATTTCAGGCCTGCCTGGATAGTGCGCGCCCGGTGATGGAACTCTACATGGAGGAAACCCTTAACGAGGCTGGTTACGGGGTGGAGTTGAAAGTTCGGGCGGTGGAGCAGGTGCTGGAGAAAATTGCTGCCCTAAAGAGTGAACTAGAGCAGGATCTGTATCTGAAAGAGTTGTCCGGGCGCAGTGGTATTGAGGTGGCACGGTTGCAGAAAAAACTCGAAACGGTCGCCCGCCAGCAGCGAGGGCGAAGCCGGGTTCAGGGTTCTGACGCGCCGGATTCAGCACCTCATCCGGCGGACGAGCCCCGGCAACCGCACTCTGCAGCCAGAGAGCAGCGATTACCCGCGAATAACCAGAAGAGGGTCAGTCGGACCGAACAGACCCTGCTCAGATTGTTGCTGCAGAGTTCAGCGGTACGTACAGAATTTAGCGAACGCGGTGGGGTGAGTCTGATTCACCATCCTGATGTCGCTGCGGTCATGGCAGAAATCCTCAGCCAGGCGACGGCCTCGGGATGTGATATCGAATCCCTGCTGCCGGGCTTGACAGCTCCTCAACGCGAGATTCTCGCTCAGGCGCGCAGCTGTGATCCGGAGGAGTTTGCCGAAACCCTGGATCAGGTAGCTAACGACTGTCTGCGCGCGCTGGAGAAGCAGGCATTAAAAAGACGATCCGACCAGCTCTGGCGGGAGTTGATCCCGGCGGCTGATGAGCAGGACGATGTCGAGTCCGGCGACCGTTATCGGGCGGAACTGTCACAGTTACAGTTGCAGATCAAGGGACGGCCAGACTGGAAAATATAAAAAAATTGAGCACAACATTTCAATTTTGGTAAAAACGGTTAAACTTGACGCTAACAACCAATATTTTTTACGCGAATATAACGACGTAGGGAGATTTAGTACTGATGGCGAAAAAAACCAATCCCGAAGAAGTACAGCAACTAATAGATATGGGTAAGGAAAAGGGCTTTCTTACCTATGATGAAGTCAACGATATGCTCCCGGCCAGTATGGTGTCGTCGGAACAACTGGAGGACGTGATGAGTATGTTTGGTGAGATGGATATTGAAATTGTCGACAATGACAACAAGGTATCCAACCCCAAAGACGTAGATATTGATGAGGAGGAGGACGAAGGCGATGTTGAGCTGGAAGCCGGCACTCTCGGTAAGACCAGCGATCCGGTGCGTATGTATCTGCGGGAGATGGGGCAGGTTGCTCTGCTGACGCGCGAAGGGGAGGTCGAAATCGCCAAGCGGATCGAAGAGGGTGATGCGCTGGTAGCCAAGGTGATCATGCGCACCCCGATTGCTGCCCGTGAAGTCATGCTGTTGCTCGGTAAACTTGAGAAGGGGCAAATTGGAGTTTCCGAGATCACCCGCGAATATGATGAAGAAGAGGGGGGCGAGGTCGAAGGTCGGCAACGTCAGCGGTTGATGGGTTTACGTGAACAATTGTTGCCGTTGGAAGAGCAGATCAATGAGATCGACAAGGCGTTGCAACAGGAAACAGCGGTCCGCAAGGTCAAGAAGCTTAAAAAAGATGAGGCGCAGGCGCGTGAAAAAATGACCGAGTTGCTGCGCGAAGTTCGCCTGAAGGATTTTCAGGTTGCCAAGGTCGTTGATCGCCTGAAAGAAATGGGTACCCAGGTAAAAAAAGGCCAGGCAGAAATCAGCGCCTGCGAGCAGATGTTGAAGCGCCCACGCGCTGAAATAACCAGCTATCTGACGCGGATGCGCCAGAGTGATGAAGAAGCCCATGCTGTTGCCGACGAGCTACAGGTCGCCGGCGATGTGTTGCTCTCGGTGGAAAAGCGTCTTGCCGCCGCTGAGCGCAAGTTCAAAAGGGTCAATGCCGAATCCGGTTTTGAGCCTGAAGAACTGCAGGAATATCTCAAGGAGGTCTACAAAGGGGAGTGGCTTGCTAAAAAGGCCAAGGCTGAGTTGATTGAGGCGAATCTGCGGCTGGTGGTGTCGATTGCTAAAAAGTATACGAACCGGGGGCTGCAGTTCCTTGATCTGATTCAGGAAGGCAATATCGGCCTGATGAAGGCTGTTGATAAGTTCGAGTACCGCCGCGGTTACAAGTTTTCGACCTACGCTACCTGGTGGATTCGTCAGGCGATTACCCGTGCTATTGCTGACCAGGCGCGCACCATCCGGATTCCGGTGCATATGATCGAAACCATCAACAAGCTGATTCGTACCACCCGCCAACTGGTTCAGGAATGTGGGCGCGAGCCGACGCCGGAAGAAATTGCCGAGCGGATGGATCTGCCGCTGGATAAGGTGCGGCGGGTATTGAAGATTGCCAAGGAGCCAATCAGTCTTGAAACCCCTATTGGTGAGGAGGAGGATTCCTCCCTTGGTGATTTTATTGAGGATAAGGGTGTTATCTCGCCTCTCGAGGCCGTCATCAAGGGCAACCTGACCGATCAGACCTCGCGGGTCCTGGCTTCCTTGACCCCGCGCGAAGAAAAAGTGTTGCGCATGCGCTTTGGTATCGGTGAGAAATCAGATCACACTCTGGAAGAAGTAGGCCAGGATTTTAACGTAACGCGTGAGCGGATTCGTCAGATTGAGGCCAAGGCGTTGCGTAAATTGCGCCATCCAAGCCGCTCCAAGCGTCTGCGGGGATTCTCTGCGGTTGATTAAGAAAAGTCCGGAGACGAACACTAGAGATTGTTGGTGCTCGGGCTGCTGATACGGTTGCTGAAATAAGCTTGACAGCCGGTGGAATATTTTTTATTCTTACCTCTTGCGCTTGCGCGGTATTAAGGAAGCGGGCCTATAGCTCAGTTGGTTAGAGCCGCCGGCTCATA
>CAZMFD010000039.1:0-22551 GCA_964565445.1 uncultured Geobacteraceae bacterium
TATATAAAAATTATATTTTTAAGAATAAGCGCAAACAAGCGAAGTAACACTGTTACATCGACCAAAAAAACAGCCTCACGGCCGCTCGTTACACTCGTTGAACGCAGATGAAACGCAGATAAAACCTAAAAACCTTTTTTTGGTTTAGATTCTAAAACCTAAAAAACTTTTAAGCCTTTGACCTAATCAGCGTTTATCTGCGTTCATCTGCGTTCGATTAAGCCTGAAAGGTTTTCTCCAGGCCTCTGCGCCTCTGCGTTAAATTCTGTATTCTATATTCTGTATTCCGCCCCTATCAGTTTTCCGTCAAAAATATCTTCTCATACAGATCTTCCAGGGTGCGCAGGTGGCGGGTTTCGTCGGCCATCAGGCGTTTAAACAGATCCATCATCGGTGCGCCTTCGCAGCCGCCGATCAGGGCATTATAAAATTTGACCGATTGTTTTTCCAAATGGATGGCATAGGCCAATGATTCACGGGCATCGGCATCGGGGGCAATCTCTTTTTGCTGCAGCACATAGTCGAGATTCATACTTGGTAATGGTTCGGTCATGATGGAAGCATTTTTATCGTGCCCTTCGAGCAAGGCATTCTCGATCAGATTTTTATGCCCCAGCTCTTCCTTGGCAGCATCCCGCAGGATCGCTTTTGCCTGACGATCCTTGACGATCCTTACGGCATGAAGCAGATTGCGGAAGGCTCGTTCTTCCATGACAATTGATTTTTCCAGCGCTACCTCCAAGGTGTAGCACACATTCTTTTCAACGTCGGCCTCTTCAATAAAATCAGTCATTACCTCTCTCCTTTGATGTTTTAGTTTAATAAATAACAATGTAGCCATGCCTGGTGGCTATGGCTGAAATCTCCAATACATCCTGAATATCATATTCGGCACCATCGAGAACAAAACGATAGCCGCCCTCGGGTTTTTCTTTTGCCAGGCTGATCAAATATTCAAAACTTGCTGTTTTAATTGTTTCCATGTTGCCTCACAATTGGCGAACCATCATAGCATACAAATGTCAATGTGTACTTTCGTTACTCACCAATAATTTTAACCAGCACGCGTTTACGCCGTCTACCGTCAAATTCACCATAGAATATCTGTTCCCAGGGGCCAAAATCGAGCCTGCCATCGCTAATGGCGACCACGACTTCGCGCCCCATAATGGTTCTTTTCAGATGAGCATCACCATTGTCCTCGCCGGTATCGTTATGGCGGTAGCGCTTGATTGGCGCGTGGGGAGCTAAGCCTTCAAGCCAATCTTCGAAATCCTGATGCAGGCCCGATTCATGATCGTTGATAAATACACTCGAGGTAATGTGCATGGCATTACACAGTAACAGACCTTCTTTGATTTCACTCTGTTCAATACAATCAACAACATTTGCGGTAATATTGATAAAGGCACGACGGCTAGGAATTTCAAAGAACAGTTCTTTGCGATAGCTTTTCATGTTGCCTCCTGTGCCTGGTGTACTACTATAATACCGAAACCTGTGCTTGCATTGACTTAATCTGTCAGCTTGGTTATAACGTCGATCTGTTTTTTCATTATTTATTAAAGACAGTAAAAAATATCTGTAGCTGACCGTAAAAGTACTCATCAAAAAAGAGGCTTATTGTGAAAACGACAAACCTGCTCTTCATCACCCTGCTGCTCGTGTTGTTCCTGGTAAGTTGCCGCGATAGCACGAGTCCGCTAACGGAAGATACAATCGTGGCTAGCGCAACATCATATCAGGGGCTACAAGAAACATTCAAGCGTTACAACTATCAACTTGATCAGATTGATGATGGTGTTCCATCACTGATCGTCGATAACATGCCGAAAGACCTAAACCGCATTCCCGAGACAAAAACTCGCAAGCAGCTCTTTTTTAAAATCATGCTGCCACTGATTCTGCTGGTCAATGAAGAAATTCTTGCTGAGCGCGGGCAATTATTAGCCATTCAACAGCAGTACGACGCAACAGAATCTTTGAATCAGGAGCAGACATCAACGCTGCAAGCCCTCGCCACTCGCTATAAAGTCAATCTGAAAACCGAAGGAACTGGCCAGGCCATTGAGGCTCTTTTACGCCGGGTTAATATCATTCCGGTTGAGCTCGCCCTGGCTCAGGCAGCCAACGAATCAGCCTGGGGCACCTCACGTTTCAGTCTGGTTGCCAACAATCTGTTTGGTCAGTGGACCTTCATCCCGGGCCAGGGAATTGTCCCTGAAGGACGCCCCGAGGGGGAGATTTACGAGGTACGCAAGTTTTCCAACCTGTATGAATCAGTTCGCTCCTACGCTAACAACCTGAACACCCACAAAGCCTATCAAGATTTCCGCTATTTGCGCCAGAAACAGGATACTGACACAAATCATGACGGTTTGGTCCTGGCTGAGGGGCTGCTGAGCTATTCCATTCGCGGCGAAGACTACGTTCGTGAAATTCAATCAATGATCCGCCACAACAATCTGCAACGCTTGGGTGATGCCAGTCTGCGTAAAATGGAATAACCGGAAAATATGTTTTCCGTAGACAGATGCTTTATCTATGCGGTGGATTGTCGGCGTTGATCCATAACTGGCTGAACCACTGCCACCCACCTTCGGGAGCCTGGCGGGTCAGTGTGTACTTGTTACGCCGACCTTTTAATGGCTCGTCTGCGGTTACCTGATACCACCCGGGGCCACGTTCCTGATGGGCGCTGACAGTACAGCGGTTTCCTGCCTGGGCAAAACAGTTAAACTGGGCAGGACTGCCGGAAATGCCGGGCATGTACAGATCCAGGACCGGCGGGGCCGTGGTATCGAAAATAATCGGACTAACGGGCTGCTGTTCAGCGACAATCAAGGCTTTCATCGCAACCTTTGATTTAAAATCATCGAGAGTGGCAAATGGTCCACCCATGGGAAAGCGCGGCAAAGTAAAAAGGTCGTGCTGTTGGTGAATCACCCCGGATTGTTGTGCGTAGGCGGCAATAAAGCCAAGATCTTTCACAATCTCAATAATTTCTGCTGAGTATTCACCGTAGGTGTAGGCGAAGATATTCGGGGCAAAGCCCAGTTCACGCTCGAAAGCTTGCTGCGCTGTTAAAATGTCGTCATAAATACGTTGGTGCCACTGGGCATCTGTTTCCCCCGCCTCCTTTTCTACCAGATAAGCATGGCTGGCCGTATGATTGCCAATGTCAACTCCTTGCGCAACCACTTCACGAATCTGCGCCCACGACATATAGCCCGGCGTACCTACTGAATCGGTATTAACAAACAGGGAGACTGGAATATCGAATCTCCGGATGACCGGCATGCCGGCCTCATAGAATGACAGATAGGCATCATCAACGGTCATCATGACGGCATGATCAGGTACTTCTTCGCCGCGGGCCAACCGTTCGGAGATCTCCTGGGTAGAAACCGTCGGAATATTGCGCTCACGCAGAAATTCAAGTTGCCGGGTAAAAATATCAACAGAAATATTGGTTGAAGGATACCGGGCATCATCAAAACGATGATAAATAAACGAGTTAACCTGACCGGCACTGACAACAATCGGTAACAACAGACAACTTACGACAAGGACTATAACTAAACGGATCAATCACTACTCCTTTTCATTTACTGATTCAGTTTGCGCTGCTCGCACCTTGTTGCGCAGATAACGGCGGATACTGTTGCGCGCCCGCGGGGTAATCGCCCACTCCAGCCACTTTGGCAACACTCCCGGCTCCTGCGAGGTCTCAACCATGACCTGATCGCCATCCAGCAGGCGATGCTTGAGCTGACGGATGCGCCCGTTGATCACCCCACGGCAGGCATGAAGACCCACCGAATCGTGAATATCGAAAGCAAAATCGAGCACGCTGCTGCCTTCCGGCAATTTAAGCACCTCCCCTTGCGGGGTATAAACCTGGATTGTTGCCGACGCCAGCTTCAACGATTCGGTATCAAAAGCCGATTCACCATCCATGAGGGATTTCATCAGGGCGCGGAAGTTGTCATGACGGAAGCGGAACCCCGGTGCCAGCACTCCAGCCTGATTAAAACGGGCCAGCTTGCGTGTGGTGATTTCTACACGCATGCGTTGTTCTTCAGCTTGAACAGTGGTTTTGATGGCCAGATACCCGTGTTGCGAGGTCTGATTCAAATGATCCCGCAGTTTGCCGGGAATCGGAGGAAAAAGGCCGTGCAGTAGCCCGAGGAACAGATAGGCATCCATCATCCGGTCAACATGAACCTCCAGGGTAAAAAGGGTAACAAAACCTCGCGTCATTTCCTGCGCCGCCGGAACCGTAAAGGGGCGCCAACGTTCTTTTATCAATACCGATAATTTCTGTTTTTCACAGGCAACATGTATCTTGCCACGAATCTGGCGCAGATACGCGGAGGTTTCTTCCTGAAATTCTGCAATCACCCGTTGATAACGTTTAGCGCGCTTGGGATAAAGAAGCGAATGGGACAGGGATTCAAGCTCGGTTGCGACATAACCCATCCCCAGATGCCGCGCCAGGGGGACATAAACGCTGCGGGTTTCTTCAGCAATCAGCTTTTGTTTTTGCAGTGGTAATGCGTCAATCGTTTGCAGATTATCGATACGATCCCAGAACTTCAGGCACAACACACGGATATCACTGATCGCAACCAGTAAGGTTTTTTTGTAGGTTTCTTTTTTTAAATCTTCACGGCTCATCAGATCCGAAGTGACCTTGGTCAAACCGTCAACCAAATGTGCAACTTCGTTGCCATATTTGGTCCGCACCTCTTCAAGGGTTACCGGCGTATCCTCGACCACATCGTGGAGCAGTGCAGCGATAATCGAAGAAAAATCCATCCAATGTCGGGCTGCCAGATGAGAAACCCGCAACGGATGAAAAATATAGGGTTCTCCCGACTTGCGCACCTGTCCGCGATGGGATTCACGGGCATCACTAAGAGCCATCTCCAGGAGGGCAATTTCGCTATCGAGAACATCTTCACTGAGCTCAGCACCATAGTGGGTGACCAGCAACTCCATAATGTCGTGAATCAGGCGTTGTTCAGTTTTTTTGTCAACCATGATCATCATGTTTTACCAACGTCATTTCGTTTCCGTCTGGAAACTGTATTATGCCCTTCCAAAGTTAGTTTTAGATGGACACAACTTAACCAGGGGGCCAGGACAGTTGCCGTTGACCAAGGAGATGAAAATGCACATGCCAGACAGTTTGACCGCCGGCCTGATTACAATTGTTAACAATGCGAAAACCTTCTTCAGCAAAGCCAAGATCTGTTGCAATCTTCGCAGCAACCTGAAAAACATGCCCCACCAGAGCATTATCCTCTACCTTAAGATCAAGGGTCGTCGCAATGTGTTTACGTGGAATCAGAAGTAGATGAGTCGGAGCCTGAGGGTTGGCATCCTCAAACACCACGACAAGATCATCCTGATAACGAATATTTGCCGGTATATCACCAGCAGCAATCTTACAGAACAAACAATCTGACGCCATGAAAAACTCCTATCAGATTAAGATGCTTTCGCAAAAAGTATAAGATAAGATGGCTAAGCAAAAAGCGCCAAATGTAAGGCGCGCGATTGTTAAGCAATGAGGCGTACTCACGTACGCCGAAGCGGTGAAATAAGTGCAGCATCACAGCAGTTAACGAGTTTTTGCGACGCCATCAATATTGTAACAAAAACTGAAGGTAACAGCTAATCATTTGACATCGCCTCAAGCGGGGGCCTCAAGCGGTACACTCAGCGTTTTTCTTAGATGAACAAGAAACTCTTTGTTGCCTTTTGATCCAAGCACAGGACTCTCAATAACCCCCTCGACACGGCAACCTAAATTGAGCGCAAGCGTCAAAATGCGCTCCACAACCTGCTCATGTAATACCGCATCCCTGACAATCCCCCCCTTACCCACTTGACCCTTACCAACCTCAAATTGGGGTTTGATCAGGGCGATGATGTCAGCTTCCGGGCTCAACAGATAGAGGGTATTAGGCAACACATTGGCCAGAGAAATGAAAGACGCATCGATGACTGCCAGCCCGGGAATATCCGCTAACGTTTCAGGTTGCAGATGCCTGATGTTGCAACGCTCAAGGTTAATGACCCGGGGGTCATCACGCAACTGCCAGGCCAGCTGACCATAACCTACATCGACAGCATAAACCCTGGCGACACCGTGCTGCAGAAGACAATCAGTGAAGCCTCCGGTTGAGGCACCAACATCCAGGGCGATCAGACCATTGACCTGCAGACCAAAAGCGGTCAGGGCGCCGGCCAATTTCAAACCGCCACGGGAGACATAAGGGATATCACCTGATTTCAGACGAATGTCGGCCTCTAGATCAATCTGCAGGCCGGCCTTGTCGACACGGTGTTCATCAACCACAACCTTGCCGGCCAGAATCAAAGCGCGTGCACGTTCACGTGATGCAGCTAAGCCGCGCTCGACAAGAATCACATCGAGACGCTTTTTCATGACAGGTGCCGCAGCCGACCAGACGAAAAAAGGGAAGCACATTGCTTCCCCCATTTCCGTAATATCGATGACGATCGTTTAACCAATGAAAAACTCACGATTTTCATTAAAGACTTCGTCAATTTCTTCAAGCACACCATCCACCTGTTCAGCCGTCAGGTTCAGCGCTTTAGCTCCGGGGCATTCAGCGACGTTAAGGTCCTCCACTGGTTGGCGGCGGCCAATGCCGAGTTTCATACAAACAAAACCGGCCAGATTAACGGTGGCGGCCAGACGGAGCATCTGAGCTGCGTCCTCTTCTTCATCCGGGGATATATCCAGATCCTTATGATGCAGTGCTGTCATCACCAAAGAACGATTGAAATTCCACTTGTGTAGAACTGCGGCGCCAACAACTTCGTGGGCATAAGGAAAGAAGCGCTCTTCAAGTTCGGAGGTAGATATCTCCTCAGCGTATGCCGCCTCAACCAGGGCACGGTAGGTATCAGGTTCGCTGTAGTTCATAACAACCTTGCCAAGGTGACGAAACAGCCCGGCCAAAAAGGCTTCTTCCGGATCGGCGGAAGAAAATTTACGAGCAATGATACGACTGCCGATAGCACAGCCCATGGCATCTTCCCACAACAGTTTTTCCAGCAAACCGTAGGATTTGCTGATCCCTTCAAGACTGGCAGCCAAAACCAGGCTGCGCAGGGTTTTTTCACCAACGATGGCAATCGCGTGATCAAGGGTTTTGATCTGGCGCCGCATACTGTAAAAGGCTGAATTAGCAACCTTCAGCAAGCGCGCAGAAACCGCCGGATCACTGGAGATTGCCTCGCCGAGCCTACTGTAGTTGACATTCGGATCGCCCAAAAGTTCCAGAACTTTATTTGCAACCGCCGGCATCGGGGGTAAATCACGAACCGAGCGAACGACCGTCTGGAAATCTGTGTTCATATTTTTCTCCTTAAACCTGACACTGACAAGGGCGTCATCCTAGCAGAAATCGTGCAAGGACGCAGCGCTTTTAATTTAACCATCATGCTTACGCAAAAAAGTATCAATTTAGATGGATAAGCAAAAAGCGCCAAATGCAAGGCGCGCGATTATTGAGCAATGAGCAGCCGGGCGGGCACGGGGTCCCGCCCCTACGAAGCCTGCTGATTTCTTATAGCAGTGTCGGGTTGATAACCGAATTGTTGACAAAAAAGTTTGATCATCTGCTCTTTGATCTGCTGCATGTCAACTGGTTTGCCGGTTTCGCGGGCCAGGGTGGTTACCTGTGCTTGAGGCACCCCACAGGGCACAATCAGCTCAAAGGTTGAGAGATCATTGTTCAGATTCAACGCGATACCGTGGCAGGTTACCCACCGCTTCAGGGCAATCCCAAAGCTGCAGATTTTACGCCCTTTCACCCAGACCCCGGGATTGCCCGGTTGCAACTCACCAATAAGATCATATTGTGCTAGTAGATCAACAACAACCTGAAGAAATCCGGAGGTGAAGTGGCGCAGGTCTTTAACCGGTAATTCCATCACCGGATACACTACCAACTGCCCGGGCTCGTGGGCGGTAGCCAGACCCCCACGATTAATCCGCTGCAACGCCACACCACGATGGGCAAAATCTTCTTCACCACAACGCAGATCGGATTCGCCCCCGCGGCGCCCCAGAGTAACGGTGGCCGGGTGTTCGGTCAGCACCAGGGTATTGCTGCCACAACCGGACAACAAAGCCTGAACCATGTCCAACTGGCGGGCACAGGCCTGATCATAAACGAGAACGCCCCAATCCTGAATCTGCAGCATAGGGGCGTTTTTAGCCGTGGTAACAGACATATCCATCACATTATTTTTTTCGTAATCGCCCCAACCCGTAATAGCGACCGCGCAAGGTGCTGCGAACCGGTTCTTCACCAAGCACAACCCAGCTGTTGTTGCGCTCAATCCGCTCTATATCACTCATAAGAATCATTTCATCAAGGGTTTCAGAGGGAACCAGGTCGATGCGGCCATCTTTATAGCGTACCCGGATTAACATACTTAATTTTCTCCATCGTTAAAGTCGCACAAATGGTTCCATTCAACAGCGATGACAGTTGATTATCTGCACAAAGCCTAATCATGCTGCTCTCGCAAAAAGTCATGGGATAGCTAAGCAAAAATTTTGACCTACAAGGCCTGGTGGTTTTTCAGGGGCGCTGGCATACATATCAGTATGTCAAGGTCCTGAAAAAACGCCGTAACGCCGGAGGGCGGACTTTTTGCGACGCCATCAATCGTCGAGCAATGCATCAATCTCATCAAAATTAAATCTTTTCTCGGCCAGTTCAGTTAATAACTTTAGTTTATGGGTATCTTCAACCGTTAACTTGGAGACATCGTCACTGATCATCTCAAACACCTTTGACGAGGTGCGCTTGGCGATCATGTAAGGGATACCACTGTTGTTGATGATTTTCATGGTGATATGACTGATCTGACTCGATCCCGGAATAACGATGCCGGCAATCCTGGGACGGAATTCATCAAGATGGTAAAGGTTAGACAGGGTTACCAACAATTCATCGCGACTGCTATTGACGATGATCAGGGTCGATTCACGCAGCAACTCCACAACCCGTTGCGCTGAAGCAGCACCGATTTGAACATGATGAATAATACGCTGAGACTGGTCGGGATTGGCTTTCAGTTCAACGCCAAGCACCCCGGCAATGCGGCGCATGGTCGGGTTGGCGAGAATCGGTTGATAATTGAAACCGCCAAGCACCCTGATATCTTCATCGGCAAAGGCCATATCCAGATATTTGAGGGTCTGATCACGCTTGTCCGGTATAATCTTATTAATAAGAATGGCTTTGACCCGGGCTTGTTCTTTTTGAAACAGGGCGATATTCACCTGGGCGCTATCAATAACGTTGCCCAAGCCGCCACCGGTAACCAACAACACTGTGGCACCGGTAACCTTGGCAATATGGGCATTGTTACAACCAAGTACAGTACCGACGCCGGTATGGCCGGCGCCTTCGATAATCAGAAAGTCGTTTTTTTCGTCCAGTTCTTTGATCGCCCCGAACACCTGATGGCGAATCTGCTCGCGGGTCAACTCACCATCCATGACTCGACGTGTATCACCGCCTTTTAAGACAAAGGGAGACATCAGATGCAGATCATCTTCGAGGCCGAAATACCGCGCCATCAACACAGCATCTTTATCCGCCACCTGTCCCTGAAACTCAATCGGCTTGGGGCCAATCGGCTTAATAAATCCAACTTTTTTGTATTTACGCAACGCCATATGCATCAACGATAAACTGGTGGTCGTTTTACCACTGTTCATGCCGGTTGCAGCTACAAATATTTTGCGCGCCATGATCCATCTCCTTGAAAGCTGGTGCTGGGTACCGTATAAAATAATTTGACAGAAAAGTCACGTAAAGTTCAGTTACCCGACCATTTTTCTCATCATTGCCCCAAAGCACATCAACCAGCCTGGAGATAATATGAGTAGCAAGCAGATAAATTTCAAAAACCCTGATAGTGGTCATCAACTGGCAGGTATCCTTGATATGCCTGAAAAGGCTGAACCGCGTGGCTGGGCGCTATTTGCCCACTGCTTTACCTGTGGCAAAAGCCTTAAATCAACCCGCCATATCAGTCGTGCCCTGACTGCCAAACACATCGGGGTGTTGCGCTTCGATTTTACCGGACTTGGCGACAGTCAGGGGGATTTTTCCTCATCCCATCTGTCCTCAAATATTGGCGATCTGGTAGCTGCTGCGAGCTGGCTCAAACAAAACACTGCGGGACCGGACATCCTGATCGGCCACTCCTTTGGCGGCGCAGCTGTTCTGCAAGCGACCAGTCTGATTTCTTCAGTACGCGCTGTGGTGACCATAGCGGCCCCCTTTGATCCTCAGCATGTTACCCAACTGCTGGATAATGCGCTTGAAGAAATCGAGGAAAAGGGTTCTGCCACGGTAGAAATTGCCGGGCGCAGCTTTACCATTGGCAAGGAATTCGTTGCTGATCTGGCAACCCATAAATCGGAAGAGAGAATCAAAAAACTTGAGCGACCGCTGCTGGTATTGCATTCACCCAACGATCCGGTCGTCAATATCGACAATGCCCGGCTGATTTATCAGGCAGCCAGGCACCCCAAATCCTTTATCAGCCTCGACAATACCGACCATTTGCTATCAAAAGAAGCCGACGCCCTGTATGTTGGCGAGTTGATTGCCTGCTGGGCAGGTCGCTACCTGACAAGCGCAAAGGAATGAAGATAAAATCAACCTACCAACTGCCGCCGCCCTTCCAATTTGACGAGCTTGCGGATACGGGTAGCAATATGCTCAGCGTTAAGGCCAAGGCTGTCATAGAGTTGCGGTTGTGAGCCCTGTTCAATAAAGGCATCAGGAATACCCAGTCGCACCACCGGCACCTGCAGTCCGACATCACTGAACAGCTCCAGCACAGCCGAACCAAAGCCGCCCTGTAGCATGTTTTCCTCCACTGTCATCACAAAGGGTGAGTTTTCTGCCAGGGCAATCATTTGTTTCCGATCCAGAGGTTTAATAAAGCGCGCATCCAAAACACTTAAATCAATGCCTTCAACTACCAGTTGCTCGGCGGCAAGCAGGGACTGCTGGACCATGCTACCAACCGCAATCAGCAATCCGTCCTCGCCCTCACGCAGCAATTCTGCCTGACCAACGATGACCGGCTCGATGGTGTCCGGCAAACGCACCCCGACCCCCTTGCCACGCGGATAGCGATAAGCAAAGGGGCCATCAACGCTCAGCGCCGTTTTCATCAAGCGCTGCAGCTCGTATTCATCACGCGGCGCGGCTAATATCAGGTTAGGAATGGAGCGCAAAAAAGACAGATCAAAGGCACCATGGTGGGTCGGGCCATCAGCCCCGACCAGGCCACCACGGTCAAGAGCCAGGGTCACCGGCAGATTCTGCAAACAGACATCATGCAATACCTGATCAAAGGCACGTTGCATAAAGGTTGAATAGATCGCAACAACCGGACGCAACCCACGGGCAGCCAGACCGGCAGCAAAAGTCACAGCGTGCTGCTCAGCAATGCCGACATCATAAAAGCGCTGTGGATAGGTTTGTGAAAATGGTTTTAATCCGGTCCCTTCGGCCATGGCTGCGGTAATCGCAACAACACGCTCATCGGCGGCGGCCAGATCAACCAGAGTACGACCAAAAACTTCGGTGAAGGACGGTGGGGATCCGGCAGCAGCAGCCGCTACTTCTCCGGTTTGCGCATCAAATGGACCAATTCCGTGGAATTTGGCCGGGTTTTTTTCAGCCGGTTCAAAGCCCCGTCCTTTTTTGGTTAATATATGCAGTAGCACCGGGCCGTTAATCTGGGCAGCGTTTTTCAGGGTATGCATCAGGTCTTCCAGATTGTGGCCATCAAGGGGTCCGAAATAATCAAAACCAAATCCTTCAAACAGCATACCCGGGGTCATAAAGCTTTTCAGCGATTCCTCCGCACGCTTGGCAATACCGACCAGATCACGACCAATCCCGGGGATATAATTCAGCAGTGTTTCGGTTTCCTTTTTAAACCGGATAAAGCTATCGGAGGTCATCTTCCGGCTCATGAACGACGAAAGAGCACCGACATTGCGAGAAATCGACATTTCATTATCGTTAAGAATAACCACCATTTTCTGTTTCAGATGACCGGCATGGTTGAGCGCTTCGAACGCCATACCAGCGGTCAGTGAGCCATCACCAATGACTGCGACAATACGATCATCAGCGCCGAGGATATCCCCGGCCACGGCCATACCCAGAGCCGCTGAGACGGAGGTACTGGAGTGGCCAACATCAAAAACATCGTGAATGCTTTCTTTGCGCTTTGGAAAGCCGCTTAAGCCTTGCCACTGGCGCAAGGTCGAAAACTGGTCCTGCCGTCCGGTCAGCAATTTGTGCGCATAGGCCTGATGCCCGACATCCCAGAGGATTTTATCTTCAGGGGAGTTAAAAACCCGATGCAGAGCAATGGTCAGTTCAACGACACCCAGGGAACTACCCAGATGACCACCATTGGTGGCCACGGTCGTGACAATCTGTTCACGCAGTTCGCGAGCCACTTGGGGAAGTTGCTTTTTGTCGAGAGCTTTGAGCTGCTCCGGCGATTGAATCTGCGGCAATAGCCTTTCCATTTATTCTCCTTGTCAACCGGAATTAACCGGCATCTTGCGTCAAATCGGACACCATCACTTGATGCTCTCGCAAAAACTCATGAGATGGCTAAGCAAAAATTTCGTCCTCCAAGTCCTGGTGGTTTTTCAGGGGCGCAGGCATACATATAGTATGTCAAGGTCCTGAAAAAACGCCGTAATGCCGGAGGGCGGACTTTTTGCGACGCCTTCATCAGTATGAACGTTCAATGATATAACGCGCAATAGCTCGCAACGGTTCTGCTTCCTGACCAAAAACCTGCAAGGCGCTGATGGCCACCTCATTCAGCTCGCGCGCGCGTTCCCGTGACTGTGCCAGACCAAGTAGAGCGGGATAGGTTGCTTTGCCGCGTTGCTGATCGCTGCCACTGCGCTTACCCAGATCTTCGGTCACTGCGGTCACGTCAAGAATATCATCAGCAATCTGGAACGCCAACCCGACCGCCGCAGCGTAACGCTGCAAGGCATCGCGGTGCTCGGACGAAGAACCACCAATAATGCCCCCAATGTCTATTGCTGCTTTGATCAACGCGCCGGTTTTGTGGGTATGGATATATTCAAGCATCGGCAGATCGATGGGGTTTCCTTCAACCTCCATATCCACCATCTGGCCACCCACCATGCCGCGGGTGCCGGCGTGGGTTGCCAGCAGGCTGACAATTGTCAGACGATCAGCAGCAGAAACTCCCTGCAGGACATCACTGCGACTGAGCAAGACAAAAGCTTCGGTCAATAAACCGTCACCGGCCAGAATAGCGGTCGCCTCACCATAGACCTTGTGATTAGTCGGTCGGCCGCGGCGCAGATCGTCATTATCCATGGCCGGCAGATCATCATGGATCAATGAATAGGCATGAATCATTTCAACCGCACA
This sequence comes from uncultured Geobacteraceae bacterium, assembly GCA_964565445.1. Taxonomy (GTDB): domain Bacteria; phylum Desulfobacterota; class Desulfuromonadia; order Desulfuromonadales; family Geopsychrobacteraceae; genus Pelovirga. The sequence continues at coordinate 13,524 of CAZMFD010000039.1, forward strand.
GGCCGCCGGCAGAGCATGGCGAACATCGCCACCGACCGCCTCACAGGCCGCCAGCATCAACACCGGGCGGATGCGTTTACCGCCGCCCAACACCGAATAACGCATGGATTCGTGAAGACGAACCGGGCGGATGGTGGCAGCCGGGATAAAACGGTCGAGAGCCTCTTCAATCAGTGCTAATTGGCGGCCTAAATAGGCCTGCAATTCGCTGCCATTATTATCCATCAACAGGCTCCCGCTGTTCGCTGCCATCGCTCTGCTGCAACAGTTGTTCAACTTTAAGCTCAACAGCCCGCAAGGATTCACGGCAGTAGTCTGCCTCTTTAACCCCGGTGCTAAACACCGTAAGGGCTTTTTCAAGCGCCAGATCCCCTGATTCTAATTGTTCAACAGCCTGTTCAAGTCGCTGCAGTGCTGCCTCAAATCCGCTTTTCTTTGACATAAGTACGATCCTTTAGACGTTGACTTTGTAATTATTCACATCCCGGAGACTAGAGGTCAAGGGTAGGATCAAAATCTTCTTCACTCGCCCCCGTTACCGCTGTCACCTTCACCTGCAATTGCCCCTGCGCCAGGATGACACGTAAGTCATCTTCACATTGAACCTGACGGCTGGTCAAAATTACCTCGCGGTCATGCTGAACAATGGCATAGCCGCGCTTGAGCACTGCCGTCGGTGAGAGGGCGGCGATGCGTCCGGTAAGTTGGTTAAGGCGATGATGATGATTCTGACATAAGTACCGCATCCCCTGAACCAAGCGAGCCCGCAACTGCGCAACCTGCAGTTGCTGCTGTCGCAATTGCTCAGCCGGTGATTTCAGGCGTTTTTCCAGGCCATCAAGGCGACTGTCCAGCAGCTTGATCTGCCGGCGCATCTGGCGTCCGAGGCGCAGCAGTAATTGATCAAGATGACGTTCCAGCTCAAGACGATTCTGGACAACCAGTTCCGCCGCTGCACTGGGTGTCGGGGCCCGCAGGTCGGCCACAAGATCAGCGATCGACACATCGGTTTCATGACCAACCGCAGATATCACCGGAATTTTTGAAGCAGCAATGGCACGGGCGACAATTTCCTCGTTAAAGGCCCACAAATCCTCTTTCGATCCGCCACCACGCCCGACAATCATGACATTGACATCAGCATGGCGGTTAAGGTCGGCTATTCCAGTGGCAATTTCTGCTGCCGCGCCAACACCCTGAACCCGCACCGGTCGCAATAACACCGTCACCCCGACCGCACGGCGACGCAGTATCTGGAGGATATCCTGAAACGCCGCACCGCTGGCAGATGTTACAATGCCGATGGTTTGCGGAAAAGCCGGCAGAGGCTTCTTTTTCTCGCGCGTAAAAAGCCCTTCTTTTTCAAGCCGCAGCCGCACTTCCTCAAAAGCCTGCTGCAAACTCCCTACTCCTTCGGGGTTCATTTCTTCAACAATCAGCTGCAGATCCCCCCGTTGCCGATAAACCGATACCCGGCCGCGACAAACAACCCCATCCCCATCCTGCGGTTGAAAGTTCAGCAGCCGCGCCTGACTGCGAAACATGGCACAACGGATCTGGGCAGATGCATCCTTCAGGGTAAAATAGAGATGTCCAGAGGATGGGCGTGAAACATTGCTCAACTCCCCCTGCACCAACACATCAACAAAGTTGTCTTCAACCAGTTCCTGCAGCGCCCCGACCAATTCGGTTACCTTGACCACCGCTTGATTGTGATGTTCAGCGTTCACAAAAGGTTCCTTATTTTATGAGAAAATCCCAACATCGCCGCTGTTTCAATTATTGTACCGTTTCACCAATTGCGATGCAGGGACAAAATCGATCGGTTGGGCCAGCAGCCAGTCTTTTTCAAGGCGTAGAGCCTCAAGGGTTTCCGAATAAGGGTGAGCAATAGCGATTACCTCGTGCTGCGTCTTTGCTAACTGGACCATCTTGTGTAACTGGCGGCGGATGTAATCAACATTTTCTTCATTATCGAGAAAAATATCGCGCGCGCCAGTTCTTAATCCCATGCGTCGAGCTTCGGAAAATGCTACTGAACTACTGATGGTCACGCTGTCAACAAAAAACAAATCCAGTTGCTTCAGTTCGTCCAGGACAACCTGCATCGGCTCAGCATATTCAGTAAAGCGTGAACCCATATGGTTGTTCATGCCGACAGCGCCCGGCACCTGGTCACGGTAGCGTTGCATCCACGATCGAATATCATCTTCCGAATGCTGCAGCAACAGGGCATCAGCCCCCGGATTGGTCTGTGGATAGCTTCGCGGTTCCATGGGAACGTGAATCAGGTATTCGTGGCCGGCTTTATTCAGCAGTTCAGCAGAAGCGGCGGCTCTGTCACTGCCCGGCAGGATCGAAGGGGTGAGGGTCAGCCCGACGTCGAGAAAAGCACGCAAGGTCGTTAATGACGGACCCAGATCATCAATAATAATGGCGACTCGTGAACGTTGCGCCAGGTCAACAGGCACGGGTGGCTCAAAAATCAGTTTAAGTTGAAGCTCCCCTTCCCAGAGCAGCTGGATAACACCTTGTTGTTCAGCAATATGCAGACGCGCCGGAGCACCGGTTTGTTCTATATGCTGCGCCAGCTCGGTCAAACGTCCAGGAGGAGGAAAATCTCCGAAGATTTCACGCGTATCAACAGCGCCGGGAGCTGAAATCCGACGCCACCCTTGTGATTGTGGACCACTAATTAATTGCAGGTTCACCAACCTGAAGATATCGTCATAATCATATTGGCGGGTCGGTTGATACTCTCTGACGGGTTCTTCATAGACAACCACATCCGTTCGCGTCAGCAAGCGATCCCGCAAACTGGTCAAGACCAGCAAAGAGATAAAGACAAAAACCACCAGAAAAAGGCTGGCCAACAACATGCGGGCCGTTTGACTCAATACCGGCTTTGATGGTGGTTGGGATTTTTTTTTCTTCGCCACCTTTTTTGCGGATGAAGATTTTTTTGGAGTGACCATCAGGGGGACATTCTTTCAGAGTTCATATTGCCACTATCATCGCCGGACTCTTTTTTACGATTGAAGTGGTGATAGCCTTTTAGTAAATCAAGCGCACGCTGTAATTGATAATCGTTATTCTGCTCATGTAACTCCTGTATCTCTTCCGCTGACAACTCCTGGGCTGTAGTACGGGGTGCCTGAGCCGGCAAATGTTTATCCAGATCCAACTCACGCATACCAGCAGGAGCATTTTGACGCGACAGAACCATCTGTGGCGCAAGAATGTCGGGAGTAATTCCCAGGGCCTGGATAGAACGCCCGGAAGGCGTGTAATAGTGAGCCGTTGTTAGCCGCAAACCGGAATGATCTGGCAGGGGGACGATGGTCTGCACCGACCCCTTACCGAAGCTCTGTTCACCAAGAATAACTGCACGTTGATGGTCCTGCAGGGCACCGGCAACAATCTCTGAAGCGCTGGCACTGCCGCCATTGATCAACACCACCAGCGGATAGTCCGGCTGGGTATTATTGTCCTGTGCCGGAAATGATTGGTGCGTTTCCGGTTGGCGTCCGCTGGCGGAGACAATCACACCCTCAGCAATAAACAGATCCGCCACAGCAACAGCCGCATCCAGTAGTCCCCCGGGATTATTGCGTAAGTCAAGGATGAGTCCGTTGAGCCCAGCGTCAGTTTTACTGTACAACTGCTGTAGATGTTCGGCGACATCCTCACCACTGCGTTCCTGAAACTGAATCAGACGCAGATAACCATAATTATTATCCAGCAAGCGACTGCGTACTGATTGTACTTGAATGATCTCGCGGACCAGGGTCACATCAAAGGAGTCAGCCATGCCGGAACGCGAAATAGTCAGATCAACTGCCTCGCCAACCTCCCCACGCAATAGTCTTATCGCCTCCATCATGTCAACATCGCGGGTTGCTTTGTCGTTAATCGCTATAATCTGATCACCGGCCAGAATACCGGCGCGGCAAGCTGGAGTACCTTCTATCGGAGCAACAATGACCAGGTCGTGATCGCGAATTGCCAGTTCAATGCCGATGCCACCAAACTGTCCCTGGATTTCGACCTTGAGATCTTCATACATTTCTGCCGTCAGATAATTGCTGTGAGGATCGAGATTGTCAAAAATGCCACGCACAGCGCCATCGATCAGTTTTTCAAGGCTGATCTCTTCAACATAATTGTCACGCACCAGTGTCAGTACATCGATCAACAATTCCAGGTCCTGGTAATCCTGCTGAGTATTCAGGGCCGGCGCCGCCATCACTATGCCGGGGCCGATCAGCAGAAGAAAACATATCGATAAAAGACTTTTGCGCAACAACATCAGCTTGCTCCTGGTCACAAAGGTTTTAACCAGCTCAACGGATTGACTGGTGCGCCCTTGTGGCGAATTTCAAAATACATACTTTCCCGACCTGATAAACCACTGTGACCGATCAGCTCGGCCGTGGCAACAGCATCACCGGTTTTTTTACGCAAACCATCCAGCTGGGCGTAAAGGGTGTGATACTCCCCATCGTGGCTGACAATCAAGAGATTTCCATAACCTCTGAAATAGTCGGCATAAACAACCTGGCCATTGGCAACAGCGCGCACCTCTGACCCTGGACGGGCGGCAATTTCAAGGCCATTACTCTCGTAAAAGGTGCCGAGCTTGTCATTGCGCTGAGTACCGAACCTGATCAACACGGCCCCTTGCAATGGCCAATTCAACTGACCGCGCTGTCCGGAAAAATCGACAATTCCACCCGGTACCGCTGCGCGTGGTGGCGACGGTGGAGATTTCTGCAGCTGGTCTACCAGGCCTTTTAAGCGCCTGGCATCCTGCTGCAAGCCGGTTATTTCTTCCTTAAGTTTCTTGTTTTGTGCCTGCGCCTGTTGCAACAAGCGGCCCTGCAACCGCCGCGCAGCGGCAGCCTCCTGGCGTTCAGCCTCTTCACGCTTGAGCAGGTCGCTTTGACGTTGCTGGAGCAGATTAAGTTGCGTCAATTGTTGCTGCTGGGTGGAGATGGCCTGACCTAATTCATCGAGCAGTTCTCTGTCGTTCTCCATAACGCGGGTCAGGTAATGATACTGCTGAATCAATTCGCTGGGTGAATCTGCTGAAAAAAGAATTTTCAGCATGCCGGTGTCACCTTCTTTATAAAGGGCCACCAGACGTTGCTCAAGACCTTTAGCAATTTTTTCTGACTGTAACTGACTTTGCTTGAGCTGCTGCTGCTGCTGTCCAATCTCGCGTTGCAGACGTTGTTGTTCGCCCTTTATAATATCGATGCGTTCATCGATACGCTGCAGTTGGCCACCCAGCAGAGCCAGATCACGACTGATGTCGATTTCCGACTGACGCTGCGCTTTCATGTCGGCTTCAGCCTTTTCGATGCGCTGGCGAATCTGCTTAAGTTGACGCTGGGTTTGCGCCAGATCACTGGTGTAGACCATAGGTGGCAACAGCAGAGTGACAACAGCAATCAGCAAAAAAATGGTTCGTTTCACCATCAGATCCGAACAAAGCGGCGCAAGGACGAGAGACTGCCGAGAACCCCAAGCACGACCCCGGCGAGGACCAGCAACAGCTGCTGGGGGGCAGTTAGAAACAGTAGATCAAAATCCATCGGTGTCAACCAGAAGGCATTCAGGCCGCGTGAAATGATCATAGAAAAAGAAAAGCTTAAGAACAGCAACGACAACAAACCACCGACAAATCCCTGGATGGCCCCTTCCAGCATAAAAGGAATTTTAATAAAACGCATGGTTGCACCAACCAGAGCCATAATCTCCAGCTCATCACGCCGCGCATAAAGGGTCAGCCTGATCGTGTTGGCAACGATAAACAGGGTTGCAAACAACAGAAAACCACCGAGAAAAGCTCCGACAAAGCGCAGCATACTGATAAAATGATTAAAACGTTCCAGCCAGGTCTGGCCATAGCGTAGATCATCAACCGGAATCAGGTTTTCCAGTTGCCGGATAATCTCTTCAATCCCTTGTTGACTGCGAAAATTCCGGTGCAAGGCCAGTTCAAAGGAAGCCGGCAACAGATCAGACCGAACCCCCTGCAGCAATGCTGCATCTTCGCCCAGGCGCTCGCTGAAACGTTCCATTGCTACCGCGGGTGACACAAAGGCAACCCGCTCAACGCCGTCCAACTGTTCCATTTTTGTGATCAGTTCGGGAAGTTCTTGGGACGATGGAGGCTGCTGCAAATAAACAATGACCTGGACTTCCTGGGTCCAGCGCGCCGCTAATTGCTCAATGTTGACGACAATCAGAAAAAAGGTCGCAATCGTAGCCAATGAGACCGCCATGGTCAGAATTGCGGCGCTGCATAAAAAAGGCCATTGACGCATATTGCGTAAGGCTCTTAGAAAAAAATAGCGAACCGTTTCCAGCACCGCTGGAACCTCCATTTCGACAATTTAACGTTCTGCGCCAACGGAATCCAAAGGGCGTTGATCACCGACCAGTTTCCCCTCATCCAGAGTAATGACGCGCCGGGGGAACTGTTGATGAAGGGTATAATCATGAGTTGCGAGCAGTACCGTCGTGCCCCGGGCATTTGCGCGCTTGAAAAGTTCCATGATTTCAAGAGTCACACCCAGGTCGAGATTCCCACTGGGCTCATCAGCTAACAGAATCAGGGGATCAACAACCAACGCCCTGGCGATGGCGATGCGCTGCTGCTCACCGCCGGAAAGTTCCTGGGGTTTGCGCTGCAACCGATGTTCAAGCCCTACCTCTTTAAGCGCCTGATAAACTTTTTTGCTGACCTCAAAACGTTTTTTGCCCTGGGCTTCCAGGGCAAAAGCAACGTTTTCGTAAACACTTCGGCTCTGCAACAGTTTGAAATCCTGAAAAACAACACCGATCTTGCGCCGCAGATAGGGAATATGATGACTGCGGATGCGGGTAATATTTTGACCATCAACCAGAATCTGACCCCGGGTTGGGCGTTCGGCGACGTAAAGCATCCGTAAAAAGGTGGTCTTACCGGCGCCTGAGGCACCGGTAACGTAAACAAATTCACCCTTGTCGATTTTCAGCGACAGGTCGTTAACCGCTACGGAATCACGGCTGTAGCGTTTGGACACATTATACAGCTGGATCATGGCTACCTGCCGGCAAGCTCCACGCGAACATCAACCCTGTGCCTGTACTGCTGTGATGGCAGCTACATTGACAATATCATCCACCGAACAACCGCGGGACAGATCGTTAATCGGCTTTGCCAGCCCCTGGATAATCGGGCCAACCGCTTCGGCGCCGGCCAGGCGCTCAACCAATTTATAGCCGATGTTGCCCGCGTCCAGATCCGGGAAAATAATCGTATTAGCACGACCGGCAACCGGCGAGCCCGGAGCTTTCTTTTCACCAACCTTGGGGAGCAATGCTGCATCGGCTTGCAATTCACCATCGATAGCCAATTCAGGCGCCAGTTTGCGGGCAATTTCCAGGGCCTTGAGGACCTTATCGCAATCACTATGGGCGGCACTGCCCTTGGTTGAGAAACTGAGCATAGCGACCCGCGCATCAACGCCAAGAAAACTTTTGCAACTAGCCGCAGTACTGACAGCAATTTCAGCCAGAGCCTGGGCATCGGGGTTAGGATTAACGGCACAGTCGGCGAAACACAGAACCCCATCTTCCCCAAATTCCGGGGTTTTGGTAACCATCAGAAAAACCGAGGAAACAGTATTCATATTAGCAGCGGTACCAACCACCTGGAAAGCTGCCCGCAACACATCACCGGTGGTATTGGCAGCGCCGGCAACTGCGCCACCAGCTTCACCAAGACGAACCATCATCGCCGCAAAATAAAGATTGTCTTCAGCGGTCAACAATGCAATAGCTTGATCGCGGGTGAGATTCTTTTTTTTGCGTAATTCAACCAGTTCATCAATATAGGCCGGTAAGCTCTCAGAGTTCTTCGGCTCCAGCAAAGCTACTCCAGAGAGAGAAACTCCCAGGGTTGCGGCTTTTGCGCTCAGCTCATCAGGTTTGCCCAGCAGCACAACATTGGCAAGATTATCACCGACGATGTTGGCTGCTGCTTCAATCATGCGATCATCGTATCCTTCAGGCAGAACGACAGTTTGCAGATCGGCACGGGCCTTGGTTTTAATCTGATCTACCAGATGCATCTGTAACCTCCTTTAGCTCACGTAAAAAAACGACTCAGTACCAGTTCAGTTTAGACATTTTGTGTCTGTTGGTTATACTCAGCCCCTCCATGAGGGTCAATGTTTTTCCTTTTTTTCAGTCTCCACCAGGATCCGTCTGCAGCTCCAGAAATTGTAGTACTGATGACAAATCAAAAGCTACTGGTGACCTGCAACAATGACAGTGTATAGTTAACAGTCATGGACAATTTTTCATCAAACAAAACAACCAAATCCTTTAACCGCACACAGCTGTTCCTGGCCTGCCTGCTGCTGTCCTTGCTTTTACACGGCTTAGCGATTTTATTGTTACAGTCTGGCAACCCCCCGGCAGCAACACCGCAAGCCACAGTTATCCAGCTTGTTGATCTGCCACAACCGCAAGCACAACCACAACCCGAACCACAACCCAGCTACGAAATCGACCAGCCTGTCATCCTCCCTGAACCGGAACAGGAGGTTGAATCACCCCGTCGGGCTGAGCGTGATCAACAGGTAGAACGCGAACAGGCACCGGCGGGTGATGATGTGCGTGACCAGCGCCGAGCCATCAGCCCCACACCGGCACCGCCGGTACCGGTACCGCAACCGGCACCCGTTCCGGAGCCTCCGGCGGCTACAGCACCTGCTCCGGCACCAACCACGCCGCCAGCGCCGGTGGTGCAACCGGAACAACCGCTACCCCGGACCGAAGAAAAACCGCAGGAACAGCAACGAGTTACCGAAGACCCAGCGCCGCAGGAACAGCAAGAGCCCCCCCGCTTAACCCGTGATCAGTTATTTCCTTCGCCCAGCAAACTGGCCGAAATCGCTGAAGGTCAACAGGCACAGCGTGACAGAAATCGGGAACGGGATGACATTGAAGTGGGTGACGAGATCTGGCTGAA
>CAZMFD010000039.1:22651-26664 GCA_964565445.1 uncultured Geobacteraceae bacterium
TTTTTGTGACGCCATCACTCTTCGTCTTCGATCATTTCATCATAACTGGCAGCATCCAGCAGATCATCCAGTTCGGCAGGGTCAGTCAGCTTCACTTTGATCAGCCAGCCATCCTCGTAAGGAGAGCTGTTGATACTTTCCGGACTATCGGGCAATTCGTCGTTGATCTCAACGACATCACCACTGACCGGGGCATACAGGTCAGAAACCGTTTTGGCTGACTCAACCACGCCATAAGGTTTACCTGATTGCAACTGATCACCCACCTCGGGCAACTCCAGAAAAACAATCTCTCCTAATTGCTCCTGGGCAAAGTCGCTGATTCCGACCAAAGCGATATCATCTTCCACCTGCACCCACTGATGCTCTTCGGAATACTTTAAATCGTCCGGTATATCCATGAAATCCTCCCAAACCTGTTATCGATAAGCCACAAATAATAGGGTATCGCGTTGTGAAGTATCATTGACGAATAGTACGCAGTTTAGCCGGCGCGGCGTTTAGCACTTTCCAGGGTGTTCTGCAAGAGCATTGCAATCGTCATCGGACCAACGCCCCCGGGCACCGGGGTAATTGCAGAGGCTCGCTCAGCAGCGGCAGCATAGGCGACATCGCCTACCAGTTTCTTTCCGCCAACCCGGTTGACACCGACATCAATAACTACTGCACCCGGTTTGATCCAGTCCCCTTGAATCATTTCCGGGCGACCTACCGCAGCAATCACCACATCAGCTGCGGCAACCTTGGCGGCAAGATCCTGGGTACGTGAGTGACAGATGGTGACCGTGGCATGCTGGGCCAAGCACATCAAGGCGACCGGCTTGCCGACAATGTTGGAACGGCCGACAATAACAACATTTTTACCGGTGAGATCAACACCGATGCGCTCAAGCATCACCATGACACCATAGGGAGTGCAGGGCTTAAACAGAGCATTACCGGTGACCAGACGACCGACATTATAAGGATGGAACCCGTCCACATCTTTAGCGGGGGAGATCGCTTCAAGAATCTTCGCCTCGTCAATCTGTTCCGGCAAGGGCAACTGCACCAGAATGCCATCGATGCGCTCATCCTGATTCAGTTGCTCAACCAGGTGCAGCAACTCCTGCTCTGAGGTGCCGACCGTAAGCTTGTGTTCGACGGAATAAATCCCAGCTGCGGCACAGGCCTTTTCTTTCATGGTCACGTAGACGCGACTGGCCGGGTCTTCACCCACCAACACCACCGCCAGTCCGGGCGTTACCCCTGCAGCTATCAGCTTTTGTGTTTGTTGTGCTATTTCTTCACGAATCTGCCCTGCCAGGGCCTTACCATCAATAATCTGTGCCACTGCAACTCCTCCAGGATAAAATCACTGATAACATCAACATGATTTATTTTATCAACTCTAAACACAGGCATGTCAGTTTGTAAAGCAACCTCCATCGAAAAAAAAGCAAAAAAAATCCCCGTTGCAGATAACGGGGATTGCTTTAACAGACCATATGATTGTTGTAATCAGCCGTTAGCTGCCTTGGGACAACCGGCACATGATTCGCTGGGAGCATTAGTGGCAGCCGGGCAGCTTTCGGTCTTGGCACCGGGATTGTTATAGCCCTGCTGATACCAGCCGCCCCCTTTGAGAGAAAAACCGGCAACAGAAATGGCTTTTTTGGCATGGCCTGCGCACTGAGTACATTCAGAAACCGGTGGATCAGTAAATTTTTGGCGCACTTCAAACCTGTGACCACAATCTTCGCATTGATATTCATATACTGGCATGTGATGAACCCTCCATCGGTTATAAATGGTTGTTGAACAACCTTGGATAATAAGACTGAAATTCAACTGATGTCAATAAGCGTTTTCGGGAAAAAAACAGTGACTTCAACAAGAAAAAGCCACCTGAATGAGACATCAGAACGTCATACGCGCACCAAGGTAAAAGCCCCGACCATGGATAGCACCGGTTCCGGTCGCATCAGCGGCAATTCCGGTCTGCATATTTCCGTTGAAGATATTAAGAACTTCGAGAATCAGGGTTAGATGATAACGGTCGGTTTTAATCGCGTCGAATTCGGTGGTGATGTCGGTGGTCGACCCGCCGGAGATCTTGCCGGACTTATAGGCATTTGAATATCCACCATCAGAATTTACCCAGAAATTACTAGCACCCCCCGTAACCGTGCCATAAGGAGTATCATCAGTCTTGTCTGAAGCTAAACCTTTAGAAGATCCACGCCAACGCGTGACAGAGTAAAGACGGAATTGATCATCTAAAAATTTACTGTTTGTGCTCAAGGTCAATACCCAGGGAGAATTGTAATTTTTGGCTGGCAGATCAGCCCTTGACATATACTCGCCATTGAAAAAAACCATATCATAGTTGTAGTCATAACCAAGAAGGGCTTTGGTTGATCGTATGTCTGAATCATAATAACCGTCAAACGTATTGGTTTTTGACTTTGATGCACTGAATAATATGCGGTGGAAACCTAAATTTGCTAACCTGACATCACGTTGAATTGAAAAACTTATCTCGCGATATTCGCTCTTGCCGTCATTGGTTAAATAGTAAAAACTACCGTCGTCAGTTTTGCTGATCAACTGTTTCTTGTGCTTGCGCTGTAGTGCTGAAAAGCCATATTTAAAGCCAAAAACGAGTCCCGTTATTTCGCCCGAAATTTCATCAGAATACGGGGTTGATAGCCCGTCACTGCTATAATTTTTTACCGTGCCCACACTTGGAACACGAGGGACTTCACTGCCATCTAACTGAATATCATATATTTGTGTATTAACCGGACGATGGCGACGGAAAGCATAAGCGCTCAAATGCTGTCCATAGTAGCGATTAGCACCCACACCAAGACGCAACATGTTATTGCCGAATACGTCATATTCAGACTTGAAACGTGGTGCGATGTCGGTGTTGTTCGAAAAACGGTCAAAATCTATACGCATTCCGGGCCGCAAAAGAAGCCTGTGCCAGACAACTTCGAATTGCCCGTACCCGCCAAGATTACTATTGTGACTGGATTGTGTAATCTCTTCGTAGGTTTGAATCGTTCTTCTAGCATCCCTTGTCAATGTAGCATCAAGAAAAGATTGCAGCTCTACTTCTTCATTCCACATGTCAATATGCTTATATCCATATTCAAGACCCGTGGCGTAACTCAAGTAACCATTGTCACCATAATAGTCATTCGATACAAAGCTGAAGGATGCGCCAGCTTCACGTGTTCTGTTTTTGGTATCACCAAGCCCACCATATTGGTCATCGGGACCTGAATAACGGAAATTGGTTTTACTGTCACGACTGAAGCCATGTTGTGCCAAAAAAGTTTTACTTGTTAACAGGCCAGCATGAAGTAAATAATCGATTTGTGCAGCAAGGCGCCACGAACGATTTTCTGTGTGCCATTCACTATCACGAAAGGAATAATCCCAGCGTAGTTCGTTGTAGGGGGCATAAGTGAGATCAAGATTGATATTCAATTCATTATGAGGTTGCAGATTTAACCGTACAAAGTAATTCTCATTGGTGCGCTTTTGACTGTCTTTGAATTCCGTTCCGTCAGCCGTGATACGCGTCAGCGGGATGGATGAATGATGACGCAAATAGGACAGCAGCAGTGCTGCATCATCATTGATGGGACCTTCAGCGCTAAGACCGGCACGGTAAATTGTGAAACGGGGCTGGTTATCATGCTCGCGTGATTCTTCATCGACATCCCGCAGATCGAACAAACTGTCTTCGGTATAACGACCAGACAAACTGAAACGCCAGCGATCAGTGGCTGGCTCACGCAACTTCGCATCAACCACACCGCCGACAAACCCTCCATACTGAGCCGGCACATTGCTGGAATAAACCTGAATGGATTCAACTAAAGACGTATCGTAAAAAGCTGTGGTGTCACCTCCACCCACATTTAGTTGAGTTGCCGACCTTACATCATCGAGCCCCGACGGATTGATAGTATTAGTCACACTCATCCCATCAATCATAAAATTGTTTTCGTAAGGTT
>CAZMFD010000040.1:0-2434 GCA_964565445.1 uncultured Geobacteraceae bacterium
TCGCGGCCCCTTCGACAAGCTCAGGGCATCACCCACCCGCCGCTGTATTTTTTGAAGACGGAACAAGAAAATGCGCATCTTCTTGCGCATGATATGTGGATATGATTAAATTAATCATGGGTTTAACCACTCAGGAGTTGCGATATGGCATTAGTCGAAAAAACATCAAAAACCGGTCGTCGGGCTACCAATGTAACAATCAGCAAAGATATCCTGGACGAGGCTCGGATACTAAAAGTCAACATTTCGCAAGCAGCTGAGCGAGGCCTGGCGCAGGCAAATGCTGAGAAGAGATCGACTCTCTGGTTGGAAGACAATCGCAAGGCTCTTGATAGCTCGAATCAGTTTGTTGAGCGCCAGGGTTTACCTTTGGCGGAATACCGGAAATTCTGATGGCGCGGTTTGACGTTTTTGTCAATCCACAGGGCCCAGGATATCTACTCAATGTGCAGGCTGATCTGCTATCTCATCTGAACACCCGAATCGTCGTGCCCCTGTTGTCGCGCGAGTCTGCACCCCAGTCGGCCCGCATTCTTAACCCATGCTTTCTTGTTAATGATGATGCCCTGGTGATGGTGACTCAATTCATGGCGGCTGTCCCGGTGAGCATCCTGAAATTTCCAATGACGAATTTGCAACAACGTCGGGATGAAGTTGTTGCGGCGGTGGATTTTGTCATGCAGGGATTTTAGTTGATTGCCCAATCCCCGTTTGGCAAACCTGTGCTTTTGAAAATTATTGTTCTAGTTTGTCCTTCCTTCGGTTAGAATATTCACCAATCCGCTACGAAGCTATCGACAGGACATAAAAATGAAATCAACAGCTGCAAAAGTTTTTTTATTGATATGCGTTATAATGTTGGCATCGTCACTGCCCGCCTTGGCGGCGGTCGAGTCTGTCCGCATCGGGCCGTTGCCATTCAGTGCGGCAACCGGGGTGACAGTGGAGGCAAAAATCTCTGAAAATAGACCGGATGTGTCCTTGGAATACCGCTGGTTGATTAACGGCGAAGAAAGCTTTTTCGAGAAGTCTGACCATTTGCCCGGAAATCTGTTCAAGCGCGGCGATGTGATCGAGGTTGAAGTGACACCGGTAACCTATACCGGTGAGCGGCTTGCGTCGATTGTTTCCCGTCCTTTTGAAGCGATGAATGCGCCACCGGTTATCACCTCCGAGCCGCCTGAAGAATTAGCCGAGAGCGGCTTTCGCTATCAGATTTCAGCAACTGATCCGGATGATGATCCATTGACCTTTAAGCTCGAAAATGCTCCTGACACGATGACCATCGATACTTCAACCGGTTTGATTGAGTGGACCTTTGACACCATGCCGGAAGGTGATTTTCCGGTGAACATCAACGTTGACGATGGGCAGGGTGGGTTGGCTGAACAATCCTTTGTTCTGCAAATGGCCTATGAGGAGGTAGCTCCTTAACTCTATTCAATATCGCGAACCAGGCGGGGGGCTGGTTCGTCATCTCTTCCATTGTTTTCCCGGCCCCTTGCTGGGATCGTTCTACCTGAAGCCTCCCCCTGTTTTGATTGTTTTTATGTGATGACCGGCCATGTTGCTGCTGGTCTATCGTTTGGCAGCAAATGGTTGCCAGCGCTATTTTATTTCCTGTGGGAGGGGGTATGATGTCAACAAAGTGGTTTGTCAGTTCTTGTCGAAAGAGCAGCGGTTTCACCCTTCTTGAAGTGTTGATCGTTCTGGTGGTTATGGGAATTTTAACCGTCATTGCGATCCCGTCATTCAGCGGCTTTGCACGGAGCTCGCACGTGAGCAGCGCGGTCAATGATCTGGTATCCAGTTTCAATTATGCCCGTAACGAAGCCATTACCCGTTGCACCTTGGTGACTGTGTGCAAAAGCCATGATGCCCAGACCTGTGACACCAGTAGCGTAGGCTGGCAGCAGGGGTGGATCGTTTACCATCTTGATGATACAGGTGTGATGCAGATTCTTCGGGTGTATGGTAGCTCTGATGGGCCGGTTGTGATGGAAGGAAATTTTCACGTGCGTAACCGGTTGAGATACGAAGCTGGAGGTTTTATGCCGGGAGTTTCCAACGGGACGATCACTGCACGCAGTGGTGACAGGCAAGTTAATATCATTATCTCCAATACCGGTAGAGTAAGAACACAGAAGATGTAGTCTGGTAGGGTGGTGGCAATGTGAACCATCCTGATTGACTGTAAAGGAAATAAGGCATACACTTAGTACATGCCTTGGAGGTGATGAGTATGCGTGCAACACTTAACATACCAGATGAGCTGATTAGGAAGGTCCAGGAGATAACCGGAAAAAAATCAAAAACAGGGGCAATTGTCGCGGTCATGGAAGAGTTCGTTCAACAGAAAAAAATCGATGAGCTTCTTTCTTTGCGGGGAAAGCTGGTTATTGATTACGATTGGGAGCAAGCCGAAAATGACGAA
>CAZMFD010000040.1:2534-26450 GCA_964565445.1 uncultured Geobacteraceae bacterium
CTCACCATTGATCGCCATTTTGAAGACATTATCGGGTTGAGTTGCTCCTCTGGATAGGCTTCAATTTCTGTTCACCTTGACAGCTGGTGCTCTGTGAATTGGGGCCTGGCAGGTGTTTGTAATGTCTGAATTTAATCTTATGATGTTGTTTGCTTTTGCCTTTGGTGCCATCGTTGGTTCTTTCCTCAATGTCTGTATCTACCGGATCCCGGCAGAAAAGTCGATTGTGTCCCCGCCGTCTTCCTGCCCCGCTTGTGGTCATGCTATTCGCTGGTTTGAGAATATTCCGATTGTCAGCTATCTGATGTTACGTGGCCGCTGTTCGGCGTGCCGGCTGAATATCTCCCGACGCTACCCGGCAGTAGAAGCTCTGACCGGCCTGTTGTTTGTGCTGACCTTTTTCTACTTCGGTTTTTCAGCCGCTACCGTTGTCTATTTGGTTTTTGTTGCCGCTTTGGTAGTGATTACCTTTATTGATCTGGACCATCAGATCATCCCCGATGTGATCAGCCTGCCGGGGATTCTCGTCGGCTTTGCCGGTTCATTTTTTGTTCCATGGCTGATCTGGTATGATTCGATTTTTGGGATTCTGCTGGGCGGTGGTTCGTTGCTTGCGGTCGCCTGGATTTATGAAAAGCTGACCGGGCGAGAGGGGATGGGTGGCGGTGATATCAAGCTGCTGGCCATGTTCGGGGCATTTCTCGGGTGGCAGGCAGTCTTTCCGGTAATATTTCTGGCGTCACTGGCCGGCACCTTGGTTGGTGTCCCTTTGATGCTGGCACAAAAGGGTGACACCAGGTTGGCGATTCCCTTTGGGCCGTTTCTGGCGTTGGCGGCTATCATCTACTTGTTCTGGGGACAAATGCTGATTAGCTGGTACCTTGGGCTGATTGGCTGATGAGTTTTAAATTTTTTTATTGGTTTGGTCTAAAACTTCTTGACAATATCTTTCCCTGACCTATAATTATGCACAATTTGTAGCTGTGATGAATGAAGATTCAATGGGTGATGGGGTTAAGCATGGATCAGAATCGAGTCAAGGAAGTTCGTGAATCCTTATTGATGAGCAAGGCCGAACTGGCTCGTAAGGCGGATGTGTCTCCGCTGACGATCACCCGGATTGAGCGCGGCAGCCCTTGCCGGATGGAAACCATGCGTAAAATTATTCTGGCTTTGGGCTACAAGCTTTCTGATAAAACAAAAGTTTTTCCTGATATCTAAGGTTGGAGTCAGTTTTTTTGTTAATTTAAGTGGCGCGCCTGTTTTTTTGGGGATTCTCTTTTCGACTGGATAAATCATGTTCGTATCGAAAAAAGATATTGTCGGTATTGATATCGGCACAAGTGCGGTAAAGATGGTGCGCCTGCGTGAGGCGCGTGGTACCTACCATCTCCAGAACATCGGCATTGTGCCGCTGGAACCGGAAACGATCATTGATAATGCGATTATGGATTCCCCGGCGATTGTCGATGTAATCCAGAATATGCTTGAGTCGATGAAAATCAAAACCAAACAAGTGGCAACATCGGTTTCCGGCCACTCAGTCATTATCCGCAAGATTAATCTGCCGATGATGACCGAATCTGAGCTTGAAGCGTCGATTCAGTGGGAAGCAGAACAATATATTCCCTTTGATGTTTCAGAAGTGAATATCGATTTTCATATCATCGGTCCCGACTCGAAAGACCCTTCGCAGATGAGCGTCATTCTGGTGGCGGCCAAAAAAGATTTCGTCAACGACCATTCTGCCGTATTTTCCGAAGCCGGCATGACTCCGGTGGTGATGGATGTCGATTGTTTTGCGGTAGAGAACATGTTCGATTACAACTACGGGTTTGTTGAAGGGGAAATTGTTGCCCTGATTGACCTGGGTGCCAGCGCAACAAGCGTTAATATCATGCGCGGCAGCAATTCCGTTTTTACCCGCGATATCCAGACCGGTGGCAACCTGCTCAGCCAGGAATTACAGAAGCGTTTGGGTGTCAGTAGCGACGATGCCGAACGGATTAAGCTCGGGGAACGAAACATAGCAGATTTAAGCGCTGATGATATTGATAATGTTCTTGGTGATGCGACAGAAAATCTGGTTCAGGAAGTTCAGCGTTCCCTTGATTTCTTTTCGGCAACCTCCAGTGAAGAGCGCATCGGCAAATTGTATCTGACCGGTGGCGTTGCAGCATCCGAGCGGGTTCAAAAAGTCCTTGAGCATCGTTTGGGTATCGACGTCGAACGTATCGATCCTTTCCGTAATATTGCTATCAATGAAAAACAGTTTGATCGAGAATATCTCAATGCCATTGGTCCGATGTTTTCGGTGGCGACCGGGTTGGCAATGAGGAAGGTGGGTGACAAATGATCAGAATCAACCTTCTTCCGGTAAGGGCAGCTCAAAAGAAAGAAAAGCTCCGCTCTCAAGTTGTCATTCTTGTGTTGTCGCTGGTGCTGGTCGTTTTGGCTTGTGGTGCCGTCTATATCCAACAGCAACAAACCAATGACAATCTGCAGGCAGAGATTGCCGATATTAATCGTCGCAATGCCGAGTTACAAGAACGTATTGGTGAGGTCCGTGATTACGAAAAAAGAAAAGCTGACCTCGAACAAAAGCTCGAGGTTCTTGCCCAGCTGAAAAGCGACAAGACCGGCCCGGTGCGGTTACTTGATGACTTAAGCAGCGCACTACCTGAAGAATTGTGGTTAACCAGTTTTTCTGAGCAGAATGGTAGCATCGATCTGGCCGGCATTGCTGATACCGAACAGACTGTGGCCTTGTTTATGGAGCAACTGGAAAGCTCAGGACATTACAGCGGCGTTGAATTGACGGTTACCGAACAGACCACCGTGGGTAATCGAAGAATGCAGCGCTTCAGCCTTAAGGGTCGTGCTGTGACCCCTGCGACCAATTAAGACAGGACGAATGCGATGAATCCAAAAATTGAAAAAGTCCTTGGTCTTCCGGCCTATCAACGGTTTCTGATTCTCTTTGTCCTTGCTGCTGTTATTGTTGCTGCCTTTTATTTTATGATTTATGAGGGTTTAAGGGTGGAACAACAGCAACTGCAACAACAGCGTGAATCGGCCCAGACTGTTCTTCAACGTAATCAACGGATTGCCAATAATCTTGAGGCCTATCGCGCTGATTACAATAACCTTCTAGTGCAACTTGAAGAAGCCCTCGGCGAGTTGCCCCTCGATAAAGAAATCCCGACCCTGCTGACCAGAATTGCATCCCTTGCACAGGAAAAGGGGCTTGATGTTGTCCGTTTTCGTCCGCTGGCTGAGGTGTCAAGAGATTTTTACGCTGATGTCCCTGTCGAATTGCGCCTGGCTGGATCCTATCACCAGGCCGCTTTGTTTTTTGATGCAGTGAGCAAGATGGAGCGTATCGTCAATATTAAAGGGTTGAAATTAGGTGGGGCCAAAGAGGTTGATGGGCGCACCGCGCTGAATATTGATTGTAGTGCCATAACCTTCCGGTTTCTTGGGGAGCGATCGAATAATTAGTTGAAAGGTGGTACGCTCACATGATTTTTTACAGGTTCCCTGTTATGAAGCTTTTTTTAATTATTGTAGCGCTGTTCATGATTTCGCCAGGTTTAACTATGGCAGAAACAAATGGTGTGGCTGTTGTCGCTGAGGTAGCTGCAGAGGGTGAAGCATCAGGGGGTTTTACCTACAATCCTGGTGGCCGACGCGATCCTTTCACCCCCTTGATCAGGCGTGATGAGCCTCCAGCGGCTATACAAACAACCAGGCGACCGGAAGAGTTGCGTGGTCCCTTGGAGCGTTATGAACTTAGACAATTGCGTTTGATTGCGGTGATGGTTGTCAAGGGAGATCCGCGAGCGATGGTTGCAGCGCCTGACGGCAAAAGTTACACCGTGAAAAATGGTGATTACATTGGCATCAATGGTGGGCGAGTTAAGGATATTCAAACCCGCGTCATCGATGTTAATGAGCAGGGGACCCGGGTAGAAAAGAATCCGGATCGTATCGTTGTTGAAGAAGTCGGTATTGATAGCCTCAGCGGAAATACCGTTAAAGAAGAGCGCTATATCGTATTGTAGTGCGTTGCAGGCGGACTGCAGGTTTTTGCTCCGATGAACTTTTAGGGGAATGAATATGAGAAGAAGCAATGTGCTCCTCAGTATCTTGATGTTGTTATTCAGCCTCGCTGTGGTTATGCCCGTGGCAGCTGAATCCTTGTCGACAGTCAATGTCTCCGGTCAACAGGTGACATTGTCTGCGACGGCGGAAGTCGAACAGATCCGGTATTTTTCGCTGGATTCCCCTAAACGACTTGTCGTTGACCTTTATGGTGTTACCCCGGGTGCACATGCAGAGGATATACCTTTGGGTGCCGGTTTCAGCACCCTGAGAACAGGCACACTGGAGAATCGCACGCGTTTTGTTTTTGACGTTGCCGGTGATCAGTTTCCGACTTTTAATGTTGCTACCGGTTCCCAGGGTGCAGTTGTTACCTGGCAGCCGGCAGAGTCAACAACATTTTCAGCGTTGGCTGAACCGGCCCCACAGGGAAGCGCCAAGGTTAATGCTATCGATTTTACCACTAATGAAGGACGTTCGAAATTATTGCTGGACATTAGCGGTCAAACCCAGGCGACCACCCCGGTACGCGAGGGCAACCGCATCCAGTTTTCATTGCCTGATACCACCCTG
Source organism: uncultured Geobacteraceae bacterium (assembly GCA_964565445.1). Taxonomy (GTDB): domain Bacteria; phylum Desulfobacterota; class Desulfuromonadia; order Desulfuromonadales; family Geopsychrobacteraceae; genus Pelovirga. The sequence continues at coordinate 7,212 of CAZMFD010000040.1, forward strand.
CCGCGTGCTCTGCGGCGTGAGTTTGATACCTTTGCCTTCCCCAGTGCTATTCATTCAGCGACCCCCTATCTGGTGAATGTCGGTGGACGTCCTGAGGTTCGGGTTGTTGTTCTGCTTAAAGGTGATGTCACCTATCAGTTGCAAAAGGTAAGCGCCGGCTACGAATTTATTGTTAACGATGGTATTTACGCCCAAACCTCAGACGTTGTCTCCGGGCAGACTGCCGTGGCCGTGGACGCTGAACTTGATGATAGAAATGCTTTGTCTGCATCACCAGGAGCATCATCCCCGGTTGTGACATCAGCTTCAGGGCTGTCACTCTCTGGGACAGGTCAGCGCCAGGTGCCGGGTGTGTATACCGGTGAGAAAACCTCGCTGGTTTTTGATAACGCGGAAGTACGCGATATCCTGCGTCTTATCGCCGAAATCAGTGACCTTAATATTATCGCTTCTGATGAGGTGAGTGGCAGCATCACTCTAAGATTGATCGATGTCCCCTGGGATCAAGCCCTCGATCTGATTCTGGATGTCACCGGTTTGGGTATGCTGCAACAGGGCAACGTTGTTCGTGTCTTGCCGAAAGAGCGGATCCGCAGTATGCGTGAAGCAGAACTTACTGCCGCGCGCTCAGAAGAACAACTTGAGCCTTTAGTCACTGAAGTGGTAACTGTAAGTTATGCCGACCTTGGTAGCGTGGAAGCTCCGGTCAACAATTTACTCAGTGATCGCGGGACTTTAACAGCTGACAGCCGCAACAAATTACTGATTATCAGTGATGTGCCATTACGGATTGAGCGTGCCAGGGAGCTTATTGCTATCCTGGATACGCCGGAGCGTCAGGTAATGATCGAGGCACGGATTGTTCAGGTAAACTCTAATTACACAAGGGATCTTGGTGTAAATTGGGGTTATTCTTTGACTGACAGTGATCACCTCAATACGGTGACAAATATTGGTGGTGAATTTCGTGTGCCGACCGTTTCAACACCTAGTGTAGGTAGTTTATCCGCAACGGCAGGTATAGGGACAGCATTTCGGTTCGGTAGTAAATTGATCGATTCGGGTATTCTGGATTTACAACTGTCTGCTCTAGAGTCCGATGGCAAAGGTAAGGTCATTTCTACTCCTCGGGTCACAACCCTTAACGGCGAAAGTGCAACCATCAGTCAGGGCACCTCTATTCCTTATCAAACAACTTCAGATGGAGGAACCACAACTGAGTTTGTTAATGCTGAATTAAAACTTGAAGTCACTCCTGTTATTAATCCTGATAATTCGATTATCCTCGAAATTTTGGCAACCAACGACTCTCCTTCAGTGACAGCAGGTGCAACTGCTCCAAGTATTGATACGAAACAAGCTGAAACCAAGGTATTGATACGAGATGGTGAAACTACGGTTATCGGTGGCATCTTTGTAGAGAGCATTCAATCAAATGACAGCGGTATCCCTGGGCTGATGCATATTCCAGGTCTTGGTTACTTCTTTAAGTCCAAAAGAAGTCAGACAGTGAAAGATGAGTTGTTGATTTTCATCACTCCCCGCATCGTGCGTGATAACTAACAGCCAAGTCATTTCAAACAAAAAAGGGCAGGCAATACCTGCCCTTTTTTGCGTTAAAGGTGGCATCCGTTTGGACGTTTTGCATGTTGCATTAGGCTCGCGCAGTTATCCTATTCATGTTGGTAGCGGATTGTTATCCGCTATCGGTGAGCGCTTGCAAGAAATTCACTTCCCTCATCAGATCGCCGTTGTATCAAATCCGGTGGTTGCTGACTTGTATGCAGAACCGGTCCTGTCAGCGCTAAGGCAGGCAGGCTATGATCCGCGTCTGATCCTGGTGCCGGATGGGGAAAACTATAAAAACCTGGCAACCCTGGAGCTGATTTACGATCAGCTGATTGAACAGCGTTTTGACCGTGGATGTGGGCTGTTAGCATTAGGTGGCGGCGTGATTGGTGATATGGCCGGTTTTGCGGCGGCGACTTTTTTGCGTGGCATCCCTTTTGCGCAGGTGCCGACGACTCTGTTGTCGCAGGTTGACAGTTCGGTCGGTGGTAAAACGGCAGTGAATCACTCCCGTGGCAAAAATCTGATCGGCGCTTTTTATCAGCCGCAACTGGTGGTTATTGATGTTGCTACCCTGCAAACCCTTGATCCGCGCGAGGTATCGGCAGGGTTGGCAGAGGTCATCAAATATGGGGTGATTCGCGACCCTGAATTTTTTGCCTGGCTGGAAGAACATCAAGAGCTATTACGTCAGCAAAACCCTGAAGTGCTTATTTATGCGATCAAGAAATCTTGTCAAATCAAGGCCGATATTGTAGAAATTGATGAACGTGAAAGCTCGATTCGTGCGCATTTGAACTTTGGCCATACCTTTGGTCATGCCATCGAAAACCTTGCCGGCTACGGTCAGTGGAAACATGGTGAGGCGGTAGCTGTGGGAATGGTTGTCGCCGCTAAAATATCTCAAGCAAAGGGATTGTGTTGCGAGGATGATGTTGCGCGCCTGATCAGGCTTTTAAGGGCGGTTGATCTGCCGGTTGACCCACCAGATTTTAGCCTGGCTGCCTATGTCGAAGCGATGCAGCGCGATAAAAAGGTTAAACAAGGGGCATTGACCATGGTGCTTAATCGAGGGATCGGCGCAGTTGTTCTTGAACCGGTTGCTGACATTGCCGGAGCGTTTTCAACCATTTTAAACCTTAAAGGATGACCATGACTGAACATCATCAGCAAAGTGCGCTTTTAGGGAAAATTGCAGCTTATACCGAGTTATTGGTAAATGATCCACGTTCTACCATCTTTGTTTCTCTGGCTGAAACCTATCGCAAAATGGGGCTTTTTAATGATGCCCGGGAAATAGTTGCTAAAGGCCTTGAGCTCCATTCTGATTTCGGACCTGCCTATGTGGTACTGGCGCGGATCGAATGTCAGTTGGAAAATATCGATGCCTCGTGCGCGGCTTTTGAACAGGCTTTAGCCCTTGATCCCGACAGCCTTGCTGCTCTGGTTGGTTATGCCCGGGTCAAGTTGTTGCTTCATCATGACGATGCAGCCCGTGAGCTGCTGTTACATGCCCGCAGTTTAAGTCCAGCCGACCCTGTGATTAATAAAATGCTGCTCGGTTTGACTCCAAAACCGGAACCTGAAGAGGAAGCTGTTGCGGTTGCTCCGATTGCTTCAGTTGTTGAAAGCGTGCCCCTTAAGGCAAACAATCTGACCGCCCTGGCTTCTACCACACTGGCTGACCTTTATCTCGTACAGGGCTTGACGGATAAGGCTCTGGCCTTGTACCACCAATTACTCTCCCGTAATCCTGACAATCTTGAACTAAGACGTAAAATTCGGGAAATAGAAGGGCGCACTGAAGACCTGTCGCCATCATCGGAAATTGAAGCTGAAGGGATCCCTTCTTTAACTTCCGATGATCAGATTGACACGGACGATCAGGAGGCTGCGGAGCCTTTAAGTGAAGAAACAGCACCACAAGGTGAAACATTATTTGTTCCTGAAGAAACTGTTGACGAGATAACTCAGGAGCTTGAAGATTCTTCAATTCTTTCTGTAGCTCAGTTGGATGCAGAAGTTGAGACAGATGACGATAGCGAAGAAACAGCAGACAACCTAACTACTGTTGAAGTGCCTGCTGCTGCAAACGATCCGAAAGAAATCATTAATAAATTAAACGACTGGCTCAATAATATCCGCCTGAGGAGGGAACATGTTTGATGTTATTCTCGAACGTATAGTTAGTCAGTGTCCAGGTAGCCTCGGTGCATTGATTATGGGATTTGATGGCATCGGTATTGAAGAATACGTTGTCGAAAATGCTGATCTTGATCTGACCCTGGTAGGAATCGAATATTCAAACGTGGTGAAGGAAATTCGCAATGCCAGTGAGATCCTTAAAGTTGGGAGCCTGCGGGAAGTTTCTATAAAAACCGAGCAATACTACGTGATTATTCAGACCCTTACCGACGAATATTTTGTTGCCCTGGTCATTGAACGCAACGGCAATTTTGGTAAAGGGCGCTATTTGTTACTGCGTGAATCCTTCGAGCTCCAACAGGCATTGTCATAAGCTATGAAAATTGCTGTCATTAATGGGCCGAATCTGAATCTGTTGGGAAAACGCGAACCCCAGGTTTATGGTGCGCAAACCCTTGATGAGATCATGACCCAGTTAACCTCTGAGGCCCAATTGCTCCAGTGTGAACTGGTGGTATGTCAATCAAACCACGAAGGGGTGCTGATTGATCAGGTCCATGCTGCCGCACAGCAGGAGTGTTCGGGGATCATTATCAACCCTGGTGGCTATACCCACACAAGTATTGCCTTGCGCGATGCCTTAAGTGCTGTCAGTCTGCCGGCGGTGGAAGTTCATTTGTCCAATATTCATGCCCGCGAGTCCTTTCGTCAACATTCCTTTATCGCAGCTGTCGCTGTGGGTCAGATCTGTGGTTTTGGTGCTTCTGGTTACAGTCTGGCGTTGCGAGCTTTGTTGAATGTACTGCAGCACAGGAGCGGTAGTGTTGGATAAACAGGCTTTTGTCCAGAAATTGCTGGTCGCCGAACAACTTGATGCGGTGCTGGTATTCAGTTGCGCCGATCTGCGTTATTTGTGCGGTTTTTCCGGCAGTGATGGGGTTTTGTTCTGCTCGGCGAATTCCAGCGTTTTTTTGACTGATTCCCGCTATCAGGAACAGGCGCGCGGGCAAGTTGAAGCTGATGATATCCGTTGTTATAAAAGCAAGCTTCAGGGCCTTGCTGATCTGATTGAAGAAACGAAGGGTACGCGGATCGGCTTCGATGCCGGCAGTATTACTGTTGCCCAGTTCGAAGAATTAAAACATTTGAGCCCGGTTGTCACATCCTTTATTCCGTTGACACAGCGCTGGGAAAACCTGCGCGCTGTCAAGAATCCTACCGAGTTGACCTATCTTAAGCAGGCTGCTGACCTGAATCGAAAAGCTTTTGATGTGGTTTTACCCCTTATTTGTGCCGGGGTAACAGAGCGTGAGATTGCTCTGGAGCTGGAATTTGCCTTGAAAAAGCTTGGTGGTGAAACCAACGCTTTTGATTTTATAGTGGCATCAGGAGTTCGCGGCGCATTGCCACACGGTGTCGCCGGCGATAAAGAAATACGTGCTGGAGAGCTGGTGACCATCGACTTCGGTACTCGTTACCAGGGCTATCACTCTGATGAAACCGTGACCGTTGCCGTGGGTGAGATCGATGGAAAACTTCGACAAATTTTTGATATTGTGCTAGAAGCACATGATCGCGCGATTGCTGCTGCAAAGCCGGGCATGCGTGCTTGTGATCTTGATGCGGTGGCGCGGAATTTCATTGTCGGTAAAGGGTATGGAGACTATTTTGGCCATGGTTTAGGCCATGGCGTCGGTCTCAATGTTCATGAGTTCCCAGCCCTGACGACTAAAAATGAGACCTGTTTGAGCGCCGGCATGGTTGTTACCATCGAACCGGGAATTTATCTGCCCGGAGTTGGTGGCGTGCGCATTGAAGATACGATTGTCATGACTGAAACAGGGTGCAAATGTTTGACCTCTATTTCCAAGCAGTTCCGCCAACTGCCCGGAATAGGTCTTAATTAAACCAACTTATACTTAATTGCTGGTCGACGAATTTATTGTCGTATGATGGAGGAACCAAATGGAATTAAAAGATCTGAAAAGCCTGATCAAACTGGTCACCGATACCGATATTACCGAATTCAATATGGAAAGCGCTGTCGGCAAGATTCATATCAAGCGCGGCCCTGATAAAGAAATTGTCTATGCTTCGGCGCCCGTTGCAGCTGCACCTGCTGTAGCCCCGCCAATGCCGACCCAAACTGGTCCTGCTCAGCCGGAAGTCGCTGCAGAAAATGATGTGAATAGCAAGTATGAAGCGATCCCGTCGCCGATTGTCGGCACGTTCTACCGCAAGCCGTCACCGGAAGCTGATGTCTTCTGTAAGATTGGCGATGTTGTTGAAGCCGGGCAGGTGTTGTGCCTGGTTGAGGCGATGAAAATGTTCAATGAGATTGAGGTTGAGTTCAAGTGCAAGATCATTGAAATCGTTAAGGACGATGCTGCTCCTGTGGAATATGGAGAGACCTTGTTCCTGGTCGAGCGCCTTTAATTGTTTGCCAGGCACTCAGACAGCAACAATGACTCAACCTGAAGGCAGGAGTGATGACACATGTTTCATAAAATATTAATTGCCAATCGCGGGGAAATCGCCCTGCGTATCATCCGCGCATGTAAAGAAATGGGGATCAAAACCGTTGCGGTTCACTCAGTGGCTGATCACGAGGCTTTACATGTGAGTCTGGCTGATGAAAGTATCTGCATCGGACCAACGTCCAGCGCGTTGAGCTATCTCAATATGAAAGCGATTATCAGCGCCGCAGAGATTGCCGATGCCGATGCGATTCATCCGGGTTACGGTTTTTTATCAGAAAATGCTGAATTTGCAGAGATTTGTGAACAGTGCGGGATTACTTTTATCGGTCCTTCAGCTGAAAGTATGCGCCTGATGGGCGATAAAATCAGCGCTCGCAAAACCGTTACTGCCGCCGGTGTGCCGATTTTGCCAGGGACCAATAAGAGTATTGAAAGCACCAAAGAAGCACAGCAGATTGCTGAAGAGGTCGGTTATCCGGTGATTATCAAGGCTTCCGCGGGTGGCGGCGGTCGGGGCATGAAAATCGTCCATTCCCCGGCATCCCTGGCCAATGCCCTGGCAACGGCACGATCCGAAGCACAAGCCGGGTTTGGCAAGGCCGACGTTTACATTGAAAAATTCTGCGAGCATCCCCGTCATGTCGAGATACAGGTGCTCGGGGATAAGCACGGTAACGTCATTCATTTAGGTGAGCGCGATTGTTCTATCCAGCGTCGTCATCAAAAGTTGATTGAGGAAGCCCCCTGTCCGGTACTGACCCCGGAATTGCGTGAAGAGATGGGTTCCTGTGCGGTAGCTGCTGCGAAGGCTGCCGGTTATTCCAGTGCCGGAACGGTGGAGTACCTGCTCGATGCCGATGGTCGTTTCTATTTCATGGAAATGAACACCCGGGTGCAGGTTGAGCATCCAGTTACGGAAATGGTCACCGGTGTTGATATTATTAAAGAGCAGATTCGCTCGGCGGCCGGTATTCCATTACGCTATAAACAAGAAGATATCGTCATTCGCGGCCATGCTATCGAATGCCGTATCAATGCGGAAGACCCGGAGAAATTTACCCCATTTCCCGGAAAAATTACCGGTTATCACACCCCCGGTGGTATGGGCGTGCGGATCGAAAGCGCCATGTACGATCAATATACAGTTTTGCCTCATTATGATTCGATGATTGGTAAGCTGATTGTTCATGCTGAGAATCGTGAAGAAGCGATTAAGCGCATGTCCAATGCCCTCGACGAATATATTATCGAGGGAATCAAAACGACGATACCCTTTCATAAAAAAATGATGGCCAACAAAAATTTTATTGATGGCAACTTTGATACGAACTTTCTTGAACGCACAAAAGTTTAATCGGACTGGATCATGCAAAACAGGGCAGGGCAGGAAGAAAACTCCTGTCCTGTTTTTTTGGGGATTTTATTATGGAGAGGTCTGATTCGTCACTAACGCTGGGTTATATCAGCTACTTGAATTGTGTGCCGTTTTTCGGACGCTTAAAAGAGCAGGGATTTCAGGGCCAACTGGTGGCCGGAGTACCTTCTGCTCTGAATCGCATGCTTCAACTCGGGGAGATAGACGCCAGCCCCTCGTCATCCTTTGAATATGCCCGTAACTGGCGTGATTATCTGCTGCTGCCAGGACATTCTATCTCCTCCGTCGGCAGCATCGCCAGTGTCCTGTTGTTTTCGCCGCTGAGTCCGGATCAGCTCAATGGTGTTGAGATCGCCCTGACCGGTGAATCGGCGACCTCCATCAATCTGCTGGAGGTTCTGCTGCGTGATTACTACGGATTAACCGAAGTTGTAACGACTGTTCCCGGCGATTCGGTCGAAGAACTGGTCAGCAGGGGGAAATCGGCCCTGTTGATCGGAGACCGTGCCCTTAAACTCTCTGCGGCCATTCCGCCTGGGGTTGGGGTTTATGATCTGGGTAAATTATGGCATCAGCATACTGGACTCCCCTTTGTTTTTGCCCTGTGGATGGTTCGCAAGGCGGTGGTTGCACAGCATGCTGAAGCTTTGGATCGACTGGGAGAACAATTACTGCAATCCCGTAAATCGGTATTACAGCACCCGCTTCCCTTTGCAGATGTCGCTGCCCTACAATCAGCAATGACACCTGAGCAGATTATCAGTTATTGGAACAGTATCAGCTATATACTTGATAATGAGCACATCAAGGGACTCAAATTATTTTTTGAACGCTGCTACAAATATGGGCTGCTGCAAGAAGATCCGCCATTGAATTTTTTAAAGTAGTCGCTTGTCCCAGCGAAGGAAGATGCTTTTGCAGTTGACAGAGTCAACGTAATCATTAAGATATGACACGCGCCCGGGTGGCGGAACTGGTAGACGCAAGGGACTTAAAATCCCTCGGGAGTAATCCTGTACGAGTTCGATTCTCGTCCCGGGCACCAAATAAATAAAAGGGAAATCAGCTGTTTGGGCCGGTTTCCCTTTTTTATGCCATGATTTGGTGCGCTGTTGCCTCTGTATGGAACGGATCGGCAAGGGTGTATTTCCCTTTATTGTCCCCCCTTATTGTTCACTAACCGCAGGTTTCACCACGGTCAGTTGCATTTTGAAGGGTTTGATGGCATCAACTGCGTGGGGAATGTTTGCCGGCATGATGATCATCTGGCCACTACCTACGCTAAAGGTTTCGCTGCCGATGGTGATCTGTGCTTCACCGTCAAGAACCTGAATCATGGCATCTCCGCTGGAAGCGTGGCTGCTGATGCCCTCGCCGGCGGCAAAAGCGAACAGGGTCAGGGTGAGATAGTTGTTCTGTGCCAGGGTGCGGCTGACGACTTTTTGATCTGAATATTCAATGAGTTCGTTCGTCTTGAGGACTTCGCTCTGGGCGACATTTTTGATCATTTCGGTAGCTGTCATGATGTGCTCCTTTAAGATGATGTGGGTAACATTTGTACGATTTAAAATTCATTTTAGGGTCTTTCGACTGTTCAATCCTTGATGTGGATCAAAGAAGCATGACTCTGCATTTTTTATAGAATACCAATTAGCCACAAATCTGCTTGCCAAGCATCCTATTGTTCGCTAAAGTGTGCTTGTATTTTTTTTTATTAATTAATTTAAACTACTGTGTAGGTGATTGTGAAGGTATCGATTGGATAATGCGACGCTCATCATTCTGATCTCTTTAGGTCTTGGTCTTTTTGGTGGTGTTGTTATGCACCGTTCTGACTTTTGCCTTGCCGGTGCTATCCGCGATATTTTTTTGTTTCGTCAAAGCCCTCTGTTGCCCAGTCTGGTTCTGCTGATTTTGTTAAATATGGTTTTTATCGAGATTGCGCGCCTGAGTGGGTATGTTGCCTACCAGTTACCATCTTCTTTGTATGGTCTGCCGGCGCTGACGACACTTATTGGTGGTATGTTCTTTGGTATTGGAATGGTGCTGGCCGGCGGTTGTGTTGTCGGGGCTCTTTATAAGTTCGGTGCCGGAAGCTTATCTGCTTTTGTCACTATTGTAGGGATGATATTGGGGAGTTTTGTTTATGTCGGGCTGCACCCCTATTGGAAATATTTGTCTGAAAAAACCCGATTGAGTGAAGCTGCTACTCTCCCACAACTGTTAGACATGAACCAGACTCTCATGCTGCTGATCGTGGTTTTCGTGTTGTTTTTTGTCGTGCTGAGATGGCACAGACAGGGGATGCTGGTGCGCCCATCGTTTGTTCGGGGCTATCTGCAACCTTGGGTTGCCGGAGTGTTACTGGCGATTATTACCGTCGTATCTTTTGCTGTGGTCGGTATGCCCCTGGGAATTACCACCAGTTATTCAAAGGCAGGGGCTTTTGTTGCCCAATTTTTTTCTCCGGCCTGGGTCGCGTCACAGGAATTTCTTCAAATCCGAGGCTTTAATTACTATTCACCCCTGGCCGATAGTTTTTTAAGTGCCGGACCCGGCCCCTATCTGGATGGCTTGTCTACGGTTCAATTTCCCTTGATTGGCGGCATTATTTTGGGGGCGTTTATCTCCAGTGTGCAGCTGAAAAAGTTCTCTGTTCACTGGCAGGTGCCGGTAATTCAGCTGGTTTCTGCTTTGATTGGTGGTATTCTGCTGGGGCTAGCGTCGCGCATGAGTCCAGCCTGTAACGTCTGGCATCTGCTCGGTGGGATTCCTCTGCTATCGCTGCAAAGCCTGTTGTTTTTTGGGGGCCTGTTTCCCGGGGCCTGGATTGGAACTCGCTTGTTGACACGACTGGTGGTTCGCGCTTAATAAAAACGAGGTTGTGTATGTCTTCCGAAACGCCTTCAACTGTTCATATCGATGTACGCGGTTTTGTCTGTCCGTCGTCTCTGCTGGTTGCCTTGCGTGAGTTAAACAAGCATCGTGAATCCTTGCGAACCGATCACTTCAAAATAGAGTTGATGGTCGACAACCATGACTCCATCAATCGCATTTGCGACGCGGTAAAAAGTATGGGGTACGATTTTCATGTGACCGATACTGATAATAGCTATTGCATTGCCATCTACCGAACCCAGGCCCTGAAAGAAGCCAACTTATGAAAGTTGCTCCAGAAATAGCTGTGTCAGGAGAGGAAAAACCGGCTTTTTCTGATCTGCTGCAACAGCTGCAGGTGATTAAAAAACAACTGGGTGCGTTGTCCCACGAAAAAGAACAGTTACAGCACCGTGAGCAGGATCTCTACCGTTATATCCGTCTTAAAACCAACAATATGTTGGAGGTGATCGGCACCTTGCCGTTAGCGGCTGAAGAACTTGATGATGATACCCTGCTGTCGATCGATCCGATTGGCATCGTTACCGATTCCTTCCATCAGGTACTCGACAATTTAAAGGAGACCAATGCCGAACTATCCCTCGCAAAAGAAGAAATTCAGGCCATCTTTAACGCCTCAGGTGCCGGCATCATGGTTGTTGATGCAGCATTTCACTTGCGCGCTTATAACAACCGTGGAAAAGAGCTCTTTTTCCCCTCTGTGGCGGATCTTGTTGGCGTAAATTTCAGGGATCTAGTCTGTAATCGTCGCCAGACCCCAGGTGATTGTATTCTTGATAAGGTTCTGCAGCTTGGTGATATCGCTGAAGAAAGCGATTTTGCCATTGATGGCCGCTTTTATCATGTCGTTGCTACACCGATTCATGACCTCGCCGGACAGATTGTCTATATCATCCTGATTTATACCGATATTACTGAGCTTAAGCGTCAGGAGGCCGCGCTTAAAGAGGCAGAGTTGCGCCTACGTGCCATTCTCAATGGCACTCCTGCAGCGATCACCCTGATTGACCCTGAAACCCATCAGATCATTTTCGCTAACCAGACCCTGGCTGATATGGTTGGTGGACAAGTCCAGGATATAGAAGGGCACATCTGCCACAAATTTATTTGCCCCAAAGAGGAGGGTCAATGCCCGATCACTGACCTGGGTGAGACTATCGACAAGTCGGAGCGCAACCTTGTCCGCCTGGATGGTGGAACCCTGCCGATTATCAAAACGGTCACCAAGATTGCACTGGAAGGGCAGGAACTTCTGCTGGAAAGCTTCGTTGATATTTCGGCTCTTAAAGATGAGCAGCAACGACGCATGGAAAGCGAAGAGCGCTATAGCACCCTTTATTCAACCATGCGCGAAGGGGTTGCTCAGTTTGAAATGATCTATTCACCCCGCCAAATCCCCTGCAATTACAAATTCATTGATGTTAACCCGGCCTTTGAAAAGATTTTTGGATTGCTCGCAAAGCAGGTTGTCGAGCGTTTTGCCACTGAGGTTTTCCCAGTGGCCGATGCTGAGCCCTTTGGTCTGGATTTTTTTGCACGGGTCGTGCGTGAGCAGGTTTCCAGTGAGTTTGAATTTGAGTTCAGCGAGCTGAATAAAACCATCAGAGTTTCCGCTGCACCGACCTCATCAGGACATTTTTCTGCTCTTTTTGAAGACATCACTCAGCGCAAAAAGGACGAAGCCCGCATTGCGCACATGGCTTATTTTGATGCCCTGACTGACCTGCCAAACCGGCTGTTGCTTAAAGATCGCTTGAGTCAGATGTTGACCCGAGCCCAGCGCAACAACAAACAGTTGGCCCTCTTTTTCCTGGATCTTGATCATTTCAAGCGGGTGAATGATACCTTTGGTCATGATGTTGGCGATCAGCTGTTGAAGATCGTCGCTGATCGCCTGAAAAACGCATTGCGCCACTGTGACTCGGTATGTCGACTCGGGGGGGATGAGTTCGTTGTCCTGAGCGACCTGATTTCCTGCCAGACTGATGCCGTTCAACTGGCTGAAAAGATTCATGCAACATTGAAAGATCCCCTGGTTCTGAAAAACAAGGAGATTTTTGTTACCACCAGTATCGGGATTGCCATGTATCCTGCCGATGGTGATGACCCAGATACCCTGATTAAAAATGCCGATGCCGCGATGTATCAATCCAAGGACGGTGGTCGAGATGAGTTCCGTTTTTATTCTTCAAATGCCAATGCCCAGGCATTGGAGCGGTTGCTGTTGGCCAATGATCTGCGCAAAGCCCTTGATCAGGACGAGTTTTTTCTGGCTTATCAACCGCAAATCGATTTGGAAACCGGTCAGATTATTGGTGTTGAAGCCTTGCTTCGCTGGCATCACCCGGTTTTAGGTCCGCTGTCTCCGGCTCAGTTTATCCCTCTGGCTGAGGAGACCGGGTTGATTCTGCCGATTGGTCGCTGGGTGTTATTAACCGCCTGCCGGCAAATCAGAGAGCTTCAGCACATCAGCGGGGTGCGACTGCGTGTGGCGGTTAATCTGTCGGCCAAACAGTTCCGCGATGTTGGTCTGGTTTCCTCTATTCGTGAGCTACTTGCTGATATCGGTCTTGATACTGATCTGCTCGAACTGGAAATAACCGAAAGTACCTTGATGGACAACATCGATAGTGCCACCAAAACTCTTCACAGCTTGCGGGAAATGGGCTTGACCCTGGCAATCGACGATTTTGGTACCGGCTACAGTTCGCTCAGCTATCTCCATCACTTCCCTCTCCAGCGCTTAAAGGTCGATAAGACCTTCGTACGGCGGTTAAGTACGCATCCGGAAGATTCATCGATCACCGAGGCGATTATCGTGATGGCTCACACCATGGGGATCAAGGTCGTTGCCGAGGGGATAGAAAATAAGAAGGAGCTTGAGTTTCTTATCTCTAAACAATGTGATGAGGCCCAGGGATTTTATTTCAGTCGGCCCCTGACCATTGCCCAACTGACAGAAAAGATTAAAGACAAGGACTCTGCTCAGCCTTTTTGTTTTTTTGATGCCGGTGACCAGCACTGAAATCAAGTTCGCCGGCCTGTCACGTTCCCTTCATATCTCCGCAGTCATTTCCCAAAACTTGCCTTCCCTGTGGAATTTCGCTAAAAGTTTCCATAGTTCATTTTCTTTGAATATAAAATAACAGCGTGACAACCTTTTGTCCGTTATGGATAGGATTATGATGAAATTACCTGTTAACGAGCTTGCTTTTTTCCTGCGTGGTGAGGCGCGTAAAAACCTCAAGCTTCTGATTCTTTACTGTGTTTTTCTGTTTTTAATGGTGATGATCTACGCCGCGCTGTTCACGGTGTTGATGGAGACCCTTGAGGGTCGGCACTACTCTTTTTTCACCGGCATTTATTGGACAATTGTTACCATGAGTACGCTGGGATACGGTGATTATGTTTTTAGTACCGATGCCGGTCATATCTTCTCTGCTCTGGTGACATTTTCCGGTGTGATTTTCATGCTGATTCTGCTGCCCTTCGGCATGATCAGCCTGTTTCTTGCGCCATGGATTGAACAGCGCTTGCGTTATCGTCCTAAAACCCATTTGAGCACTGATTACAATGATCATGTGATTATTTTTGGTTACGACACCATTACCCGCGCCTTGATCCGTAAGCTGATTTCTCACCATACCCCCTATGTGATTGTTACCGCGAATCAGGATGAGGCTTTTCATCTTGAAGAGGATGGGCTGCATGTGGTGGTCGGCAGTCCAACCAGTGTGACATTTTTAAAGAACATTCAAGTTGCCAAAGCGCGGCATGTTGTCGCCAATTTGACTGATCCGCTGAATACCAACATCTGTCTGACAATTCGCTCATTCTGCGAGACGCCGATCGCTACCATGATCGACGAACCTGAACGCAGTGAATTGCTACGCTCAGCCGGCGCCAATCGAGCGATTCCCCTGAAACGTATTTTAGGTAGTTACCTGGCCTCTCGTGCAACCACTCTGGGGGCGACGGCGCATATCCTCGACGCGTTCGGTAAATTGTTAATTGCTGAAATGCCGGTTAAATCAACCCCTTTCATCGGCCAGACCCTGGCGGAAGCAAGAATCCGTCAGCAGACCGGACTGGCGGTCATTGGTTTGTGGGAGCGCGGTACCTTTACCATCCCGGAGGCAGGAAGTGTTCTCTCCCCCCTTGCTTTGATGGTATTGGCCGGGACCCGTGAGCAACTCCATGCTCTCGAAGGAATTGCCGGTGAAAAGGATATGACTGATCTGGTCATGGTGCTCGGCCATGGGCGCATCGGCTGCAGTGCCGCCAGGTATCTGGAGCGGCGCTCCATCCCCTTTGTGATCATCGATCGTACCAATAACCTTGAATGTATGGATCATATTACCGTTATCGGTGATGCTACCAGCCGCCATCTGTTGCTGGAGTCGGGGATTGAGGACGCTAAGGGGCTGATTGTGACGACCAATGATGATAGTACCAATATTTTTCTGACCCTTGCCAGTCGCCGTCAGCGTCCTCATATGCGCATTGTTGCACGCTCCAATCAGGAAGAAAATGTTGATCAGTTATATGCTGCCGGCGCCGATTTTGTTATCTCCAACGCATCGGTCGGAGCCAATATTCTTAACAATGTTCTCGAAGGCAAAGAGACGATCTTTCTAACCGAAGGAATTGATGTCTTTCGCGCCCCCCTGCCGCCGTCGCTGGTGGGATTGAGCATTGCTGAATCCCAGATTCGTCCAAAAACCGGTTGTTCCATTGTTGCTCTGGAGTTGCCGGAATCAACCGATCCGGTTGTCTCTCCACCACCGGAAACCGTACTGGCAGAAGGAATGGGTTTGATCTTGATCGGCAGCCCCGAAGAAGAAGAAAACTTTGGTCATAAATTTCGGGTTAATTGATGAAAATCGTCTCTTTTTTCGGATTTGCCGGGATTAGTGCTATAATAAAGTACGTAGACTTTTTTTCAGGGAGGTTGTATGACAGGAATTGATGAACACGAATGTAAAGATCCTGGTTCTCACTGGATGCATATCTGCCAATTACGTCGTGAGGGGCGGCACGATGACGCCAGTGCTCTGATGGCCAACCCAGGTCATACCTGCCTGAATTGCAATGCGGTAGCGCGTTATGCCAAAAATCTTTGTAATCCAAGCTCGTTCTCGCGCGTTTAAGAGCCCACCCACTGATTTTTTTAACGCTCTGATGCTTGAAGGTTTGCATCAGACCGGCATTTTTGGGGAGTTATAGATGAAGTTGTTCGCTAAATTGATCGGGCTGGTGCTGGTTTTAGTGCTGGTTGCCGGGGCAGTGGTTATCTTTTACAGTGATACCCTGGTAAAAAAAGGAATTGAAAAAGGCGGAGAGTCAGCTCTAGGTGTTGCTACCCGGGTTGGTAGTGTCAATATCTCCCTGATGGGGGGAGAGGCGACTATAAGCCAGCTGACGATTGCCAATCCCGCAGGATTTTCAGCCCAACAGTTCCTTGAGCTTGGTCATGCCAACATGGCGGTATCATTGAATTCCCTGCTGAGTGACACGGTCATGATTCCACAGGTTGCGCTCAGTGGTATTCGCGTTAACCTTGAACAAAAGGGAGCTAACAATAATATTAGTCCTTTGCTGGAGCGAGCGCGCAGCCTGGCTGGTGACGACGGCAAGCCAACCGAAACCTCAGCACCGGCGAGCAAAGCAGACGCCAAAAAGTTTATTGTTAAAGACTTTTCTCTTGACGATGTTCAGGTCAATGCCAATCTTGAGGCTCTTGGTCAGAATTCTTCATTGAATCTGGTTTTGCCAAAAATTGAGCTGCGCAATCTTGGTGATAAACAGGGTGGGCTGACTATGCCGGAACTGATTGAAAAGGTGGTTCAGGTGATTCTGGCGACCGCACAAGAAAGTTCAGGGCAGTTGTCTCCTGCTCTGGCGCGCTTGCTCTCCGGTGAGCTCAGTGATCTGCAGTCGCTGCAAACAGGAGTGATGGATCAGGTGCGCCGGCAGGTTGACAGTGTGGCTGGTGATCTCGAAGAAAGTTTACAGATCAATGTGCCCGACGAAGATAAAAAAGCAATTGAAGAAAAGGCCGGCGATTTACTTAAAGGACTCGGTGACCGTCTCGGCGGAAACTGAGAGAACTGAATGTTTGTAGCATGTGACTGGTAACTTTCTACAGGGTATTAGAATCCGGGAAGGCTATGTAACGTCAAATGTTGTTATAAGTTATTCATCACAAGGAGAAGTAAAATGAGAAAATTATTAATTCTGGTTTTTGTCGCTTTATTTATGGTTGCCTGCAGTAACGATTCTACCGAGACAGCACAGTCTTCGGAACCGGCGTCCAAGCCTGCTGAAGATACCGTACAGCGGGCAACAGACACGGTTAAAGAGACTACGGATCAGGTGGTGGAAAAGGCTCAAGAGCTCAAAGATGAAGCAGGTCAGTATGTTGATAAAGCATCTGATGCTGTTGCAGCCAAGGCGGAAGAGTTAGAGACGGGTGCAGAAAATATGGTGAAGCAGGGAAGTGACCGTTTAGCCGCTCTGACTCCTTCAGCAATGGCGGCAAACACTTTTGAAAGGGGAAGTGAAATCTACCAGAAAAATTGCAGCAGTTGCCATAGTTCCGGCATTATGGGGGCTCCTAAGCTTGGTGACGATCGTTACAGTGCAGATATCGAAGAGCTGGTAACAAACAGCATTAATGGTATTGGCCGCATGCCGGCACGTGGCGGCAATCGTAATTTAAGTGACGAGGATGTCCGCGCCGCGGTTGAGTATATGGTCGAAGAGAGTAAGTAGCCTGACGCAACTAGATTTACTTTTTTAACATGGATTTTTCAGTATAGGAACCCAAGCCCATCCGCTTTAATTGATGGGCTTGGGTTTTTCTTGCACCAAGGAGGTATGGATGAATACCCGCAAGAAGTTTTTCGATTTTGACTATCCGGAAGTCCTTGATATCAAAACCCGTGAATTGATTCGTGTGGCTTGTGCTATTGCGGTGCAATGTCCTGACTGACTGAAAAAGCACTTCGCGGTCGCGAAGGAGCATGGCGCCAGTGAGGATGAGCTGCTGGAAAGTATGGCCTATGGTATGATGGCGCCTGGGGGCAGGGCGAAGAATTTTGCCAAGTCGATGTGTGAAGATCTGGATCTGAAATAAATAAAATACCCCGCTTTTGATTGAAAACAGAAAAATGAACGAACAGCGTAAAAACTATATGACCCCCGGTTGTGCAGAACGATTGCGTGGGGAATTAAAGCAGCTTCTGTATCAAGAGCGCCCGCAGATGGTGGAGACCGTGGCGTGGGCAGCATCCAACGGTGATCGTTCGGAAAATGCTGATTACCATTATGGTAAAAAACGTTTGCGGGAAATCGATCGGCGCATTCGTTTTATCACCGGACAGCTGGATAGCGCGATCATTGTTGATCCGTTGGAACAGGCAAAAAATGCCGGCGATCGGGTACTTTTTGGCGCAACGGTCACAGTAGAAAGTGGCGATGGTTTACAACGCCGTTTGAGTCTGGTCGGCGGTGATGAAATGGATGCAAGCCGTGGTCGTATCAGTTGGTTCTCCCCCGTCGGCAAGGCGCTTTTGGGTGCGCGTGAAGGAGACGAAATAACAGTTCAGACCCCCGGGGGACGAGAAGAGCTTGACATTGTCCGGGTGGAGTATCTTTTTCTCGATTAATCTTTTGAAAAATTGCCAGGTGGCAGGATCAGGATCATGACACAAACAAGTCTTAAAGAGATCAGTGTTGTTTTTTATCAGCGTCATTATCTGGCCGACAAGTGGCGGCAGATGATCAATCAGGAGGAGCTTGACACTCTTTTTGGCGAGTTGCGCAGTGAGATGGTTCCGTTGGGATTTGACTTCAAGCTGGTTGATGAGCCTGATATGAGCATGGAGATCAAGGGTTATGGCGATCTGCTTAATAGCGTCCGATTACATTGTGCTGCCCACGGTGTTGGCAATATGTGTCTCGGACATGTGATCGGTGCCAGTCAACATCTTAACCTGGCTGAAGACATCCGCCGCGGTGTCAACCGGGTCTGTTTTGCCCCGGAAACCATCGAGCCGCAAGGTAGTGATAAGGTTGTTTGTCATAATTGCGGTTGTGGATGTTAGGGGTACAGAATACAGAATATCAGAATGCAGGGGTCAGGAGTCAGAAGTTAGCAAGGTGATGATTGTATCAACAACCTGGTAAACTGTTTGGCCGCTGGTGGGGATTTCAGGAAACTGGCGGTATACCGATTCGCGTTCTTGTAATAGTTGGTTGATTCGCTCCAGTGGATCAGGATGTTGCAAAAGAGGACGAAGATGCCCCTGTTTTTTGATGCGGCCCAGAATCTCTTGTGGAGATGCCGTTAGACAGAAGATCTGGCTGCTTTGTTGTAATGCTCTGATGTTTTCCGGATTGGTAAAAAATCCCCCGCCGGTGGCAATGACCAGGTCGTGCTGCTCGGACAACTCCTGCGCCAGTTCCGCCTCCATCTGCCGGAAAGCCGCCTCCCCTTGCCGGGCAAAGATGTCTGTTACCCGGTAGTTGGTGCGCTGCTCTATCAAGTGATCGGTATCGATAAAGGTTACACCCAGCCGTGCAGCCAGCGCCCGGCCGACGGTGCTTTTGCCGGTGCCCATAAAGCCGGTCAGAATAATGTTTGTGTGTGGCATGATGTTCCCGGTTCAGGTGTGGGGGCTTACGGATACAGAACATAAGAATTCGTGTCATGACTGTCAAGTTTTTATGCGTGTGTTCAGTGCCGGATCGGGACGGAGCTGAATATTT
>CAZMFD010000041.1:0-26105 GCA_964565445.1 uncultured Geobacteraceae bacterium
TGACATCAAGTCAGCGTTCGCTCCGCTTCGAATCCTGGCTGATGAGATTGTCTACGAAATGTGAAACTTGGCTGGGGCGCCAGGATTCGAACCTGGGAATGCCGGAATCAAAATCCGGTGCCTTACCGCTTGGCGACGCCCCATCAAAGGAAGAACGATTTTCTAGCAAAGATCATTTATAGCGTCAAGAGAAAAACTCAAACATTCTTCGTTGACCAGAAGCGATTACGCAAGGAGTCTGCTAGTGAATAGAGAACTGGAACAACAATCAGAGTCAACATGGTAGCAAAAGCGAGCCCAAAAATAACGGCAACAGCCATCGGCCCCCACCACTCTGACGATTCGCCACCAATCTCCCAGGCAAAGGTATGAAAATCAAAACTGACCCCTAGGGCCATCGGCAGCAGACCCAGGATTGTCGTTGCCGCGGTGAGTAAAACCGGGCGAAACCGGATCATGCCGGCACGCATAATGGCAGCAAATGAATCCATACCGCTACGCAACAACTGATTAGTATAGTCGATCAGGACAATCGCATTATTCACCACGACCCCAGCCAGAGAGATGGCACCGATCCCAGTCATGATGATTCCGAAGGGTTTTGCGGTAATCAACAAGCCTAAAAAAACTCCGGTCAGTGAAAGGATAACGGTGGTCATGACAATCAACGCTTGTAACAGGGAATTAAACTGGGTCACCAGCACCAGCATGATCAGCAGCACCGCGCCAAAAAAGGCTTTGGATAAAAAGGTGATGGCCTTCTGCTGTTCCTCCTGTTCGCCCGAATAGTCTATTAAATAACCGTTGGGCAGCGGCAGGTCAGCAAGACGATCCTGAATTTCCATCAGCACTTCATTGCTGTTGCGCCCGTAAGTTTCCGCTGACAGGGTGGCCACACGTTTTAAATCAAGATGGCGGATTGAGCCGAAACCTACCCCGGTTTCCACATGGGCGACGGTCGATAAGGGAATCGGCACCCCGGTTTCCGCTGGAATCAACAAATTTTCAATATCAGCAAGATGTTGACGCCGCGACGGCGGAAAGCGCGCAACGATATCGTATTCGTCCTCCCCTTCCCGAAAAACCCCCAATTTGGTACCGCTGATGGCGGCCTTGGCCATTTCCGATATGTCCGAGGTTGACAACTGCAACAGACTGGCTTTTTCACGATCAACGATAATCCGGATTTCCGGTTGCGCCCGCGCCAGGTCGTCCTGCAGATCGACTAATCCGGGAACCGATTCGATCCGAGTCAGGATCTCTTTAACCAAATCTTCAATGACATCGATGTCTTCTCCGCTGACCTCAATGTTGACCGGAGGCCCGGTTGGAGGGCCTTGTTCCTGTTGTTCTACAACAAAATGGGCACCGGGTATGGACGCTACCGACTGGCGAATGCGTTCCAACACATCAGTCGCCAGGTTTTTACGATCATGACGATCAACAAACTCCAGCGAGATCTTACTTAAGTTGGAGAGAACGCTACCACCGCCACCTTCAGCACTGCTGGTCGTGCCGACATCGGTGATAACAAAATGGATGTCGGGCTCGGCCAGAGCAATTGTTTCAACTGTTCGTGCCAGCAGATCCGAGGTATCAAGGTTGGTACCAACCGGCGCTTCAATTTCGACAAAAGCTCGATTAGGTTCCGTATCAGGGAATAATTCGACCCCATGATCAAACATGACATAAAGGGTAGTGATACCGACCAGGATGAGCACCGATGCCAGAGCGACCAGTAACCGATGACGCAAGGCAAACTCTAATGACCAGGCATAAGCTTTAAGAATCAGCGGCAGCTTTTTATCATCACGATGGTGATCCGGTTTAACCGTCATGATATGTGCACAGATCGTCGGATTAATAACCAATGCCACAAACAATGAAGCCAGCAGCGTGATAATCAGGGTTTTAGGCAAAAAAGCCATAAACTCACCCATAATACCGGGCCAGAACAACAACGGAAAAAATGCACAAAGGGTAGTAATGGTCGAGCTGATCACCGGCCAGCCGACCTCGGACACCGCTATCTTTGACGCCTGCTCACCGTTGGTTCCGCTCTGCATGTGTCGATAGATATTTTCAACGATGACAATCGCATTATCCACCAGCATCCCGAGGGCGAGAATCAGACTGAACAGGACAACCATATTCAGGGTGATGTCGAGCAGATATAGAACAGCAAAAGTAATCAACATGGTAAAGGGAATCGCCAGGGCAACAAAAAACGAATTGCGGAAACCCAGAAACAAAAACAATACACTGATTACCAGTATCAGGCCGGTAATAATATTGTTCTCAAGGTCGCGCACCATTTTGCGAATATCATCGGACTGGTTAAAGGTAACCGCCAGCTCAACTCCTGGTGGCAGCATCGGTTCGGCTTCAGCCAGCAGGGCAAATACCCGGTCAGCAACGTCAATGATATTGGCACCGGTACGCTTTTTAATCGCAAGAGTGACACTCTGATCACCATTGAGCCGCGAAAAACTGCTACGATCTTCAAAAGCGTCAACCACATCGGCAACATCTTTAAAATAGATGATACGACCGTCGCGACGGGTCAATACCAGATTGTCAATTTCATGGGGGTCAGTAAATTCGCCGGGGATGCGTAACAGGTATTTGGCTTCACCGATATCAATGCTGCCGCCCGGAATATTGACATTCTCGCGCGCAACGGCGCGGATCACTTCGGCCAAAGAAATCTGATAGGCAAACATGCGGTCGGGATCAAACTCAACACGGATTTCGCGTTCACGACCGCCGCTCAAGCCTACGTCCAGAACCCCGGGAATGGTCTGAATCCAGTCCTGCAATTCTTCACCAACCCTCTTCAAGACGGTTTCGTCGGCGACACCCGCTACTGACACCATCAGAATTGGAAATTCCGACAGATTAATCTCCTGCACAAGCGGGTCATTTTCAAGATTGCGCGGCAAGTCTCCTTTGGCCTGATCAACCTTGTCACGCACCCATTGCAAGGCCAGGTCGATATCCACATCGGGCATAAATTCGATGATAATCATCGATGATCCCTCGGCACTGACCGAACGGATTTCATCAACGTCTTTTAAGCCTTTGAGTTTACGCTCTATCGGATGGGTAATCAGACTCTCGATGTCGACCGGTGCTACCCCTTCATAGGGAGTCACCACCAGCACATAGGGTACCGTGACATCAGGAGTCGATTCGCGCGGCAGGGCCAGATAACTGTACATGCCGGCGATAATAATGATCAGCATCAATGAAAAGATGGTGCTGCGCCGGTTAACCGCGGCATCAGTAATCAGCATTACCGAGCCTCTTTTTCATTGACAGCGACACCGTCAATCAGCAACTGCTGCCCCTTGATCACCAACTGCTGGCCGGCCTCAAGACCACTGCGTACTACCAGTTGCTGACCAACCGAACTACCAGTAACAACCTCAACCTCACGCGCATGACCATCTTTAACAATATAGGCGATCTTGGTGTTGCGCCGGTCAAGCACGGAAAACAACGGCACAACCAATGCCTGCCGATGCTCCTGGCGGACAAAGGTAGCGCGAGCAATCATCCCCGGCCGCAAAACACCTTCGGGCCGATCGATCACCATCCTGGTGCGATAAGTACGCGAAGACTCATCGGCAACAAAGGCAATATATTCAATAATGGCCGTTAGTGGTTCAGCCTGATCGCCATGAATAATCGCCGGGGTAATGGTGACCTGTTGTCCCGGTTTTAAAAATCCCACATCTTTTTCGGGAACATCGGCAATAACTTCTAACTGTTTAACCGACACCAGCCGCAGCAGCGGCTTACCTGGATCAACATATTCACCAGCATCAACCAGACGGCGATCCACCATGCCGTCGATCGGCGAACGCAGGATGGTTTTTTGCAGCTGAATCTGTGATTGTTCCCGTGCTGTTTGGGCGGCAGTTAAGTCATTATTGACATCATCCAGTTCCTGCTGACTGACCAATCCTTCTGCGGCCAGACGTTGCAGGCGATCATGGCGGGCAGTTAAAACGGCAACGTTTTGGGTTTCACGTTCCAACTGCGAACGAATGACAGCAGAGTCTAATTCCACCAAGCCTTGCCCCTGAACCACGGACTCCCCTTCACGTACAGGTGTTTTTACGACTGTGCCGCCAACTTCGGCCGAAAGGATCAGATCCTCGCGCGCCTGTATCCTTGCCGGCAGAGTAAAGGTTTCAGTCAGATCAACAGGAGCCACAGGCTGGGTGACAACATTAACCCGTCGATCGTTATCGGGAACGCTTGCTGCCGGTGGTACCGAATCGCAACCATTGATGAGTAAAGAAACCAAGAACAGCAGCAGTAGGTTGCAGATAGATAATGTCCTCATAGTCAACGCTTAGAAGCCCTCCCCGTTATCATCCTGATAGATCTGGTAGCGATCAAAAATTTCACCAATGACAAATGTCATGTTGGCGTGGGCTAGTTGACTGGCGGTTTTGGCCTGCAGACTTGCGATCCGGGCATCAATCATATTGTCCTGAAAAGATACCAACCGAAAAGTATCAGAGAGGCCTTCATCAAGGCGGCGCTGTTCCTGTGCCAAGGCTATAGACGCCAGACGTTCAAATTCAGCGCTGATTCGCTGCTGTTCCAGGGCATGGTTCAGCTCTACCTGAGCTTCACGAATTTGCGTGCGGATATTCAGATCAAGGTCGCTGACCTGATATTGCTGTTGCTGAACCGTCACCTGAGACTGGCGCTGGCGTGATTGGGCCGCGCGGTTACCCAAGGGGAGAGAAAATTCCAGGCCAACACCCCACTGATAACCATCGGCGCTGCTCAAGCTGGTAATAGAATCACCCCAGTTGCCACGGTAAGGGGTGTCGCTCTGCTGATGTCCGGCCAAACCATTAAGGCCGGCTTGCAGACGCAGATCAAGTTGTGGTTTGAGCTGCTGGCGATAGAAGTCAAGTTGCCGTTGTTGGCTTGCCAGGGACAACTGGGCAATCTGCAGATCCAGTCGCTTAGCGCGTGCAGTCTCAACCAGCACACCAAAATCGCTGGCGGTTGGCCCGGGAAAGGACTCTTCTGTAAACAATGGCACAGGGTTAAAATCAGGTGGCAGCTGTCCATTGAATTGACGATTCAATTGTTCAAAGAGCAGATCGTGCTCTTGTCGTGCCTGGGAAAGCAGTAAATGGCGTTGAGCCAGGGTAGCCTCGGCTCCCTGGATTTCGGTAACGGCAACCAGTCCTTCTTCAAAACGGCGGCGGTTAAAATCCAGGAGGCGCTCTGCTAATGCCAGAGCATCGACACGCAAGCCAATGATCTGACCTTGCAGGGCCAACCGGCGCAGGGCGTATTCCAGTTGCAGGGCGAATTGCTGGGCTTGGAGTAAAAATCCCAGTTCTGTCTGTTGCAGCTGATAGCCGGCGCGGTCAATTGCCGTCTGGGTGGCTACCCGACCAGAGTTGCGCAGCAAAGGCTGGTTCAGTTCAAGAACAAAGCTGCTGCGATAACGAGGATCAAGGGTGCTGGAGGCATCAAAACCGCTGAAACGCTCGGTCAGCAGGCGGGCCGACGCAGTCATTCCAGTGGTGAAACGACGGCGCAACCCGATGGAACCCTGGTACTGGCGGGTCGTTGTGCGGCTACTGAATTCATCGTTAACAAAAGGAACCTTGCCATGCTCGTGTTCGATCAGCGTGAAAGCTTCAGGATCGAATGCTGCTTGTTCAATCACAATGGCCTGTTGCGCCTTGTCAATCTCTAACTGATCGATCTGTAATTGAGTGTTGACACGCAAACCGAGGATAATCAGCTCATTGAGTGACGAAGGGGCAGACCAGCATAAAATTGGGAAAAAAAGACAAACAAAGACAATTAAAACGACACGCAGACAGTTCACGATACTATTCCATGACAGGCCTGATGGAAGAGGCTTTTCATGTTGTTTTCAACCTCTTCCAGCGATTTGAAATAACCACTGTACCAGCCGGCCAACAAACCGACATACAGTGAGAAAAAATGACCCGACAGCATGAAATGGTCAAGGTGTGGTGCAATTTCTCCGCGTTTTTCGGCAACCGAAAATACCCCCTCAAGAATATCAAAATAGCGCTGGTTATGTTCCCGGACCTTGTCGGTGGCTTCTTTGGGAAACAACATCTCACGCAACAACAATCGACCAAATTCATGGTTTTCGGTAATAGAAGTAAACTTGATCATAAAAAAAGCTAGCAGATATTCGACAAAGGAAATCTCCTCTGAATGTTGTTCCTTAAACTGATTGAATGCTGTTACCAGCCGATCGTCACAGTAATACAGAAAGATATCGTCCTTGGTCGAAAAATAACCGTAGATAGTTGCTTTGCCAATCCCGGCAGCAATGGCGATATCTTCCATGCTGGTAGCATCAAACCCTTTACGACTGAACAGGTCGATAGCAGCCTTTTCAATAGCCCGTCGGGTCAGCTGTTTTTTTTGTTCTCTTGCTCCACCCATGATAAACTCCAAAAAAAACTCGAACGTAGTCGAGTTTACATGAAAACTACGACAGGTCAACAAAAGAGCCAAGACATCAACGAAAAATTGTGGCATAGTGCGCTCAACTAATTGAAAAGCGCCAACAACCTGCAGAGAGTTGAACTCAATGAACGATAATGAACGTCCAACCGCGGATCTACGACGAAACTTGCGTGCCCCGCTAATCATCCAAAAGGTTCATGTTCATGGGGGTCGGCCGACGATTTTTGGTTACAGCAAAAACATCAGCCGCAGTGGCATGTTTATAGCTACAACCAACCCGATCGAACCGGGCCAACAACTCGAGTTGGAATTTCAGCTTCCCACACCCCTTAAAGGCACAGTTCGCTGTTTATGTGAGGTCATCTGGAAACGACCCCTAGGCAGCTATCTTCCTTTTGAAGCGGGAATGGGATTGAAATTTATCGATATGCCGGAAGAGATTAGTGAAAAATTGGACGAATGGGTACGTAATCACCATTAAAAAAAGACACTGCAGCCAACATCGAGAAAGGTCAAAGTGGCCAATTCTGACCACCTCAACCCCCATTGATCGATAAACGGGTCCATCATCGTGTTCCCGTTTATTTTTTTAAGCAGTTATTCCAGGAGATTAATCAACTGAGAATAAAATTCCTGCCGGCGGCAATTAATTGCTCCAGTATCGCTTCACTCGAAGCTTCAGCATACAACCTGACTACCGGTTCCGTTCCCGATTTACGAAACAGAATCCACGAGCCATCAGCAAACAAAAATTTATTCCCATCGATGCGGATGACTTCGGTTATGCTTCGCCCTTCTATCTCTGCGGGTGGATTTTCCAGCTTAGCCGGCAGATTGGCTTCCAATTCAGCCGACAGCCGGATATTGATCCGGCGCGTATAAAAAGCCCCTACCCGGCCATAAAGGTCAGCAAGCAGCTCTTTCAGGGATTTTTTCTCAGCGGCAACCATCTCTGCCACCAGCAAACAGGCCAGGATGCCATCTTTTTCAGGGACATGGCCACGAACGGTCAGTCCGGCACTTTCCTCTCCGCCAATCAGAATCTTTCCAGCGCTGATATATTCACCGATAAACTTGAATCCGACCGGTGTTTCAAGCACCTTGACCTGATGATAAGCCGCGACCGCATCGATCAGATGAGAGGTTGCCACGCTGCGCGCGGCATCGCCCGTCAACCCCTTACGACGGATCATGTAATCAAAGAGTAACGCCAGAATATAGTTCGGCTCAATGTAGGTTCCATCGCTATCGACAATACCAAAGCGATCAGCATCACCATCAGTCGCCAGTCCCAGACCGATCTGCCTGTCTTCTTTGATCAATTTGATAAAATCTGCAATATGGGCTTCAGCAGGCTCCGGCGGTTCACCACCAAAATAAGGATCAAGATGAGAATTGATAGTTGTCACCGGTACGCCGGCTTGTTCCAGAATGGTGTCGAGATAACCGCGCCCGCTACCATAGAGGGGGTTAACCGCAATGCGCAGGCCTGATCCGGCAATGGCATTAAAATCGATGAGTTGTTTTAATGTATCAAAATAGGCTGGGAGTGGGTCGATTTCGGTATAAAGGTTATCGGCCTTTGCCTTGTCAAGATCCATTACCGGGATATCGCTGCCCTGCAGGGCATTGGCACGTGCTTCAATATCGGTGGTTGTCTGCGGCAATGCCGGTCCTCCCCAGGCGGGCGAAAACTTGATACCATTATAGGTGTGGGGATTATGACTTGCGGTAAAATTGATGGCACCTGCGGCCTTACGGCGCAGCAACTCATGAGCGATAACCGGTGTCGGGGTGTCACGCTCACAAAGATACGACGGGATCCCGGCCGATGCCAGAACGCGAACCGTCTCACGAGCAAAATCTTTAGCCATAAAGCGGGCATCATAACCGATGACGACACCCTGGTCAGCAATCCCTTCGTGATTCAGGTAGTCAGCTATGGCGCGACTGACGGCTCGCACATTGTCAAAAGTAAAGTCGTCGCACAAAATTGCCCGCCAGCCGGAAGTTCCAAATTTAATTTGTGTCATTGTCATTTCATCTCCCTGGAAAAATATTTTTCAAATTATACCACAGCATATTCATTTCAGGTATCTATGAGGGAATACCCCGACATAAGAGATGTCCTGGGCTTGTCAATGGGATTCTAACCATCCTGATCCTTGTTGAACCTCATGACATAAGGGCAATCTGCAGGCAGCACCCCCGAGCGAACCAGTTCAGGGGTGAGGCGGGTGCATTCAGGCTGTTTTGTCTGACGTTGATGATAGACGCGACAATGGCGACGCTGCAGATCCAGAAATTCACATGGTGTTTTGGTATACAAAAACTGACCCCGATACTCATATTTTTCGTAGCAACAGCGCCCACAGCGTTTACACAAGGATTCCCATTCTGCAGAAGACATTTCCATCTCGACTTTTCTCCATTGTTATTGTCAATTGACAAAACAAAAATCGCTGATTACTGTCACAAGCTACGAAAACAAAAGAGCGAACTTTATCGTTCCTGGCGCTCGAAAACAACCCAAGAGCCAAATTATGCCGTTTATGGTCGTCATTTCAGCTTTATTGATGCAACTTTGTCTGGGGGCTACCTACTCCTGGTCAGTGTATGTCATGCACCTGCGGGATCTTGCTGGCATCAGTCAGTTCCACGCCCAGATCCCCTTTACCTTGTTTTATTTTATTTTTCCCGCAACAATGATCTTTTCCGGTGCTTTACTTGAACGCTTCGGACCACGTTTTTCAACAATCTGTGGAGGTATTCTGTTTGGTAGTGGCTGGCTTGTTTCTTCGTTAGGAGGAGCCAACTTTCTCTACACAATCATTGGTAATGGCTTTATTGCCGGGATTGGTGCTGGGATTGCGTATATCGTCCCCATCTCTACCTGCATGAAATGGTTTCCAAACAACAAGGGACTGGTTACCGGCATTGCTGTTGCCGGCTTCGGCGGTGGTGCAGCGCTGGTCAGTTCGGGTGCGGGGTTGCTCCTCGACCAGGGCCTTACCCCCTTCAACCTGTTCGGTTATCTTGGTTTCACTTTTACTCTGCTGATCCTCTTTGCAGCTATTTTCATGGTGAATCCCCCCAAATTCAGATACATCGTTACCGGTGTTTCCCAACCGGCGAGATCAATATTTCGTGATCAACGATTTTTGATTCTCTATTTCTGTATGTTTGCCGGATTAGCAGCGGGATTTGCGGTCAATGCCAACATTAAAGAGCTTTACCAGTCGGCGACTCTGATAACCGGAGTCAGTGCCGTCTCCTTTTTTGCCTTGGCAAATGCAGCAGGCCGGGTCATCTGGGGCGGTCTGTTTGATCGCATGGGCACCGTTCAGGCAATTATCATCAATCTGATGGCACAGGCTACCACCTTGTTTTTTACTCCGGTTATTCTTACCTCCGGTGCCGGTTTGCAACTATTTGCCATTTTGACCGGCTTCAATTATGGCGGCGTCCTGGTCATTTACGCGGGATCTGTGGCAAAAATCTGGGGAGCGCAGCGAGTTGCATCAATCTATGGCTGGCTCTTTTCAGCCAACATCCCTGGGGCGGTTGCTCCGCTGGTGGCCGGTTACTACTATGATAAAACCGGCAGCTTTACCCTGCCCCTGATCTGTCTTGGCGTCTTAATCACACTGGCCGCAACCACGGTTTATTGTCAACGCCAGCAAATCAATGAACCATAAAATATCGATTCAGCCTGTGTCGGTAATTAACCGATAAAAACCATTGACTCAAAAAGACAAATTCGATATTAGTTAGCGTTCTTAAAAACGTATCAAAGAAATCTTTAGGAGGAAATACAAGATGCAGTGTCAAACAGTTCTTCCCGGCACCGAGTGCAGTTTCTGGAAAAAAGCCGGTTGCACCGCAGATGGCGGAAGTTGCAAAGTTATCGTTGAGCAGTGTCAGGGGTGTAATAGGATCGTCACCGGTACGATCGGCGAAGTCTGCACATCCTATCCTGAACCAGAGGCCAAATGGTCTTCAGGCTTATGTAACTTTGCTACCCATAAAAAGATTGACATCAAATCCGCAGATGTTCGTGTCAATCCGCTCAAAGCCGCCAAACGGGCAGCCGCCGGCAAGAAAAAGTAGTTTTCTTAAAACGCTACGACAATAAAAGGCACAGGTCGGAAAACCTTCCAACCTGTGCCTTTTTGTTATCCATTCTGTTTATTTCAAGCCATCCAGAACAGCAACAACTTCAGCACGCAAATCCTGTGCTGAAGGGCTTTTTTCCAGCCGTAAAAATTGTTCGAAATGCTCTACCGCTTCAGCTGTACGTTCCTGATCAAGGCAGATAGACCCGAGGACGAAGTAACCCATGGCAACCCCGGGATCCAGCATTAATCCTTTTAGACAGCACTTTTCAGCTTCGTCGAGCTTGCCTTCTTCGTATAAGGCATCGGCCAGATTAAGTAGCGGTTGGGAATCTTCCGGATCAAGTTCTGCAGCTTGTCGATACAGGTCGATGGCAGCGTCAAACTTGCCCTGTTGAGCGTAGATATCACCTAATGCATTCAGTGCAAAACTTTGG
Organism: uncultured Geobacteraceae bacterium; assembly: GCA_964565445.1. GTDB lineage: Bacteria > Desulfobacterota > Desulfuromonadia > Desulfuromonadales > Geopsychrobacteraceae > Pelovirga. The sequence goes on from CAZMFD010000041.1 coordinate 11,048, forward strand.
TCTGGTTGGATCTTTAAGGCGGCCTGGCATAAGGCAACAGCTTCCTCAGCCCTATCAAGGCTTAACAGGACCATGGCTTTGCATACATAAGCTTCAGCTTCCTCGGGGTCAAGTTCGATGATCTGTTGATACATTTTAAGAGCTTCGTCTTGACGACTGTGCTCAAAATAGTAGTCGGCCAAGGCAAACAGCAGATCAATATCCTGCGGATGTTGTTCCACTCCATTTTTCAGACACTGATATGCCTTCTTGTGGGCCCCGGTTTCCAGATAAGCCTCGACCAGAGCGATGATTGTCTCAGCGGTTGAATGTTCTTTCAGCAGCTTTTCAAAACAGTCAATGGCTGTTCGGTGATCACCTTGTTCAAGCGCCTGGGCCCCGGCTTCAAATAAACGTTGGTCAGTCATGTGTCACTCTCTTCTTCGGTCAGGATGGGGTACTACGTACAACTTCAACCCGAAAACCATCGGGATCAGTAACAAAATAAAAGCGTGGCTGGCCTGCAGTAAGCCCCTTAAGGGGCGTAACCGTCAATCCCATATCACTGTGCCGCTGATGCGACCCTTCCAGGTCATCGCTGGCAACGGCGAGATGGGAATAACCATCACCAATAATGTAAGGTTTTTGCGGGTCATAGTTGTAGGTCAACTCAAGCTCAAAAGGTAATCCGGGGCATTGCAGATAGGAAAGCGTAAAGCGCCCTTCCGGATAGTCCTTTTTACGTGAAATCTTAAAACCAAACGCTTCCTGATAAAATTTTTCTGACGCTTCAAGGTCCATGACCCGGTAGCATATATGAATCATTGGGTAGTGCATGAATAACTCCTTTGATCAGCAGATGATCATTGATTGACAAGGTAACAGCGGCTCTTTATAGTCGCTGCCATGAAAGCAATTTTTCTTTCCGACGCCCATTTGCGCTCTTTTGCAGACGATAATTATCAGGATCTGCTGAGGCTGTTGAAACAGCAGGATGACCTCGATGCCCTGTTTTTACTCGGCGATATTTTTGAGTTCTGGCTGGGATTTGACCATCTGGTCTTCTCTGCTTACGTCCCATTACTGGATCAATTGCACCGGCTGGCACAACAGGGAACCAGACTGTATTTTGTTGAAGGTAACCATGATTTTTCCGTTGGCCCCTATTTTCGCGACACCCTGGGCTGTACTGTTATTACCGAACAGGCATTGATTCCGTGGGATGACCGTAACCTGCTGATTTGCCATGGTGATCTGATTCACCCGGCACCGGCCTATGTGCGTCTGCGTAAACTATGGCGCAGCTCTTTTGTGCGCTTTTTATCACGCCTTATCCACCCGGATCTGGTCTGGAAATTCGGCATATGGTTAAGTGATAAATCGCAGCAAAAACGTTTTTCTCGTCAACCCTGCGACCCCACCCCATGGCTGCAGGAGTATAATTCAAACACCCTAGCCGACCCATGCGACCTGATCATCTGCGGACATTTTCATGTCCCGGTACGTTTTCAGCAACATGACCGTGAGGTTATTGCTCTGGGTGACTGGCTGACCCGGCGCAGTTACGCTCAGCTAATCGACGGCCAAATCAGGTTGTTATCTTATCCCGACTGATGCCCTGTCTCATCATCCAGCGTATCGCCAGGATCGCTCTCTTTTTGCCGGCTGCGCATCACCAGATCCTTTAAAGTAACGCTACCAAATTCGTTGTCAACCAGCTCGACAAGGCTGTGACTGATTTCCAGCGCCACCTTTGTTTGCGGATGGGGATGCAGGTACATGACCTCTTCCCCGACATTGCGCAACAGGCTATAGATGCGGGAAACACTCAGGTTGTCGGCATCACGACCAAGCTGATAACTTGGCCAACCGGCATGGCCGTTGATTTCAGTCACCAGACCGAGCTGTTCGAGTTGCGCGAGAATGGCACGGCACAAGCGCGGGGGCACATACAGTAATCTGGCCAACTTGTCATGATTGATCGCCGGATCACCACGATGAAAACGATCAGCCAAGGTCACCAGCAGCGCCAACACTACTTGTTCAAAACTGCTACGATTAACCTCTTCTCTACGCAGATCTCGTGCGCCGGTACGCAGATTCTGTTTGGCGTAGCAAACCCCGAGACCAAACAGAACAATCACCCACGACAAATACACCCACACCATGAAAATCGGCAATGCAGCCATTGTACCGTAGATGGCATTATAACGAGCTACACCAACCTGAAAATTCACATAACCAAGTTGCGCGATCTGCCACAATGTGCCGCCAAAGACACCGCCGATCAGGGCCGCCTGCCATTGTACTTTGGTGTTTGACATGAAGACATAAAGCAGGGTGAAGGCCAGCCACATAAAAATAAAAGGGGTAATTTTAAGCACGAAAACAATCAATGAACCGATCATCTGCATTTCAAGAAGACTTTGGGTGAAGCTGTGGCTGATCAAAGATGAGGTCATAGAGATAGCACCGATCAGCAGAACCGGACCAACCAGAACGACCGAGAGATAATCAGAAAAACGCCGCAGTACAGGTCTGAGGTTATTAACCCCCCAGATATCATTGAAGGCCGCTTCGATATTGGTCAGCAGGGAAATCACCGCAACCAGCAGGAACACCAGACCGACCGCACCCATCTGGGCAACCTGGGTGTTATTGATATAACCGACAATAACTTCAGCAATTTGTCCATCACCAACATTCAGTTTGTCCAGAATCAATGGTTGCAACTGATTCTGGACCCCAAAAGCTTTAAGCAATGCAAAGGTCAATGCCAGCAAGGGCACCAGTGACAGGATGGTGTAATATGTCAGGGCAGAAGCACGCAACAAACTACGATTGCTGTAAAAATCCCGAATCACCAGAACCACCATTTGCAGTTGCCGTAGCAGCGTCCGTTTAAGCCAGGGCATCTCGTGCAGGTTCTGCTCCCAGACCAGTCGTTTGAGCTGCTTTTTCAGACTATATTGTTGTGATGCTGTTTCTGCCATCAACCTGCCTTAATCGAGTTCAACCAGCTCTATATCCAAGGATTCATCCTCCAGATCAGGTAGAAGTATACCACTGTCTCCCACCAGAACAATGTGCATCTGACCGGGATGAAGATATTCGCGCGCCACGCGTTGAACATCTTCGGCGGTTAAGGCTTTTATCCGTTTCTGATAGGTTTCGAGGTAATCATCGGGATAGGCATAAAAGTCCAGACGCATTTTTTGAGTAACGACAGCATGAGTATTCTCAAAAGCAAAGATGAAAGAATTGATCAGACTGTTTTTAGCTGATTCGATCTCATCATTAGATACCCCGGATATGATCAATTCTTTGATCATATTACGCACCAGTTGGAGAACCTCAACGGCAGCATCATTACGGGTTTCGCCACTGACAACAAAAAGTTCAGGCAAGTACCGTCCGGGCTGAAACTGGGAATAGATTGAATAAGCCAGACCACGATTGGACCGAATTTCACGCATCAAACGTGAATTAAAGCCTCCACCACCCAGCAAGTAGTTAGCCAGACGCACGGCATGCAAGTCAGGGTTGTCCTTACTGATTCCCCGGTGTCCCATGAGCACGGTGGTTTGACTGAGTTGACGATCGATAATGGTGACACGCGGATCTAAAGGTTCGGGAAGACTCGGTATCGCAATATCACTTGTCGTAGTGTTTTCCCAGTTGCCAACATAAGCAGCAAGAAGGTCAAGAATTTCATCTTTATCGATAGCACCCGAGATCCCCCACCAGAGCTGTTGTGGTTGAAAAAACCGTTGGTGGACAGCGACCAGATCGGCAATCATTAAATTATCCAGCGTCTCCAGGGTTGGTTCTACTCCAAAAGGGTGTCCCGGATTTATCGCGCGTGCGAGGTAGCGACTGGCAATCGCTGCCGGACGATCATTCCGGCGATGAACACTTTCGATCAACTGTTGTTTTGCCAGCTCCACCCGCTCCTGGTCAAAACGTGGTCGCCGCAGCAGATCAACCAATAATTCCAGCGCCCGGATCAAGTCACGTTGATGAACCGATAAATCAATCTGAAAACTGTAACTGCTACTGGTTACACTTAACTGCGCTGCCATAAAATCAAGTTCTTCTTCCAATTGTGCCGGGGTCAATGATGCTGTGCCGCCGGTTTCCAACGACTGGGCAAACCACTTAGACAAGCCGGTCTTATCTAATGGGTCATGGATACTGCCACCACGCACCATAAGGGTCAGATCAACCAGCGGCAACTCATCATCTTCTTTGAGGTAGACCGTCATCCCGTTAGCGGTATGTTGCTGAGTAACTGTGGGGAAAACCATCTCAAGCGGCGGAAATGTCAGCTGATCAGGTCGCTGGGCAGCTGAATCCTGTGCCGTAAAAGTGAGCAACAGAAAAAACGCATAAAATCCTCTGCGTAGTTGTCTCATTACTCGCCTCCCCGACTCAAGGTAGCAACGGTACGATTAACTTTATGCAGATAGGTAGTGACGATTCTTTTTAGATCGTCTGCTGTGACTGAATTAAGCTGGTCTTCGTATGTAACCAGATACTTCCAGTCACCGATAACCTGATAAACCGACAACATCCGAGCCAGACCACTATTCGTTCTGATACCACGCAATAATGAAGTCGTAATTTGCCGGCGAGCTTTGTCAATCTCGGCAACACTTAAGGGCTCGCTCAAAAACCGTTGCAGCTCAGCTTCCAGAGCGGTTTCTACTTCAGCAAAAGAAACCCCTTGGCGCGGCAACAAACTGAATACCAGCAGATTATTGTAACGCGATCCCGGAGCCGTAAACACACCGACATTGGTGACCAGTTGCTGTTCAACCACCAATGACTGATACAGTCGAGAGGTTCGTCCTTGTGACAGGATGCTGGCAAGCAGATCAAAGCTATAGTCATCAAGGTGCGGCAGGGTTGGCTTATGATAGGCGATCATCATCCGCGGTTGCGCATCAAAATCAATATTAATGCGACGTTCTCCTCGCTGTGGTGGTTCGCGATCGGTAACTGCCGGAACCTTTGTGCCGGCGGGCAGATCACCGAAATAGTCATTGATCATTGCTAGCGTGTCATCATGATCAAACGCACCAACCAGGGTGATAATCATATTGACCGGAGCATAGTAAGCGGTAAAGAACTCTCGAATCTTCGGCAGATTGTACCCCTGAATATCCGAATCCCAGCCAAGTATAGGGTGGCGATATGGGTGAACCTGAAACGCGGTTGCGAGCAAATTTTCATACAATGTCCCCGCCGGATTAATATCAACAGCACGGCGGCGTTCTTCCTGGACCACTTCACGTTCGGTAAAAAATTCTCGAAAAACCGCATGACGCAGGCGATCTGACTCGATCGCAGCCCATAACTCAAGCTTATTAGCAGGTAAATTAATCAGGTAGCTGGTTTGATCCTTGCTGGTAAAAGCGTTATACCCAACCCCGCCCTGTTCAGCGTAGATACGTGAAAACTCATCCTTAACGACCAGTTCCCGGTGTTCCAGTTGGAGCCGATCCAAACGGGCACGTAACTTTTCCAACTCCTGGGGATCGGCATCCGGTTGATTCTTAAGAAAATCAAGTTGCGCCCCGGTTTTTTCGATCTGCCGTAGCAATGGCTGCTCGGCCTCAAAATCACGGGTTCCCAGAGTCTCGGTGCCTTTGAACAACATATGTTCAAGCATATGAGCAATGCCACGTTGTTCACTGTTTTCATTAACTGCACCGACTCTGAAGTTGATGTAGGCGGCAACCGTTGGCGAGTTATGTCGCTCTACCAGCAGCACTGTCAGACCATTTTCAAGTTGATGCTCCTGCACACGCTCACCCAGGCTGCCGGCAAGTGCACAAACAGGTGAAAAAAGCAGACTAAAAATGATAAATTTAAGTAATCGGCGATACATTATTCATTTACCTCCAGCATGTGACGGCTGATGATTTACATTTCAGATTCGTTAAAGTGACGCAAAATCTCAAGTGTTTCCTGGCGACCGATTTCGATCAATTCATGCGCCCGCTCAAATTCGTAAATAGTGCAGACATTTTTAGGTATTTCAATGACAATATCAGGTGTGTAAGCTGCCAGTTTGAGGCGCGCGATGGTTGACTGCATGACGTCCAGGCTTTTTGATATGACATCGAAAAAATTTCCGTCCTGATGCTCATTCTTATGATGTCCTTTACGTTGCAGAGACTCAATAAAATCAATAATTTTCTGATGATAACTCGTACCGTGACCATTTTTACTAACTGATTGGGGCTGTACCGGTAAAATATGCCGGGGTTTACCACTCAAGCTGACGGCTATTGTCAAATCAGTATGGTCATGCAGGGTTGGTGCGATCGGCACCGGGTTCAGCAAGCCACCGTCAACCAGGGTTCTGCCGTTAGAAGTCATTGCCGAAAAAACTGTTGGAAAAGCAATCGAGGCACGGATAGCATCAAACAGAGGGCCACTCGACAACCAGACTTCCTTGCTTTCATCAAGGTCAGTTGCAACAGCTGTGTAAGAAATCGGCAAATCTTCGATATTACGGTCACCAATCAACTCACGCAGGGTTGAAATGATGCGCTCCCCTTTGAAAAAAGCAGATCCACTAAATGACACATCAAGCAACTTGAACACATCAAAACGATCAAGGGCGGTGACCCAACGGGTGTATGTCGATAATTGCCCGGCAGCGTAAATACCACCGATCAGAGCCCCGATAGAGGAGCCGGAAATAGAACGGATCTCATAGCCCTGTTGCTCCAGTACCTCTATCACCCCGATGTGGGCAAGACCCCGAGCCCCCCCACTACCTAATACCAAAGATACAGTTTTCTTTTTTGTTGCTGTCACAAAAGCCCCATCACTCAATAAATAAGCTGTATGTACTTATTAAGGGTAAACTGTCTGAAGGTCTTTTGACAAGTGACCCGCACGAAACTCCTGATGAAAAGATAAAGAAGTTGCAGCAGCGGTGTATCCACCGCTATAGTGCCGTTTCGTAAAGTTACATAGATAAAATAAGGAGTAAAAAATGATTACTGCAATTTCCCCGATTGATGGCCGTTATGCGGCTAAGGTGGCGCCTCTGATTGAGGCTTTTTCCGAGTATGCGTTAATGAAAAACCGCATCAAGGTTGAAGTGTTATGGCTGTTGGCCTTAAGTAAAGAGTCCGGGATTCCCGAGTGCCGGCAGGTCAGCTCAGATGAAGAAAGCACATTACGTCAAATGGTAAACGATTTTACTCCTATCGAGGCGGAAAAAGTTAAAAAGATTGAAGCGGTCACCAATCACGATGTTAAGGCCATTGAGTACTACTTAAAGGAAAAGATTGCCGGCACCAGCCTGGAAGACTTGAGCGAATTTATCCATTTTGGCTGCACCTCGGAAGACATCAACAACCTTTCCCATGCGCTGATGCTCAAAGATGGGCTCCAAATTCTGCTGCCGCTGCAGGAGCAGATCGGAGAGATGATCAGCGCGTTGGCCAGGGAATATAAAAACGTCCCGATGCTCGCCCGCACCCATGGTCAAACGGCATCACCCACGACCATTGGCAAAGAATTAGCAGTTTTTGCTGCACGCTTACAGCGTCAAACACAGCAAATCAAACAGATCGAGCTACTCGGCAAGATGAATGGCGCTGTGGGTAATTTCAACGCCCATCTTTGCGCTTATCCGGATATTGACTGGGTGCGTTTAAGCGGGAGGATGATCAGCAACGAGCTGGACTTAACCCAAAATCTCTTTACCACCCAGATTGAACCCCATGACTACATGGCCGAGCTTTTTGATGCCATGGCGCGCTGGAATACGATTCTGATCGATTTTAATCGCGACATCTGGACTTATATCTCCATGGCCTATTTCGGCCAGAAAACCCTTGCCGGCGAGGTTGGATCATCAACCATGCCCCACAAGGTCAACCCCATCGATTTTGAAAATTCGGAAGGTAATTGCGGTCTGGCCAATGCGATCTTCCAGCATCTGTCGAGTAAATTGCCGATTTCACGCCTGCAACGCGACCTGACCGATTCAACGGTATTGCGCAACATGGGTGTCGGGTTTGGCTACACCATGATTGCTTGCCAGTCCACCATCAAGGGAATCGGCAAACTCAAGCTCAATCGAGACAAACTCGCCGCCGATCTCGACCAGGCCTGGGAGGTGCTGGCTGAACCGATCCAGACCATCATGCGTAAGGCCGGCATCGAGAAACCGTACGAAAAGCTCAAAGAACTGACCCGCGGTCAGGCCATGGATGCCACAACGATACGTTCATTTATTGAACAGCTGGATTTAGCCGCTACAGACAAACAGCGTCTACTGGCCATGTCCCCCGCAACCTATATCGGTATTGCCGATCGGATCGTCGATTTTCTTGACTGATGAACAACAAAAACCCCTTCCGTCATCCCTGACGGAGGGGGTTTTTGTTGTTTTTGTCAGCCGCAACAGATCAGGATCGCTCGAGGGTCACACTGGCTTTTGCCATCTCGATACTTTCTATCTTCTCTGATTCATCCCCCTCATGGAAATCAAGAGTCTCCTGGGACAGGGAGCGATACATCAAACGCACATCTGCTCGATAAGCACCAGTCGCCGGCAGCTCAATCGAATAAACCTCGGTATCGCGCCCCTGGGCCGGAATGCGCCGATCGTAACCAATATCTACAGCCAGCCAACTCTTGCCGGTTAAATTGCCATCACTGTCTTTAAACAGCAGACGATAAAACACCGCGTCAGGGTCAACGTGGTTTTTGTCATCAACCAGCCCGGAACTATAAATAACGCCTCCGTTATCATCAACAAGTTGGACTTCCAGCCACATTTTACGGATGTAGGTGACCCCCGTCGGAATTTTATGACCGGCCCCGACATTGTCAACATGAACAGTTAATGCCAGCTGGTTATCAGTAACCTTCGATTCGAGACTCAACTTAGCTGCAGCTTTCAACATCTCTTCAGCAAGCTGCGCCTGGTGTTCGTTACCCATATTGCGCTGGGCAATCACACTGCCCCCGACAAAGGTATGGAAAGCCACATTGTCGCGTTCCTGACCGATAGGGCTCGATTTTCCCGGGTTACTACCAATTCCCGGGGTTGGGGTCATATGACAATTCTGACAGGTGATCCCCTGCTCAGCGTAGGGGCCGCTGAGCCAGTCATCATAGGTATCAATGACAGCAACATCGGTCACCGGGTGCTTAACGTTGTGACAGGAACCGCAAAAAACCGCATCTGTGTGATTTTTTGAATAAACAACGCCATGGTATGGGGATTCCCCGTCTCCGCGATTCGCATATTTCATCGGCCCGGGCGCAGAAACGTGACCCATGTTGAACGTCCGCTCAATGGCGGTTACTGTATGACAGAAATCACAGGAAATTCCGCGTTTGCTGGTGGCATCAAACTGGCTGCCATCATGAGGCGGCAGCTGGCCGGTGCGTGCGGCAATGGGGGCATGACAAGCGGCACAGAAAACATCGGTAGCACCGTCCGTTTCACGATGGGCTCGTTGATAATCATCCTGGTACCATTTGTTCTCCCAGGCGTAGGCATGCATCGACTTGGACCATTGCTCGTAAATGTCGTAGTGACAGGCAAGACAGTTATCAGGATCGTCAAAGGACCCAGGTGCAAATTGTTGTTTTTCGACGACCAGCTGATTGGCCAGTGGATCATCAGCTGCAAACAGCGGCAATGCGGCAACCAGTATAACCAGAGTAATCTTTACTAAGCAGGATGATACAATAGAAACCTTCACCATGAAAAACTCCCGTAAAAAAGCATAGAACGTCACAAAGCCGCACAAGATGCATGAGAACCTAACATCAAAACACCCATAAATAAAGCAGAATAGGATCTGAACATTGAGGAATCGTGTCTTTTATTTTGCGTTAAAAGGATTAAATCGCTAACATCAACAGAATCAACTCTAACAAAAAAGGAGTAAATAATGATTCATAAAGGAACAATCGGCATCCTCACTGGTGGAGGTGATGTCCCCGGTCTTAATCCTGCGATCCGCGCGGTAACGATCCGCGCCAAGCGAGAAGGTTACCGTGTCATTGGTATTCGCCGTGGTTGGGCGGGACTGGTAGAACTTGTCCGTGATGAAAAAGCCGACAACAGTGGCAACTTTATTGAATTGACAACAGATATTGTCAATCGCGCCGGCCGCACAGGTGGCACCTTCCTGCATACCTCACGCACTCGGCCCAGTCACCTGCCGCAGGCCAATCTGCCCGAGCATCTGCGTGACAGTTACACCGATTCGATTAATGATGTCACACCGGAAGTATTGAAAAATATCGATTATCTTGGCCTCGATTTTCTTATTCCGATTGGCGGTGATGACACCTTGAGTTATGCCCAGCGCCTTCATGAAGAGGGAGTCAAGGTTGTCGCTATTCCCAAAACCATGGACAATGATGTGCCGGGCACTGATTACTGTATCGGCTTTTCAACCTGTGTGACCCGTACCATCGAACTGACCCACCGCTTGCGGACATCGGCCGGCAGCCATGAACGCTATCTGGTGATCGAAGTGTTCGGGCGCTATGCCGGCTTCACAGCCCTGCTCCCGACCATGGCCGGCGCAGCCGATCGCTGTCTGATTCCTGAACACCCTATCGAAATAGACCTGCTGGCAGAGTTAGCAACCAAGGATCGTAATCGTAATCCGAGTAAATATTCGGTGTTGCTGGTGTCTGAAGGAGCTGTTTTGAAAAATGACAAGGAAATGTATTTTGAAAGCAGTGACGCAGATCAGTATGGTCATCGCAAGCTGGGTGGTATTGGTGACCGGGTTGCGGCACACTTGAAGGACCTCTCCCCAAAACACAATAATGGCCGCACCATCAATGTGCTGAATCAACGACTTGGCTATCTGGTTCGTTGCGGTGAGCCGGATGCCCTCGATTCAATGGTCCCCATGGCGTTCGGCAATCTGGCTCTCGATCTGGTAATGGAAGGAACGTCCGGACGACTGGTAAGCATCCACAATGGGCGCTACGATACGGTACCGATTACGACCGTTACCGGTCAGAAAAAAATTATCGATGTAGAAAAATATTATAGCATCGAGCGGCTGCGACCAAAATACGAATCGTTTTTACATCAACCCCTTTTTATTATGACCAGCGACAGGTGAACATTGCAGTGCAGTAGGGGCACGGTGCGCCATGCCCCTACTGGTCACCACCAAGTTGATATTTTTCCAGTTTATAGCGCAAGGTGCCACGCGGCACATTGAGAATACGCGCGGTCTTGGCAACATTCCCTCCCGATATACTGAATGCTTTTTCCACCAGTTCCCGTTCAAAGCGATCAATCACATCTTCGAGCAAAATCCCTTCCGGGGGAATATCGCAATGAACCGGTAATGCGCTTTGTGGTGCTTCGCCCCAGATTTCTCGTGGCAAGTGCGCCGTCTGGATCATTTCGACATCATTCATAATGCAGATTCGTTCAACCACATTACGCAACTCACGCACGTTACCCGGCCAGTGATAACGTAGCATGAGTTCCAGTGCTTCGCGGCTGAAAGAACGCATCCGTTTCTTGAACTCAAGGCTGAAGTGCTGGAGGAAGTGTTCCAGTAGCACCGGAATATCCTCGCGCCGTTCGCGCAGTGGCGGAATATGAATCGGGAAAACATTGATCCGATAGTAAAGATCTTCACGAAACTCCCGACGTTCAATGGCACCTTTGAGGTCAGCGTTAGTCGCAGCAATAATGCGGACATTGATATCGATATTGCGATTGCCGCCTAAACGGCGGATTTTTCTGTCCTCAAGGACACGCAGTAATTTAACCTGCAGTCCAAGATCCATCTCGCCAATTTCATCGAGAAAGATCGATCCTCCGTCTGATTCTTCAAAGAGTCCTATTTTACGGGTCTTGGCGTCAGTGAAAGCACCCCGTTCGTGGCCAAAGAGTTCAGTTTCCAGCAGATTGAAAGGCAAAGACCCGCAGTTGATTTCTATAAATGGCTGGGCACAACGTGGTGATAGATGATGGATAGCTTGAGCTACCAGTTCTTTTCCTGTGCCACTGTCGCCGGTTAACAGTACCGTTGATGTTTCATGCTTGGCCACTTCCCGGATCTGCCTGAAAATCTGCATCAGTTGTGGACTGTTGCCGACCATGTTGATGCCATCGGCATCGCGGGGTGACAAACGCTTGACCTTACGCCGCAGGCTTTGTGTTTCCAGGGCGAGCTTCACTATCAGATGGATGGCATCAGCTTTGAATGGTTTTTTAATGTAGTCATAGGCACCAAACTTGAGAGCTTCGACAGCGCTTTCAACCGTGCCGTAGCCGGTAATAATGATCACCAGCAACTCAGGGTCAATATCACGCATGGAGCGCAACACATCAAGGCCACTACTGCTACCCAGATTCAGGTCGAGCAGAACCAGCCCGATCTCATCTTCGGTAACCATATTGATCGCCTCGGCCGCGCTACCGGTCGAGCAGGTATGATAGCCATCTTCCGTTAAAATCCGTTCGAGGTTTTCACGAATAAATGCTTCGTCATCGACAATCAGAATTTTTTCCATGCTGGTCCTCCACCACCTATTGTGGCGTCACAATATCTTTATTTATACAGTCTGTCCAAGACAAAATGGCGCATTTTCGCCAGCAAAAAAAGGCCGGATCAAAATGTTTCATTCACGTAAAACAGGAAGGTCAACCGTTAAAGGAAGGAAGATTTGAACACGCGTACCCTGTTGCCACTTGCTATCGATCTGGATGTCTCCACCATGCTCGGCAATGATATTGTGACAGATTGAAAGACCCAACCCGGTCCCCTGACCTTTGGTAGTAAAAAAGGGTTCAAACACCAACGGTAACTTGTCAGCACTGATCCCTTCACCCGTATCGGCAATTGTGATCAGGATATGACTATCCACCAGCTCAGCACTGATCGTCAGATCACCACCGTTCGGCATGGCATCAAGAGCGTTATTGAGCAGGTTGAGCACCACCTGTTTGATCCGGTCTGCATCCAGCAGCAGGTCAGGAAGGTCGGTTGCAATCTGTTCAATGATCTTGACCTGTTGACGTTGACATTGATTGCGCAACAAAAAAATGGAATCATCCAGCACCTCGTCAATCCGGCCATCATTCAACCTGGGCGCCTTCGCGGCGGAAAATCGTAACATCTGTGTAACCAGTGATTCCAGGCGTTCAATTTCTTCGAGAGCTCTACGGATCAGTAACTGGTCGGACTGCTGACCTAGCAGTCGGTCATGGAGTTCATCCAACAGGAGACTGACGCCAGTCAGTGGATTCCGTACTTCGTGGGCAATCCCTGCCGACATCCGGCCTAAAGACGCCAGGCGATCCATGCGCGCCATCTGCTGGCGCATGTTCACCCGTTCCGTTAAGTCCTCGATGGTTAATAGCCAACCATCCTGCTGACGAAAGCTTAAAGGAAATAACGCCATCCGGTAGGTCAACTTGCGTCCCTTGCGTTCAATCGGAACATAGAGGGGACGCGAGCTGATCTGTTTGCAATCGCTGTTATTGAACCAGCTGTCCAGCACACTCTTTAATTCCGGCCAATCATTTAATAATTGTTGCCAGGCCGGGTTATCAGTTGGACGTGATATATCGAGGATACGGCAGGCCGGTCCGTTGGCGGATGTGACACGCCCCTGAGAGTTGAAGGTAATCAAGCCGGTTTCAATATTTTCAACCAGGGTGTTTTTAAAATTTCGTTCAGAGATAATCTCCTTGCGGGATCGCCGCAAGGCCTGCATGGTACGGAGTAAGCGTTCGCGGCGCCGGGTCAACTCTTCTACCATCCGGTTGAAGGCCGCTGCCAGGACCCCGACCTCATCGTTGGACGTTACGTCAACCTTGACCCGCAATTGATGACCGCTGGTCATCTTATGCGTTCCCTCGGTCAGCAATCGGATCGGACGCACAATGCTGTTTGACAGCAGGTAAGCGACAAAAGCAACAAACAGGACCGTGACCGAAATAACCAACCAGGATTGCAGCAGATAGTTACTGATTTCATTCTGAATCAGCAGTGCCGTTGAGGTGGCGGGCAAATGAAACAGATCAATTTCAGCACCGATAGTAATCCCGCCAAAGACTCCCGATTGTCGATAAACACCCTTGTGATAAGGAATCGGGGCATAGGCCATAACTTTGTTTGAACCACCGACATTGACCGTTGACAGCGCCCCTGACTCGCCGCGCCGAACCAGATTGGCAACCTGTGGATAGTTAGGATGGACAAAACCTGCGGTTAATAAATTAAAGGGAATTTTTCCGGCATCTATAAGGTCCTGTGGCGTATCCACGGTATAAGGCGGGACCAACTCTCCGTCGGCGTCAAAACCACGAATATTCCAGAACTTTGGATGGGTAATCATCCACCCTTCATCATCAAACAGAAAAGCATAGTTGCCACTTTCATAGGACGGGAAAACCGCATCCTGATCATCAATAGGCGATATATGCTGGGTAAAGGTCATCAGATGACGATGATCGAGGGATAAGACTGCGACCCCTTGCCATTCACCCTGGTCGTAGACCGGCGTGGCAAACCGGACCACCCCGGAATATTTTTTTCCTTCTACTGCCGCAAGGGGATTGGCGGCACCTTGCAACTGTTCATCACGAGAAACATGCCAGCCGCTCAGATGGGTTGTCCAAATGTCGCCTGGAGACAGTCGTGATGCCTGCTCAAAATAATCTTCCCCCGGGTAGGTGGTTTGATAAGGGGCAGTAATATCCCTTAACTGTTCACATGGCTGACCATTGACAATTCTGACCTGTTCAATACCTCTCGCATCGATAAATGCCAGTTCGCTATAAAGTGGGATGGTTTCACGAATTTCTATTGGATTATTGTTACTGCCGCTGCGATACCAGATCTGGCGCTGGTGATTATTGCTGAATTTCTGATAATAGTCCTGACGAGGCGGTAGCAGTGTCAGGTCAAGCAGGTTGCCTTCAATGTGCTGGAGAAAAGCAGAAATCTGATCGGCAACCATCTCGGTTCTTTTTTCCAGCGCTCTGGTTGCCTGGGCATCGAGGGTTTCGATCAGCTTCTCAATTCCCATGATCGCCACC
>CAZMFD010000042.1:0-26050 GCA_964565445.1 uncultured Geobacteraceae bacterium
CGAAGTCGTCCCTAACATCGGTCAATGCCCTAGGAGCCTGTCGAACTATGCATGAACCGGCTGCAAATCCAGCTATTTGGCTCAGATTTCCGCTCCTTTTTGCTCCATAGCTATGGCTATGACCCCGCAAATGACCGAAAATCTGTTCTCAAACTTCTGAATTCTCGCTTCGACTCGCATCGTCCGACAGGCTCCTAGCTCCGGTAAGGTTCAGGAGACGGTCTGGACGTTCATTTCAGACGGCGTTTCGATTATCCTCACTCCGGCAGCAGACTAAGCTTTTAAAGCATTTTGAGGGATTCTTCGATAAATGCAGGAAGATCCGCGGGATTACGGCTACTAACAAGATTGCGGTCGACGACCACCTGCTGATCCACAAATTCGGCGCCGGCATTTTTGATATCCTGCTCGATTGACTTATAGCCGGTGAACCTCCTCCCTTTCAGAACCTGAGCTGTTATCAGAAGTTGTCCTGCATGACAGATGGCGAAAACCGGTTTATCGCTTTTGACGAAATCTGTTGTGAATTTAACGGCATTCTTGTCTACCCGCAGTTTATCCGGCGAAAATCCTCCCGGAATCAAGAGCGCATCAAACTCCTGAACAGAGATCTGGCTTACCGCCTTTTCGATTTCAACCTTGGTCCCTTCTGTTTTACCCTTGACCGTCTTGCCGGCTTCGAGTCCGATGTTGATCACGTCGTGGCCATTGTCTTGAAACGCTTTGACTGGCTCAGTATATTCTGAATCTTCAAACAAATCGGTGATGATTGCTGCAATTTTTTTCCCCATAGTCAAATCTCCCTTAATGGAATATGTCGGTCACAGGCACTTGATATTAAGTTTAGGAGCCATTCGGGAACTGTCAAGCGGGAATGTGAAGATTTAAAAAGGCGATAATTTGTGCCACCGGCCTGTCGCATAAGGTCATCTCCAGTTGCAGAAAGACCAGGTAGATGCCTGTTGTCTCGGCGGTGTTCCGTGTGGTCTCTACAATCTACCACTACCTGATAGTACTCTGATGTGAATCAGCGCTGCATTTGCAGCGGTCCCCACCTTTTTATTTTTTTACCGACAAAAAAATTTGGAGCGCCCGATGTTGTCGGGTATAGTTTCTTGTCGTCCAGCCCAGGGCATAAGCTATTTGGTTGGGGATCCCTGTGTATCCGTTGGTTGTCTGTATTTGTCCTTTTGTAATCAAATTTTTCGATTGCATTGCTGTCACGGCATCCTTATCGTCGCCATATGAGTCGACCCCATATCAATATGCAGCTTCACCCGGAAGATTCCCCAGCGATTGTTGCGACCTACCGCGAGTTCAGACGTGTTTCAACTTATGGCTGGGTGGTTATGGTTTTTGCCGGGCTGGTCATGGGGAAGCTCTGGTCCTGGGAAGCGGCCGGGCAATGGCTATTGCAGGCTGGCTTGCTCTGGCTGCTGGTGTTATTTGAGGCCAGAGGGTACCTGCCCTTGAACCGCAAAGGACCTGAAAGCATACTGTATTCACGTTTAGGCCTGGCAAATCAGCTGACCATTCTGCGTGGCTGGCTCATCGCTTGTACCGGGGGGTTTTTGTTTCAGCAGTCACCCGCTGGAGCCCTCGCCTTCGTGCCCGCCGGGTTCTATGCGCTATCGGCCATTATTGATCGTATTGACGGTTTTGCTGCGCGCAAGACCGGTCAGGTCAGCCAGATGGGGATGGAGCTGGATACCGTTTTTGACGCCCTGGGATTAGCCATTGCACCGCTACTTGCGGTCTGGTACGGGAAGATCCACTGGTCCTATCTACTGGTCAGTTGTGCCTATTACCTGTTCCAGTGGGGAATAAGTTACCGTCAGAAAAACGCCTTACCCCTGTTTACCCTCCAACCCAAACTTTCTCGACGGGCGATCGCCGGATTCCAAATGGGCTTTATTGCTGTAGTATTATTCCCGCTGTTTCAGCCACCAGCCACGTCGATTGCCGGCTTCGCCTTTATGCTCCCGGTGCTGAGCGGTTTTCTGATCGACTGGCTGGTTGTGAGCGGCAGGATATCAGACCAATCATTTATAAATCACAGCATTTTGAAGCGTGGTGAAAGGTGTATCAGCTTTTTCACCCAGCCGGCACTGCGCCTGATTCTGGCCGGATTGCTGCTGACCGGGCAACTTCGCCATCCGGAAAGCCTATCAAGCAGCCCATTGCTTATGTATGGCATGATTGCTTGCGGACTGTTGATCCTGCTGGGAATCATGGGCCGGGTTGCGGCCCTGGTTCTGATCCTGCTGCTCGGTTGGCACGGCGCGTTACATTCACTCAATTTGCTTGAGGAGATGATCCTGCCGGTCGCGGTATGGATTCTGGTGTTGGGAACCGGGCATTTCAGTATGTCGACCCGAGATGAGGACTGGGTGAATCGCTATGATGGTGCCCAATGAATAGATACCGGTTCGTTCAGGCACTCACCTGGCTCGTTTCTTTAGTATTGGTGCTCTGGATTGGCAAAAACTTGCCATTAGCGACAATCCTGGATTCGGTGGCAGGCTTGTCCCTGAAGCAATGGATCCTTTGGTCGGTTCTTAATCTGATGATCATCCTAGTTTATGTCCAACGTTGGCGTTGCTTGTGCGTCGCGGCAGGAGTGAAGATCACATTCATCCATTTGTTCCTGCTGCGCCAGGCCGGTCAGTTGATCAGTCTTATTACCCCGGGGCCCCAGTTTGGTGGTGAACCCTTTCAGATCTACTGGCTCTGGAAAAAATTCTCTATTCCCGGGGCATTGGCGATACTCGCGATTGCCTTGGACCGGTTCTTTGAACTCTGGATCAACTTTGCCGTTCTGCTGTTAGGTCTTGTCATTCTGATGTTGACCCCAGCGCTGGGCCTCACCGATTGGTCAGTCCTGGTCATGGCCCTGGTGGTGATTATACTGGTGCTGTCATGGAGCGGATGGTTACTGATTTCACATCAGGAAAAAATTTCCGGCTGGATAAAAAAACTGGCCAGGCGTTGGCAGCATAATCCCCGACTGGCTCATATCGACAGTCACTGGGATGATCTCGGCGCCCGCTTGCGCAGTTTAATCCGGGTAAACAAGCCTTCCCTGCTTCTGGCTTTGTTTCTTTCGCTACTGGGCTGGGCCGGAATGCTCGTCGAAGTTTGGTTGCTATTGAACTTTTTTGCTATTGAGTCCGATTTTACCACCCTGGTATTACTGATGGTGGCCATGCGTCTTGCTTTTCTATTGCCCCTGCCCGGTGGTATCGGCACCCTGGAGGTTGCAATCTTCTGGGCTTTTACCGGTCTTGGTCTGTCCTTGACCGGCGCCGCAGCTATCATAGCAATGATGAGATTACGTGATATCGTCGTTCTGCTGGTTGGTCTCTTTGCTCTGGGGCGCATCCACCAGGCGGGTCCGGCCGAAGTAATCCCGGTTGGCGGCAAAGAATAGCAGACGTCCTGAATCAAGCTGGCGGCGACGCAGACCGAGCCAATCCTCCAGACCTTCCCGCCCAGCCAGGGCTTTTTCCATGGTATCGAGGATATTGCCGATGAAGCGATCTTCCCCACAGGAGGACGACGTCGGCGCTGAGGAAAGTTGCCAGGGTGAATCTCCCTCGGCCAGAACCAGGTGCCCCTGCTTTTTTAACCAGTTCCCCAGAAGCTGACCGGTCTGACTGGCCCGCCAGGTCAGATCAGGGAAACGGCTATCCATGTCGTGGTGATATGCCGCTGTTATCTCAAGGTCGCGATGATGGGAGGGTGAGAGGCAGGTTACACCGGCAAAATTCAGGCTGAAGTAATAGCCACCACCGGGCTTGAGCAGATTCAGCAATCCCGGCATACACTCAGGGACTGGCAGAAGATCAATAATGGCATGACCGATCAGCAGATCGAAATATCCGGACTCAAAAGTTGCAGCAAGTTTGAGAATATCAGCCTCCAGCCACTGGATTTCGATTACTTTCTGATCTTTTTCCAGGATCCAATTTGACGGACCGATAACTTCCATCCTGCAGCCATGAGCCCCGGCCCATATGGACAGTTGGTTTTCAGCGACCCGCGCAAAACCGGGTTCAAGCTCAACGGCACAATACTGACAATGGCCCAGAAGGCCGGCATCCAGCAGGCGGATGATCATGGAACCGGTCCCCGCCCCGATTTCCAGTATCCTGAGTCCATGGTTGTCGATTTGAGACCTCAGTGCTGCAGTCAAGGCGTGCCAGACGGACTGATTCAGACTCCTGTCATCGATTGCCTGCTTGATTTCCAGGTATTCCGGGTAGTCAAAGGTTTCGTCTATCATGGTCGCTGCTCTCGCACCTGAATGGTCTTGATCAGAAAGTCACGAATTTTCCCGCAGCTATCATCCCAGCTCGGGTGGTGTCGATAGTAGTCCAGGGCCCTGCTGCCCATGCGTTTGAGCAGGTCGCGATCATTGTTCAGCAACATCAACATGTCGGCAAGGGCTTTGCTGTCTCCAGGTTCTATCAGGTAGCCATTTGATCCATGTTGAATAATCTCAGCAGCGCCGCCGGCAAGGGTCCCGATAACGGGAAGTCCGAATCCTTGTGCCTCGATATAGACAATACCGTAGGCTTCATTCACCGAAGGGAGGACGAGGATATCATTCTGCAGGTAGCAGGCTTTCAACTGGGTGGCGTCTAATGCTCCGGAAAACTGAATCGACCGCCCAGGATGACGGCAGGTTATTTGGCGCCTGAGCTGTTTCACATAAGCTGGTTCCATGTCCAGGCGGCCAGCTATGGTCAGCTCGAAACTATCTCGATCCATCCTCTCAAGGGCTTCCAAAAGAACATGCAGCCCCTTCTGGGAAATGACATTCCCGGCATAAAGAATCTTCAGG
This sequence comes from uncultured Geobacteraceae bacterium, assembly GCA_964565445.1. Lineage (GTDB taxonomy): Bacteria > Desulfobacterota > Desulfuromonadia > Desulfuromonadales > Geopsychrobacteraceae > Pelovirga. The sequence continues at coordinate 4,847 of CAZMFD010000042.1, forward strand.
GCTGGACCCTTGGTGGCTGGAATATCTGCCATCAGCTCAGGGTCTGGCAGCAGATGATCGGCCGCAGGGACAGCAATAGTATGTGGCGGGATGTCATCAGTAAGAAGCTCGCAAACCTTCTGCTGCGTATAGCAACTATTGAGGATAAGACCGTCTACGCTGTTGAGATAATAGCGTTCTGCCCAACCGGCCAGCAAACGCCGCAGTCGGGGTTGGGGCCGGCTGCTGTCAAGCAGGTGAACGAGGGCGACGATGGGACAGTTTAAAAGGGATTTCAGCGCAGAATTAAGCTTGAACAGGCGGGGATAAACAAGTTCGTCCTGAATGAGGATATCCAGCGGAGCGCAGGAGATTTCCGCAGGGATGCCCCTGGAGATCAGGTCACCTGCGTAGCTCCCCCGGGGAATGCTGATAATATCAACTCGGTCACCCTGGCGTTGCAGGTAGGATACCAGTTGGCGATCATACAGGTACCCACCACTTTGGCTATTGATATCATTGTATATCAGCAGGCCGACACGCATCCGGACTACTTAATATTGCTGCTGATAAGAGGCCCAACAGCTGTCATTTTCCCAGAGTTTGATGCACAGGGTTCCTGCGCCGGGCGGTTTGATCCCCGCCAGTAATTTTTGCCAGATAATGCGGCAAAAGTGTTCCAGACTCGGGTTGAGTCCGTCAAATTCTGCCAGGTCATTCAGCAAACGATCCTGAAAATATTCAACTGTCAGATTCAGTGCCGATTCGATATCGACAATATCCACCAGGTAACCATGCTGGTCGAGTTCAGAGTGCGCAATGCTCACTTCAAGTACGTAATGGTGGGCATGGGGTTGATTTTCACGGCCCCAGTCACCGCCGATGAGAAAGTGATTGGCAATAAAATCCCGTTTAACCGCAATCCTGTACATTTCAAGTCTCCGTTATGAAGGTTGTCAGTGAGGGTAGGTCAGAATCACCTGCAGAACCTTATCAGGGGATTCGTCCAGGAGTTTGTATGCCTCTTGGGCGCAAGCGTAGGCAACCCGGTGGGTTATCAACTGTTCCGGTTTGACCGACTCAATCAATTCCAGGGCCGTAACAAAACGGCGCTTGCGATCCCAACGTCCCGTGAGTTCAGGACTGATGGTGCTGACCTGACTGCTGATAATCTCGATACGTTCACGATGAAAGCGGCCACCCAGATCCAGGGTCACCGGTTTGATCCCATACCAGCTACCGACAACAATACGACCAGTGTAAGCGCACAGGCTCAGGGCCAGATTAAGAGCATCAGGTGCGCCGGTGAGTTCAAATACCAGATCGGCCCCACGTCCGGGAGTATCATCCAGTACCGATCTCATGGTGCCCATATCATCTTCATTATCCGGGTCGATGGCTTTCTCAATTCCCAGTTGTACAGCCGCGTCACGTCGTTGCTGTAAAGGCTCAAGGGCATAACAGGCCGAAAGTGGAAAGCGAGAGAGGATCGCTGAGACCAGCAACCCGACCACGCCCTGGCCCAGGATCACAACCTGATCACCCAGTGCCGGTTTTGCATCCAGTACCAGGTTGACCGCGGTTTCCATGTTGGCGAGAAATACCGCGGCTTCAGGGTCGATTGTCTCGGCTAGTTTAACGACCGCCCCGGCTTTACAAATATAATGCGTCGCATGGGATTGCAGGGCGAAGACATGACGGCCAATCAGCCCCTGATCGACCTTATCCCCCGCGGCCTCAACGCGTCCGACATTGGCGTAGCCGTATTGTAAGGGATAGCTCGTGGACTGGTTTTCCAGGCATTCCAGGTTGACGTCGAGGGCCTGGTCCGGTGGCAGCTGCCCGCGGTAGGCCAGCATTTCTGTTCCGGCGCTGACTGCCGAGCACAGGGTGCGTACCAGAATTTCATCAGGGCCCGGCTCTCCAAGTTGCTGCTCCCAATATTCCACGGAATATGGTGCGGTAAACCAGAGTTGTTGACTTTTTATCATGACCGTATCCCGTATTGAATATCACCCCAGACGATAAGATCATTCCCGAGGAGTTTTGTAAACAGGGGGTCGATATGAACCCGTTCGTCCCTGGTGGTGACAAGATCATTAATTGCTTTGTATCCGCCCAGCAGAACGGGAGCTACAGTCATCACCACCGCGTCTACCAGACGAGCCCTCAGGAAAGCCGAGATGACTGTGGCGCCACCTTCCACCATCAGGCTCTTTATCCCCCGCTCTAAAAGCAGTTGCAGGGCGGCGTCCAGAGGGACGGATTCTGACCCTGTATCGCTCAGGGGGATGATTTCAGCTCCGGAAAGTTCAATATCTGAATGGTTACGGGTTGTCAGTATCCAGCATTGCTTGTCAGGATGTTGGCAGAGGCGTGCAGTTTTTGGCATCCGGATCAAGGTATCCAGAACGATAGGCTGCGGGTTGTCTCCCTGCCACTCTCTTACCGTAAGTTGTGGGTCATCGGACAGTACTGTTTCTATCCCAACCAGCAGACCATCATGGAGGCTTCTGAGTTGATGGGTCAGACATTGGGAATCGGCACCACTGAGCATCACTGTCTGCCCACGTCTTGTGGTGATACTGCCGTCCCAACTCTGGGCATAGGAGAGGGTAATAAACGGACGATTACCAGATTGAAATGACTCTTTGCGGGTGGTTAGCCAGTCTTCGATTTGTTGGTTGATGTTCATTCCGGTGGTTGCTTCCTGTTCCCGTTTTGATGTTGTTGAATTCCAACCCGTGGCTCATGCGTTCCACTTTGGTTTTCGGGTAACCTTTATTTTCAGGAGTGACCGTGGATTCGAAAGCGATTCGTTCAGATATCTAAAAACCTTTGCCGGACAATCCCTCAATGTTGGATAGATTGTTGGCTGACAGACAGATCGAGCACATTCCCAGATGTTCCAGGATGTGCTTAGTCGATGTGTATTTTCGTTCATCTGCAAGATAACCCAGCATCAGATTGGCAGCAAGGGGATCATAACGGCATATTTTACGTGGCGGCAGCCGTCAGATAAAGAATATTTGTAACTATTCGCACTTTGCTCTTTCCGTTGAGCGGAAACATCCTGAGATTTTCTGATGGCCCTTGGTCATTCGCAGATCATTTTCCCCCTGGTTATTTGAGAACGGAACATCTGCATTGTCCATGAACCGTAAGACATCGCTCTCAAAGTCCCTCAGCCGCTCCAGAAGATTTCGGGCTTTTGATCCTGGTGTTCTGCCTCGTTTCTTTTTCTGGGTTTCGTCTGGCGCCCGACATTCCAGTTCCGCTTCTTGGAGAATGTTGCGGTATCGCTTCCGGTACTGCTCTGACTCTGGGGCTTCAAGCTAACAATTTGACTTTTCCGGTGGGCTATGGACCAAAAAGGAGCGGAAATCTGGGCCAAATAGCTGGATTTGCAGCCGGCTCATGTCTAGTCAGACAGGCTCCTAGCCGGGTTTCGGGATCAAAATTACTCAAGGGATAGACCTTTCAAATATGTGAGTAAAGGTTTTATCCCGACGATGGTCGCCAATACGATGCTTGCAACAGCAAATCCAAGTAGCGTCCCCCAAATCACACCGTATAGAGGGTAAACCAAAGATACAGTGAGGGCATAGGCAATGACGGACCAAAGTCCGTATGGGAAGTTAGCCAGGATGTTTTGTGCGGTTTCGGGCCCATACTCCCGGTGCAGCAAAAAAACCAGCGGGTAGAGGGCCACTGGGAAAGCTGAGAAGAGACCGGCCCAGCTTGAACCGACGATGTCAGCGAACTCTGTGACGATAAGAACGAGTGACGCCGTGAAAATCAGGCGACCGGCAACCAGACGCGCCGACCAAGCCTGGGGCGTAACCATCTGTTTGACCTTATTACCACGAAACAGGAAGCAAAATAACGCCGTGGCGCTGATGGCGATGACCAGAGCGGTCAGCCTCGTCGGATTTGCCTGGCTAACCATGAGGGTTGGTACCAGATATCCTGTCAGAGCCAGCATTGAGGCCACAAAAAGTGATGAGGTTCGTTGCGAAACGCGGTAATAGATATAGGCGAAGCACTGCGACGCAAGTAGTCCACAGAGGTTGAATATCGCCGCATCAGCCGCGAATTGAGCGCCGTACTCGAGACCATAAAAATGCAGGATGATGGCAGTGCCGATTGGATAGCCGGACAGCAGGCCCGCCAGTCGGACACTGATCTTTTCGGCAACAAACGAAAGTCCGAGAACGGCCAGCATGGTGATGCAAATTTTGTAGAGTAGCAATGGGGTCATGGGAGGATCTCAAATCGGTTACAACGACGATCTCGGAAATTAACATAGCCTTGAGTTTCTTTGAAAGTAGATGATCAGATTTGAGCGTTTTCTTGTAAACTTTGAATTACCAGAAATGCCCGGCAGACCCATTTTTATCAAGGTTTTGTATTTCAATTTCCATCAAGGCCTTTCCATCAGGTTGGCCTTGACATATCAAGATGTATTATAAAGCAGGATCGAAACCGATAGTCTATCTGAAGGAAGAGATAATCGATATGAGGTTTGAAACCATCTATTTTGCTGGTGGATGCTTGTGGGGTGTTCAGGCATTTATTAAAACATTACCCGGTGTGGTGCTTACAGAAGCAGGGCGGGCTAATGGCAGGACGAATTGCCGTGATGGTGATTATGATGGGTACACGGAGTGCGTGAAAACAATATTTGATTCTGAGCTCACTACCGTAGAGCAATTGTTGACATCTTTTTTTGAAATTATTGATCCCTATAGTATCAATCAACAAGGAGAAGATGTGGGTTTGAAATACAGAACAGGAATCTACAGTAAAACCCCTGACCATTTGGCAACAGCTGAACGCTTTATCAATTCTAGAGCAGATGCTGAAAAAATTGTCGTTGAGGTTTTTCCGCTCACTCAATATGTAAAAAGTGCAGAGGAACATCAGGATCGCCTGGCGCGGTGTCCTGATGATTACTGTCACATCCCCATAGAAATATTAAATAAATATAAAGCTTCAAGCTGAGCAGTAACTGTTTTGATGATCACCTGCGACAATTTCGGTGCCGCTATTTTAAAAAACTTTTCACCTGATCAAATTGCCGTTACTGTTGCTTCTACTCATCCATCCTGCCCCAGTAAGAGCCCACAAAAGAAAAGGCGGTTTTAGTATAGTCTTCCCATGGTGCTGTGGTGGCTTTTCTCAGTTAAAATTCTTATTCGCGGAAGGAAAGAAGTTATGAAAGCAGTGTTTGTCCGGCTGCCATTGCGAATCATTGACCGGGTCAAGTTCATCATTGAGCGTCAGCTTGTTAAAGGCGCCGGCTTTCAGTTGCTGGTGGTAGGGCTTTTAATCGGTTTGATTTCGTTGATTGGTGGTCTGCTTGTGGTGCCACAGGGTGGCACCTTTGATGATCCTGGTGCTGCAGTGTGGTGGGCCTTTTTGCGCCTGACCGATCCAGGCTACCTGGGCGACGATATTGGCACCTGGCAGCGAGTTGTCTCAACGTTTTTAACGATTTCAGGCTATGTGGTGTTCATGGGCACCCTGGTCGCCATTCTCACCCGCTGGCTGATCGCCAAGATGGAAGATCTTGAGCGGGGCCTAACGCCGGTGACCTTAAGAAATCACATCGTGATTCTGGGTTGGTCGGCTCAAACACCGCCATTGGTAGCGGAACTGTTCAATTCCTCGGGACGTGTGAAGCGGTTTCTGCAAAAGTTCGATACCCAGAAACTGCGACTGGTCGTGCTTGCAGAGAAAGCAGGAGCGGATAAGCTCCATCAGTTGATGAGTGAACCCGCCTTGGGTACTCGCGCAAACCAGGTCATTCTGCGTAGTGGTTATGCCATTCAGCCAAAAGCTCTGCAGAGGGTTGCCTGTCTGGATGCAGCAGCTGTTATTATTCCCTGCCAGGGACACGATGAAAGCAGTCTGGTCAATTCGGATGTGGAAACCGTCAAGGCCTTGTTATCTATTGCCGTTCAGGCCCGACATTTTGGTGTAGCGCTGCCATTTGTCGTTGCAGAGATTCAGGATATGCGCAAAATATCAGTTATTGAACGAGCTTATCCCGGGGCCGTGGAAGTAGTTGCCGGGGATGTTACCATCAGCAGACTGATTGTTCAAAATGTACTGCACCCTGGTCTTTCTGAGGTTTACAACGAGCTATTGACCGCAGGCGAAGGGAACGAGCTTTTTGTCCGCGGTGGAGAAACCGCCGAGGGTCAGACCCTTCGTGAATTGGCAGCGCAACGGCCTTACGCTATTGTCTTGGGGCTATTGCAACCGGCTTCAGGGAATAATCACTGGCAAGTTAATTTGTTGGCACCGTCAGATACCGTCATTTGTCGAGAGGATCGGGTGGTTTTTCTGACCGATGATTACAGCCACACCGGGCTGAATCCGAAAATGAAACCATTAACCCCAATCGAACGCTCGGTGGCGTTAAGCGAAAGTGTAAGAACAGATACACACCGGGTGCTGGTGCTCGGCTGGAATCGCCGGGTACCAAGTTTGTTGGCAGAATTTGCCAGTTATTCGGGCCGAAGTTTTGAGTTGGATATGGTCTCGATCATTCCCCAGGAGGAGCGTCGGCGAGAGATTGAACGCTCCGGTGTTCATCTGGAACCTGTCTGTGGGCGGTTGCTGGAAGGCGAATATATGGTGGCGGAGGAGCTCAGAAAACTGAAACCGGCCACCTATCACACCGTGATTCTTCTGAGCAGTGATCGCATAGGTACCGGAGAAGAGGCAGACGCTCGGGCCATGGTCGGCTATCTGCAGTTGGAGGATATTCTTTCCGGGTCAGTAGAGCGACCCCAAGTCATTATGGAGCTTAGTGATCCACACAACCGGAGCCTGATGTATGGTCATCAAAGTGAAATCTTGATCAGCCCGATGATTTTAAGTCATATTCTGGCCCAGGTTGCTTTGCGCCGCGAGTTGCGTGTTGTGCTCGATGAGCTCTTCACAGTTGGTGGCCCGGAAATTCAGTTCCGCGATCCCGCTGATTATCCGGTGTCAGAAACTATGGATTTTCTGGCACTCGAAACGGTTGTCGCTGCCAAGGGAGAAATTGCGCTGGGCGTATTTCGGGTCGCAGCGGATGAACATGGCCGTCACTTGTTGCTGAATCCGCCTCGGGAACAGTTGCTGGATCTGTGCGCGGGAGATCGACTAGTGGTCCTGTGTTGTAATTGATTGCTATTCAACCTCTCTCCAGACTATTGCCCCTGCAACCACTCCTGATTTAAGTTGAAGGTAAACGGGTGTTGCACTACTGAAATTTCAAGGAGTTTCATCATGTCAAAACTTCAACGGATAATTGATGGAAACTTGCTGGCTTGGGCGTTGCTCCTTATTTTGTCAACTCCAACTCTGGTGGATGCGAAAAATGATCAACATAGAGACAGAGTGCGATTTTATGGATGGGTAGAAAGCCTGCCGCAGGGGTTGTATGGCACCTGGATGATTTCCGGCAGACAGATCACGACAAATTCGCGCACCGAGTTTGACCAGTTTGAAGGCCCGCTAAAGACTGGGGCCTGTGTCAAGGTTGATATCCGCTCAGGCAATGTTCACGAAATCGATAGCGAACCAGCATCGAACTGTCGCTGAACAATCAAAGATGTAGAAAGAAGTTCCGCTATTCGGGTAACCAAACGGGTAACCAAACTTGATCACATCATTCTTGTGGGTTACCAAAAGATATCTGGCGTTTGTGAACGTTGCTTGCTTGAAGGCTCATCATTTTGTCCACCAACTGGCGGACATCAGCGAGGCGTCAGCGGCCTTCTGGATGGTTGACAGTACACCGGCATGCGCCTGCCTTTTTTCGGAAAGGATTTTCTCCCATACCGTAGACAGTCCATAACGTCGGACGTCCTGCTAGATGTCGGTCGCGTTATAGCCGAAACCGTAACAGATCAGATTATCCTTGCCCGTAATCCTCCGTATGTTCAGAAAAAAAGTCCCTATTTCTCATGGGAATACCTCGAGAGTGTAGCCAGTTGGTCAGGCTTCAGCAGGCCTTCATATTTTCTGCCGTCGATGATCCAGGTTGGGTAGGCGTTAATATTGTTTATTCTGCACTCTGCTGCCTGCGGTGACCTGGGGCCACCCGGCGTGCATTCAACGTAAGGGAGCAGTGTCGCTGATGACTCGAACAGAACCTTCTGTTCCTCGCAAGCCGGTCACCAGAAAGTACCATAAAAAACGGCATCCTCCTCGGCAAGATGAATAGCCAGTCCTTGCAAGTAGGGATCTTCAGGGCCGGCCGCAGGGTTGAAAACACCACTGTAGTGCATATGCATCCCGCCGATGATGATCACAGCTATAACAGCTGTTTGAGCGATCCAGGGCGTTAACTTGAAATCCTGGATTACCTCAGGCCGCTGAGCAATGATGACGCCGAAAATGGCCATCATTATTGCCAGTGAAACAAGGCAGTAGGGGCAAAGGGCACCGATGACAACGTGAGATACCAATGTGAGATAGATACTGTAGGCGACGCCAACTAAAGCAACGATCCAGGCTGACTTCCAATGCCGCTCAGGATTGCGAACCTGAACACCGATAAAGGCGAGAGCAGCGTAAGTCAAAAATCCCCAGAATGCTGTCGGCAAACCGAGGAAGGTTCCCCAACGGCTTTGCTGAACGATATCACATGGGCTCCCTTGCGCACAGTACAGGACAGCTTCTCCAAGCCACACGCTAAGCGTCAGATAAAGGGTCAACATCATCCCGGCACCGGCAAGTAGAGTCACCGGCCAGTTGGGATGCTGTCTTTTTTTCAACACCGGCGGGCGGGTTTTTTTCCCCGGCTTCACCTGCCCTTTGCGGGTTGCCGTTTTTTGCTGCGGAACAGCCTTTTCAGCGGTCTTTTGTTTTTTTGTTTTTCTGCTCAATGCGATGCTCCTCCAGAATTTGAGGCACTCAAATAATACGATTTTTAAAGATTTCTGCGGCGCTCATTATTGCGGGTATTGGGTGTTCAACTCTGATTGAATCAGTTCGTACAATTGTCGGTAACCAAAGGTTTGCAGTGGCCTACCATTGACAAAATAACCCGGCGTTTTTTGCACATTAAGGGCTCTGACGTCGGCCATGTCCTGCACAATAATGTTGGCGATGGCTGGATCTTGCATATCCTTTTTGATTTGTTCAATATCCACGCCCGCTCTCGGGAGGATGTCCCATAGTTTTTCCGGTTGATAGTTGTGATGGTTGGCCCAGATGTTCTGGGTTGCAAACATAAGATTCAGGGTTTCCCAGTATTTGCCTTGTTTATCAGCGGCTTCAACGATTTTGACAAAATCGTCGGCACCATCATGGAACGGGGCATAACGCAGTACCAGCCTGATTTTTCCGGGATTGTCAGCCATGATTTTTTTGACATAGGGAGCAAAGGCAGCACAAGTTTCACAGGCAGGATCCATAAACTCAACCAGGGTCACCTTGGCATCATCGCTACCGAGAGTCCTGGAATGGTCCCTGACAAAGATCTCAGTGTGGTCTGCCGCCATTGATCCATATTTTTTTTCCTGCTGATCCTGATAATAATTATTGCCGACCACAAAGGCTAATACTAGTACGACACAGGTAATTCCAACAAGGGCGTATTTCATGATGCTGTTCTCCTCTTCAAGATGAATAACAGGGTAACAAGAGTTAAAAATGCGAAAAATGACAACATGGGGATGGAGATAAAGCCGAACAACTCAAAATATTGTTCCGTGCAGGAAACCCCCTGAGAACAGGGCTGAATGTTCTCAGGAATGATTCCGGCGTAAAGCAGGGTGTGGTAAAGGGCCGTCAATGTACCAGCGATGGTCAGTGGCACAGCATATTTAATGACGCTTTTGTCAAACGTTGGAAACAGACCTGTGGCAAAAATAAAGAATAGTGGAAACAAACAGATCCGCTGATACCAGCAGAGTACGCAGGGCTGATATTCTAAAACGGAACTGAAAAAGATGCTGATGGTTGCCGAAACGCTGACCAGAAGCCAGCATAAAAACAGCAACATCCAGTTTGTATTCGTTGCCTTGTCAGTTGGTGACATCATTCAATTCTCCAGATGATGGTGAAAATAAGAGATCAAGGTGCAGGTACTAAATTCTTTCGCTTCGACTCGCATAGTCCGACAGGCTACTAGCCAAGTACTGGAACCCACCGATAAAAAAACATGGTGATGGGTTTTCGCAGGTCAACCATGAGAATGTTGATGTCAACAGCGATAATCATCATACTGGTGCTGATTTGAATCTTGCACATGCTTCTGTTTTTTTAGGGAGGATGCTATTTTGTGCAGGGTTAACGTAGAAGAACAGCGGTACGCAGGACTTTTAACCTGTGCGGCTCGGGTAAGTAGGCAGGCAAGCTATAGTTCACTAGGCCTTTAATCTCTAAGCTTAATTCAAGAATGTGGGAGAGGTTGGTCGTGTCGAATGAGCTTGATGGGTTTGTGTCCAGCAGGCTGGTCGGTTTTGAGGTAGGAAGTGTCGAAGTAAATACCGGGGTATCAAGACAGTCGTCTTCCGGCAAAGAAGAAACACCTTCAGCTTTAAGGGTCTTCAACCCTTGCTGAAACTTGCCTGAATCCGGGGAGCAAGTGTCCCAACATTTACCGACAGGGTTCAATTCAAGATGAGAAGAGCTTTCATCTGAATGACACCAGAAGGTAGCATTGGCAGTACCAACGCTGAGCAAAAGGTAGACCATCACCATCAGGCGCAAAATCCATTTTGTCTGTAGGGCGATGGTCAGCATGATAATTACCTGAGGGCAGAAAAATCCAAAACCGTGACAACGGTTTTAATATCCCCTTTTATAGAAAAAAACGAGGGGGAATTTCCCTTTTGACCTCTGTGTATCTGCGCACCAAGGGAAACATAAAACCACGCTCATCCCTCGGTGAAAACGTAAGGGCGAACGCCTGTCAATTGACATGGTCACGCACGTAGCGCACCAGTTCCGGGACTTCGACATACATGGTGCGATCTGGATTGTCGGGCGCACCGTAGTCTTTGATCCAGACAATTTTTCCCTTATCATCGACCAAAACAAAGGTATGGCTGGGTTCGCCATTGCCGATGGCCCATTTCAGCACATTATATTCTGCTGACACACTCAGATCGGGGTCGGAGAGAACCGGGACAGAGGTGATGCCCCACCGACTGACTTCGGGGGCCATCTCAGCGACGGAGTCGCGGGCGATGCTGATCACCTGTACGTCCAGGGCTTGGAATTCTGAGCTGTTTTGCAAATCCACGATTTGCTTCATGCAGGGCGGTCAGCCAACCGCCATGTGAAAATAGAGCAGGACCGGCGTTTCCTGTTGAGTGTAATCGCTTAACGAGATCTGTCCTCCGCGGGCGTCACCCAGTTGAAAAGCAGGCGCTTGCGTTCCCACGAGGGATTCTGAAGCTGCTTCATTTTGCGAGCACGCCGTGAATAAAAAAATCGAAGCAATTATCAAGAGCCTCATCCAGTTTTTTCTTGGCATATTTTTCTCCTTTTTGGCCGCTGATAACAGGCTGTCTGACATCGAAGATGTCGAAGCTATGAAACGCTCCTTGTTTATTTATTCTTCAATATCCCGTTTCATTCGGTCGTATTCGTCCTTGGTAATCTCGCCCTTGGCATAGCGTTTCTTCAGCATGTCCATGGGAGAGTCGTTTTGGGCTTTGCCGGTTGACAGGGTTTTTACAAACCATATTCCCGCAACAATGATAACAAGCCAAAAAAGCATCATAGCAAATCCACCAAAACCATGCCCCATACCATATCCACCCTGTCCAAACCAGCCCATCATTATTATAACCACCTTTCGTTCAACTCGGTTTTTATTTGACTTTTTGTTCTATCAAACAACTTCAAACTGCCCCATCATCCCGTCATCTTCATGCTCCAAGAGGTGGCAATGATACATATAGATTCCTTTGTAATCCTGGAATCTCATGATAATGCGCACGTTTTCTCCTGGGGGAATCAAGACCGTATCCTTGCGCCCAAGTTCATGGGGGCCAGGTTGCTGTCCGTTACGATCCAGAATCTGAAATTGTACGTCGTGAAGGTGCATCGAATGAGGCATGCTCATCATCATGGCTGACCGGTTTTCGATCTCCCAGATCTCAGTCGATCCGAGCTCAACCTTGGCATCGATGCGACTCATGTTCATCTTTTTTCCGTTGATGGTCAAGCGCCCTCCCATCATCATGCCCATCCCCATGGTTTCCATAACAAATGTCCTGGTCCTTGCGGCTTCAGTCTCCGGAATCCGCTCTACCTGTTTAATCCGGTTCGGCATGATAGCGTTTTCATCCAACGTCTGCGCTTTTTGAATGGTCATAGCGGTGAATTGATTTCCACCCCATTGGTCAACCATCAGGGCCGATTCAGGGTACTCCAGGCTGGAAAGATCGAGGACAACCTCTGCTCGTTCGCCCGCTGACAGGACAATGGAACTCATGGGTACCGGCCGCTCCAGAAAACCGCCATCGGAAGCTATCATATGAAATTGTGGGAGTCCGGCAAAAGACATACTGTAGATCGACGAGTTGGATCCGTTTAAAAGTCGCAAGCGCAACAGATTTGACGTCGCCTTTAAGGTGGGTGAGATCGCGCCGTTGACCAGTAGGTGGGGGCCAATCACACCATTGACGATATCATGCATATTGCGTACATAGGCGAATTCACCATCGCGATAAAAGCGTCGATCCTGAAGGATGATCGGAATGTCGTCAACACCATAGGTTTGGGGCAGACCCAGCTGGTCGGAAACTTCGTCTTCAACAATCAGCAACCCGGCAAGTCCACCATAAACCTGCTCTCCGGTCGAGCCCATGGCGTGAGCATGGTACCAGAGGGTTGCCGCTTCCTGCTTGATGGTAAAGTCAGGGAACCAGGACGCTCCCGCTGCAATCGGCTGCCGGGGACCACCGTCCCATTTTGCCGGCAGGTGGACACCGTGCCAGTGAAGTGTCGTTTCTTCCTTCAGGTCGTTATCGACCTGGACCTTAAACCTTTGGTTGTTTCTGGCCCGGATGGTTGGACCCAAGAAATTTCCGTTATAACCATAAGTCCGGGTATCAAGACCGGGAAAAAAACTCTTGGTTCCCTGCTGAACGTGTAAGAGGAATTGCGCCGACTGTCCGCTTTTATCCAGATTGTCGAGCAGTGGCGGAATCGGTAAAAGTGGCGATGACTCTGCTGCAAGGGCGGATCCAATAAATTGATGATTTCTGAAAATGGAAAGTCCTGCGGTTCCCACTCCGGTTAACGCCAGAGCCGTGAAACTATTTTTCAAAAAATCCCGTCTTTTCATATTTATTCTCCTGGTGCAGCTGTTTCTAATCCGCCTATTGATTCTGTCGCTACTGTTCAGGTTCCGACGTCAGGCTATGGCAACCTACCGATGAAATCGACTGGAAAAACCCAGATACTTTGTTCTTCTGCTGATTCATGGCTTCATGATAAACTCTGTAGTAGTATACAGGGTCAACAGTCGCTGTCAGAAAAGAATCAAAGATCAGGAGTTTCTTTTTAATTTCAGGAGGCGCTGTTACAGGATCGCTAAAAAGAAAGGGTCGAATGATGGAAGGATTAACAATCAGCAAAATTGCCGGGGGTGCAGGGATTGGCATTGAAACGGTACGATTTTACGAAAAAGAAGGGTTGATTGACCCACCGGCACGAACCCCATCCAACTACCGAATCTACCCGGAAAGCGACATAATGCGACTGCGATTTATCAGAAGAGCGAAAAATCTTGGATTCACATTGAAGGAAATCAAGGAGTTGCTTTCTCTGCAGCTTGACCCTCAGGCAAGCAAGGCCGAAGTTAAACAACAGACGGAAAGCAAGATTGCAGATATTGGACGCAAGATCAGGGATTTAACCCGCATGAAGGAAGTTCTTGAATCGTTGGATGCTTGCTGCGACGGTCAAGGCCCGACCAGTGAGTGCCCGATTCTGGGTGCACTGGAAACAGGTCATGGTTTGGATGAAAACTGAATCTGCAGTTTCTGCTCGGATCAACGGTTATGCTGCCCGACTTATCTATGCATGGCGATGGTGGCGTTACTAACATGGACCCCCTGGATCATCAAGTAATGATGACGATAATTGACGGCTGGGTTACTCTTGCAAGCGCTGATAAACCCAGGCGGGCTTGCCATCTGCCAGGGTCAGTTGGAGGCGTTGGTAGCGTTCTCCCACCCGCTCATAACGATCGAGACGCCGTAGCCCCTGCGGGGTCACCGAAAAGACCATACCAGCCGTTGTCGCGGAATCAACTTTAATAATATCAAGCCCCTGCTTGCGGTAGCCGGGCAGGTGGGCCAGGGTTGGGTCCGTCAGTTCGCGGGTAATGAGCAAGCGCACCAGGGGATTACAGAGGGTGCCGTAGGCAAAAACTCGCTGTTCACCTGCGCCTGCCTCAACGACAGTGGAGCTGGGGGGTGAATAGTTGAGCGGGCTGACAAAGGTCCACCACCCCCAGCCGCCGATGGCCAGCAACAGCACCAGCAGAATTATTCCAAAGCGCAACAGCCGTTTGCGCAAGGTGAATGGACGGTGAGCGGGTGTGTTCAGGGGGCCAGCCATTTATCTTCCAGTTCTTCGCTCCAATTGCCGAACCAGCGCCGCAGCGGGTTGCGCTGTAACTGTTGAAATCTTTCACAGCAGGCATTGAGTCGCTGTGTATTCGCTGCCAATTCTTCCATTCTGACCCAATCGTTCCAGGATAGATGCAGCCCCCAGTCATCTTTATGGATGTCGCAATTGGGCAGGCGATAGTGAAAGGTCGGTCGAGGCTTGATCAGCTCGTCGGCGGTGACGTTACGCACCCGTTTTTCATCGAGATGGAGAAACAGGGGGAGCATATCCAGGGCACGATTGCGGGTCGGGTTGTGGTGCAGGTAGTCGTCAATCAGGGTGCCTATGTCAGGCTGGTAATCGGGATCGACCACTTTGAAAATGTATTCATTGGGAAAGGGGTCAACGTAGGTGGTAATGCGACGGGTGAGATCAACAGCGGCCCGTTTGACAATCCAGTCGTAACAGCACAAAAATGTTTTGAGGATGGCAGTGATAATGGCAGGGTCGTTGGCTGGAATTTCCGGATTAAGCTGCATGCCAAAAGCGTTCACTATATGATCAGAGGTGCCTTTGGCGCCAGTGGCACGAAGTTCAGCAATCAGGTCTTCTACCTGCAGTAGTCGGTCAAGGGGCAGTGGTGGGGAAACAATCTCCAGGGGGACAATACTTTCGGCCGCCCAGGCAATCGCTTCTTCAACTGAAGTCTCCAGTTCCCCTTCGAGGGTGTTAGGGTCTCGGGTTTCGCGTCCCATTTTTTTGAGTAGATTAAAATCAAGCTCAACGATCCATTCGCCGGCATCGTCACCTTTAAGGATTCGGGCATAGCGGCCATCGGAGGTTATTTCGAGATCGAGGAAATCGGCGACAATGGCCGCCAGTTGATTGAGATCAAGGCCGCTCATCTCCAGTTCGATACCAACACGGCGCGGCTTGTCTTCAGGGTTTTTAAGCCATGGTGGCATCTTGAGATCTTGTTGTTGTTTCATTTTATTAAATACTCCAGGGGTGTCGGGCTTTAATTATATTACTGCCTTTGACTCCCATTTTTTTCTCTTCATTCCCGACGATCAGGCCGGCATTGGCCAGAGGGGCGGCAATGGTTGCCCACATCACTTCGGAACCAAGGACGGCCTCCCGTTAGATCTGACTCATGCTGGACCTCCATGGTTAAATAAAGCCCCATTCGTCTGCTCATAAAGAGCGTCAATCCGGTTTTTGTAGAGGGAATAAATATCCTTGCGCTTAAGCTTCAGGGTCGGGGTCAGCTCGCCCCCTTCAATAGAGAACTCGCGCGCCAACAATACGAATTTTTTGATGGTTTCATGGGGGGCCAGCTCGCGGTTGAACTGCTCCAGGCGTTCGTCATAAAGGGCAAGAACGCGCGGATTGGTAACCAGATCATCCAGCCCTAAGTAGCTGATTTTGTGTAGATGACTATATTCTAGCAGACGTTCCAGGTTCGGCGTCAGCAGGGCCACCAGATAAGGTTTGCGATCGCCGTGAATGTAAGCCTGGGAGATATATTTATCAAGTTTCAGACTGTTTTCCAACGGCTGGGGCGGGATATTTTTACCGCCGGCGGTGACAATAATCTCTTTTTTGCGATCGATGATATACAGATAACCATCTTCATCAATCCGGGCCGTATCACCGGTGTGCAGCCAGCCGTCGGACAAGACCTGGTGGGTCAGTTCATTGTTACGATAGTACCCCAGCATCACCTGCGGGCCTTTGACCAACAGTTCCCCCTCAGCGGTCAATTTCAGCTCGGTCTGACTGAGTGGTCGACCGACGCTACCGAAGCGATTTTCTCGTAAACTATTGACCGCGACCACCGGGCTGGTCTCGGTTAAGCCATACCCCTCAAAGACCGGAATACCAAGGATCCACATGAATTCGTTAATTGTGGTATCGAGGGGGGCGCCGCCACTGATAAAAAATTTGAGCTTACCACCAAATTTTTTGCGAATTTTGCGAAAAATCAGCCAATCGAAAAAGCTGTATTGCAGGCCGAGCAGAGCCGTCGGCCGGCGCGTGATATAGCGCCGATAGACATAAGCGCGGCCGATCTTGACGGCAACATGAAAAAGTTGACGTTTGATCGGCGTCATCTGATGGACACTTTCATAAATCCGCGAATGGATCTTCTCAAACAGTCTCGGTACACTGATCATCGCTGAGGGTTTCACTTCGTTGATGTTTTCCACCACCGTGTTGATGCTCTCGGCAAAAGCGATATGGGACCCGCACATCAGCACTGCATAGTAGCCGGCAGTGCGTTCGAGTACATGGCTTAGGGGCAGAAAGCTCAAAAAGGTGCCGTCCCTCCATGTGTGGCCGGTATGTTCGAGGCTGCTCCAGGCATTGATAGCGACATTGAAGTGGGTCAGCATCACGCCTTTTGGTTCACCGGTGGTGCCGGAACTGTAGATGATGGTCATCAGGTCATCAGGATTGATGGCACTGATATGGGCTTCAATCTCGCGTTGTTCCTCAGCTGTGATCGGATGAGAAGTTTCGGATAATTGATACAGGGTATAGACCGGCAGGGATTTTTCCCCGAGGAAACGGTCAAAGGAGATGACCATATCGACGTGGGGTATCTGCTCACGGATGACCAGCAGTTTTTCATATTGCTGACGGTTGGAGATGAATACGATTCGCGCGCCGCTGTGGTGAATGATGAAGGCGGCCTGGTGACCGGTGCTGGTAGCGTAGATCGGTACGGTAACCGCCCGCGCTGCCAGAATCCCCATGTCGGCGATAGCCCAGCCGACGCGGTTTTCCGAAAGGATGGCGACCTTGTCCTGCGGTTTGATACCGGCCTTGCGCAGGCCACGGGCAGTCATCAACACCCGGGTGTAGAATTCCTGATAAGAAAAGGACAGATAACCACCACCACGTTTGAAGCTGATGCACGGATGATCGGGAACATCCTGGGCAACATTTCTGAGCATCTGAGGAATTGAGCGCCAAGGGAGTGGTTTGGTCGTCTTGGTCATCCTTGTTGCCTTTGCTGGTCGTTGCAGGCCTCAAATCAAGCAGCTTTTAGATGAAACATCCCTTGCTTTATTCTACGACCCCTTACGTTCAGGTCAACATAATATAAAGCGTTTTTGTCTTTTGGCGCCCCTGTGCCGTTCCGTTTTGGAACGGCACAGGATGATTATATCAGGAAGGATCGTTTTCGGCTTCGGCGGTTTTTTTTGAGGGGTAGAGGAGGCAGGCTAATGCCGGCAGCAGGAGGATGGCACCGAGCATATTGACGAGGAACATGAAGGTCAGCAGGATTCCCATGTCAGCCTGGAATTTCAGTGGCGAAAAAATCCAGGTAGCCACCCCGATGGCCAGGGTTACGCCGGTAAAGAAGACCCCGTTTCCGGTGATTGCCAGAGTGTGCAGGTAGGCTTGCTGTAGGGGCATGCCGGCATTCATGTTGGCGCGCAGACGGCTGAAGATATAAATGCCATAGTCGACCCCGACCCCGACTCCGAGGGCCACGACCGGCAGGGTGGACACCTTCAGGCCGATTTCAAGAATGCTCATCAGCGCATAGGCTAACAGCGATACCAGTCCCAGGGGCAGGAGAATGCAGATGATTGCTCTTAAAGAGCGGAACTGAATAAAGCACAGCAGGGTTACAGCTCCAAAGACATAGAGCAGAATCGGAAACTGTGACGCCGAGACCTCTTCATTGGTCGCCGCCATGACCCCGACGTTGCCGGTAGCCAAGCGAAAACGGACGTTGTTGTCCGAGTGGTCGTCCCGGTATTGTTTAACCGCTGCCACGACCCGGTCGATGGTTTCTGCCTTGTGATCTTCGGTAAAAATCATCACCGGCATCACACTGCAATCGGAATTAAGTAAGCGCGTACTGGTGGGCACGTAACCAACGGCCTGGACCATGCTTGACTGGTTGCGTGGCAAGACCCGCCACTTCAGGCTCCCTTCATTCCAGCCGGCATAGATGGTTTTGGCCACCAGCGGCAGGCTGATCACCGACTGCACCCCATCGATATTATTCATATGCCAGGCAAACTGATCGATCTGTTCCATGATCTCATAATTAATGCAG
Organism: uncultured Geobacteraceae bacterium; assembly: GCA_964565445.1. Lineage (GTDB taxonomy): Bacteria > Desulfobacterota > Desulfuromonadia > Desulfuromonadales > Geopsychrobacteraceae > Pelovirga. The sequence continues at coordinate 23,484 of CAZMFD010000042.1, forward strand.
GCATCCGCTTCGGTTTCCACAATTACCGAAATCAGATCGATGCCGATGGCAAATTTCCGGGTAATCACCTCGCTGTCGAGGTTGTAACGGGAGTCAGAGCGCAGTTCCGGTACGCCGCGGTGCATATCCCCAATCTGGACATCGCCGGCCTTCCATACACCAAAAGCGAAAAGCACCAGCGCCACACCAATGATGACCTTGGCCGGACCCGGTTCTGCGGCCCGCTCGAAGAAACGCCAGACCGGTTTAAGGACTTCAACCTGCTGATTGACCCGACGATAGTAGCGGTTGCCGGTGCGCACGTAGGAGAGCAGGATCGGCAGCAGTACCAGATTGGTGAGGATGATAGCAGCAACGCCAACGCTGGCGGTTATCGCCATTTCCTGGATCACCTGAATCTCGATCAGGCGGATGGTGATAAAGCCAATGGTATCACTGGCCAGGGCGACAAAACCGGGGATCAGCAGTTGGCGGAAACTGGCCTTGGCTGCGGTCATGCGATCGGCGCCGGCACGCACTTCGGCGATATTGGCGGTCATCATCTGGACGGCGTGACTGACACCAATGGCAAAAATCAAAAACGGCACCAGCAGCCCCATGGGATCGATACCAAAACCAAGGACGGGTAGCATACCGAGCTGCCAGATGACCGCAGTCAACGAGCAGGTGAGGGGAACCAGGGTCAGGATAAAGGAACGGGTATAGAAAAAAACCAGCAATGTGGTGATGGCAAAGGCGATCACAAAGAACAGAATAACCCGTTTGGCGCCATCGGCAATATCACCAATAATCTTGGCAAAACCGATGATATGAACGTCGATCTGGTCGCTCTGATATTGGTCACGAATCTGTTCTTCAAGTTGCCGGGCAACGCCGATAAAATCAAGACGTTCCCCGCTGCCGGGGTCGAATTCAAGCAATTCAGCACTGATCATCGCGCCGCTGAAATCGTTAGCAACCAGCCGCCCGACAATCCCGGCTTTAAGGATATTGTCGCGGACCTGTTCTAAACCGTCGGCATCGGCAACAAAGTCAGCGGGAACCACGTTGCCGCCGGCAATGCCGTCCTCAACCACTTCGGTGTAACGGACATTGGGGGTGAACAGAGAGCTGACCTGTGAACGGTCGACACCGGGGATAAAGAACACATCATTTGTGGCCTGCTCGAGGGTGCGGAAAAAATCAGCGTTGAAAATGTCGCCATCCTTGGCCATCAGGGCGATCATGATGCGGTTGGCACCCCCGAACTCCTGACCATGATCAATATAGGTCTGCATGTATTCGTGCTGCAGGGGCAATTGCTTGGCGAATCCGGCATCAATCCGCAAGTTGGAGAGGGAGTACCCCATCAACAGGGTGATCATGATGAACATGCCCAGCAGCAGGGGGCGATTGGTGAAGATAAAGCCTTCCAACAGGCTGGTGATGCGTTGGCGTTTCATGGTCGCGTCTCGTGGCGTGGTGGTTAGTGAAACAGGGCTGCGGGCAGCAGGGTGACACCGAAGTCGCCGATGGCGACAATCTTGCCATCAGCAGTTGCCAGCAGTTTGCTGAACCCTTTACGGGCGGGGTCATTACGGGGAATTACCTGTTGCTGGATGAGATCAACAGTCAACAGGGTGCCGCTTAAACCGGCTACCAGCACGGTGCCATCGGCAAGCTGGATGGCACTGGTGAGGCCGGCATCGGTGTCGGTAGCGAGGGGCTGCCAGCTGGCGCCGCCATCGTCTGAGTGGAACAGATTACCGCGCAGGCCATAGAGTAGCAGGCCATTATCGGCCATGGCGAGAATGCCAAAAAATGAACCCTCATAGTCAGGGTAGAGTTCGTGGAAGGTTTTAGCGTTGTCGCTGGACTGGTATACCGTGCCTGCTTCAGCCGCGATGTAGATGGCATCTGGAGTGCTGGTGATAGCATTCAGGTGAAAATCGTCTTCGCTGATCCAGCGCGACTCCCAGTTGCGACCACCATCAGTCGATTCGAAGAACGTGCCGTAGGCGCCAACCGCAAAGACGTTATCTGCATCAATGAACAGAACATCGAGCAGTGGTGGTTGTTCGTCAAGGTCTTCGTGAATCAGCTCCCAGTGGTGTCCTCCATCTTCGGTACGTAGAATGGTCAGGTCGTGACCGACAGCGAGGCCAAGTTGATCGTCAGCAAAGGTTACCGCGGTCAGGGTTGCCCGGGTCGGGACAGTGATCTGATTCCAGCTCCGGCCATGATCATTGCTGCGCAGGACATGACCACGTTCTCCGACAACAATCAGATGATCACCGGCCCTGGCGCCGCCCAGCAGCAAGGATTTTGATGCCAGGCGGGCGGGCACTGAAAATTTGTCGGCAGCTGCAGTGACCGGTACCATGGTGGTAATCAACAGGCACAACAGGATGAATAGATGATGTGTTGATTTCATGCGGGTACTCATAACACAACCGATATGGTAAGGGCGATGGATTTGTAAGGGCGATTTATGAATCGCCCGATTTCCCGAGGTGCATAATGGAAAGGGCATGAAAAGAAAGGGCGACGCATGCGTCGCCCCTACGGATTCTTTTATCACCGCCGTC